>JACOTG010000070.1 GCA_016178505.1 Planctomycetota bacterium
ACGTTCACGACAGGAAGATCGAGCGTGGTCGCGAGATCGATCGCGCGGACGACTGCGGCGGGGAAGGGGAGGAGACTCGCAATTTCGTCGACGAAGTTCGTCGGCTCACGCGATGTGCCGGTTCTACGCGGCGCGCGAAGATAGCTCAGGTCGGAAACGAACGGATAGCACCGACTCAGCCGGAGGCGCGGATGTCCGTGGTCATCGCGGGCCATGCTCCGCAATGCCCGAACAACGGGCGCGTCAGCCTCGGTCTCGACCGGAGGATAGACGGGCGGCGCGAGAAAAACGCACGCTCGGGGTCGATGGCGTGCGCGGGCATTGCGAAGCCGAGACAACGTCGCACGAAAGGCTGCGATACGGACGTCTCCGATCGAACGGCCTGAATCGACCGCCAGCGCCGACGGCGGGAGGTCGCAGACCGTCGTCACGCGGCGTCGTGCACCGAGGATCGAAGAGGTTGCGTCGGCGACGGCGCGCACGACCTCTGCGGGAGAGCGCCGAAAGAACGGTACGTGGATCTCGAGCCGAGCGATTCCAGGGACGCTGATCCCGTAAGCCTCCCGCACGGTTTCCGCATGCAGCAGGACAGGTCGCGGAAGCGACTGCCGCTCGCCTGCGTGCAGGCGCGGATCACGCGGGAGGTGGTGAATCAAACGCGCCAGATCGTCGGCGACACCGTGCGAAGCGAGCGCGCCCGAGGCATGACGTGTCTCGCCCGCGAGCACGATCCCGACGAGTAGCTTCCCGACGCTTCCCGTGTATGCCGTCCACGACGTCCCCATCTCCACGAAGTCGAGGTTCACCGCGGCGACGATTCGAAGACCGTAGCGGTTGAGAAGCGCCTTGAGCGGAAGAAGCGATGCGCGCATGCCGAGAGAGTCGCCCTCCTCGTCTGCAACGGCTAGATGAATGATCGCGCCGCCGAAACCTCTGCGCGACAACTCCGCAGCAGCAACCACTCCAGCGGCAATTCCAGATTTCATATCGAGGATCCCTCGCCCTTCGACGATCGGGCGGGAGCCGCGACGGGCGGCGCCGACCCGCTGCCGCGAATCGCAAGGAACGGTGTCGAGATGGCCGGTGAACAGGACTGCCTCCGGACGGACTCCAAGTCTGAACGCGAGTACGTTTTCGCGTCCAATGGGGAGGGGCGGTCGAGCGGCGGGCACCGCGCGAAGGCCCGCGCGACGAAGTTCGGATGTCAACATCCTCGCGACCGGCGCCTCGCCATGCGCGGGCCAATCGCTGGGTATCGAAGCGAGACGGATGGCGAGCGCACGTGCAGCGTCGGAACGACGGCGATCGTTCATCGTGCGACGCAGGGTAGTGAGGTTGCGAGTTCGCATCAAGCGCGAACGGCGATCTCGTGTTCATGCTCTTCGCCAGACGTCGCAGAAACACATCACAGTCGGCGTACCGGCGTCGAACGACGGCTCCCATCGCCGGATTCCGATTCGTGGGAAGCATGCGAGAACACGAGAGTTCGACGCGGAGATTCCAATCGACACGGCAAGCGACGTCGGGGCGACACGCCGGTCCGTGGTTTGCGCCTCGTGCGCTGGGCGCGATTCCGGGCAATAGCCACGCGACCCGCTCAGGAGGCACCGAGTCCTCCGTCGATGAATGAGGCGACGTGCGGTGATGGAGAGCCGCACGCTGCCGTCAACGAACCTGGCGAGGCGACACGCGCCTCGGAGAGAGAAAAGGCAGCCGACATGATGACCCCTCTGCAGCACCTTCGCACCGTTTGGACGTCGGCGCGACGAGGCGGCGAGAAGTCTCGCCCGGTGTCGACCGTTCGGTTCGCGGCGTCACTCGCGTTTGCTGCGATCATCATGGTGGTCCTCGCTGGTTGCGGCGGCGGCGGCGGATCCACCGACGGTGGAACGACGAACGGTGGAACCCCGCCACCGTCGAGTCCTCCGGTTCCCGTCGTTCCGGGTCCCCCTCCAGGCGGACCGACGATTCCGCCGGGGCCCCCAGGTCCACCATCGACGGCGCCAGTGCCGCCCGTCGCTCAAATCCCGACGAATCCATCGACTGGCCCAAACCTTCCGCCGACGGGAGGTGGACCGACGTTCCAAGTTCCGCCGCCGACCCAGGTGCCGACGATTCCGCGCGGAACGAACCCGGGACCTCCGGTGCCGCCGACGACACCGGGCGGCGGAGGTCCGAACCAGGTCCCGACGGCCCCTCCGCAGAACTCCGATGGCGGCGGTGGCGGTGAGCCGGTTCCGGAGCCGAGCACGTGGATCCTCATGTCGGTCGGAGTGGCAGTCGTGGGGTTTGCCGCTGCAAGGCAGGGGCGCACAGCCGGCGTCTAACGGAACGGCGATGTCCCCGAGCGACGGTGCGGCTCGGGAAGTGAGTCGTAGCCACGGGCGATCCGGCCTACCATCGGATCGCCCGATGTCATTTCACCCCGTGACGGATGCAGGCGTCGAGGTCTCAGCCCGCCGCCGCCATCGCGTGCAAACATTGCATCTGCCCCGACTACTGCTATACTCGCGTGCCATTTTTGACGAAACATCGCCAGCGCATCATCATTGAGGATTTCGCGCGCGCCATGGCATACACCATCGCAATCGAGTGCGTCGGCTGCACGATGTGTTTGAAGAAGTGCCCCGTCGACGCGATCGTCGGCGAATCCAAGCAACTGCACGTCATTCTTCCTGACCTCTGCATCGACTGCGGGGTCTGCGGGACTTACTGCCCAGTGAACTGCATCTACGACGAGAAGGGCGAGCAAACGTTCAAGATCAAGCCGAAAGAGCGGCCGATCGCCATCGTCGACATCGACAATTGCACCGGCTGCGAATTCTGCGTCGACGTCTGCCCTTTTGATTGCCTCGCAATGGGCACCGAAGAGCGCGCTGGTTTCTTCAAGATCGCGCAGATGGTCAACGCAAAAGAGTGCGTGGCGTGCCGGCTGTGTGAAGAGGTCTGCATGAAAGATGCGATCGTCGTGCGTTGGCCCGACGGCGAGCCCGTCGAGTCCCTTCAGGCGAAGTCGACGGCTCTCGTCGAAGCGGCAGCCAAGCACTGAATTGACGATCGAGTTGGGATCGCGCCTGTGATCTTCCGGTCGCGTCCGGCAGCAAAGGCGGCGGGACGAGAGGGGTGGGGAGGGGAACCGCGACGTCGTCTCCCTCCCAAAGTTCCTCCTACCTTCTTGCCGAGAAACGGCACAGGACACCTTCAAGAGGAAGTGAGGCACTAGCGATGATCGAAGCGGTTCGAAGAACGGTCGTCAACGATATGACGATTCAAGTGGCGACCGTCAACGGTTCGGGAAGTCAGTCGGCGAACAATATCCTACTCAAGTCGTTTTTCCGAATGGGCATCCCCGTGGGCGGAAAGAACCTCTTCCCGTCCAATATCCAGGGCCTGCCGACCTGGTACACGATTCGGGTGAATCATCGAGGCTACGTCGGGCGCAAAGCGCAGCTCGACTTTCTCGTCGCGATGAATCCGAATACCGCCAAGGAGGACTATCACCAGGTCGTTCCCGGCGGCGTGATCATCTGCGACAGCGAATGGACGATCGACCCCGCAGACAGGCGCGACGACGTCGCTTGGTATCCCGTGCCGTTCGCCCAACTCTGCAAGGACAACGTCGAAAACGCCAAGCTCCGACGCCTTCTCACGAACATGATCTACGTCGGCGTGGTGGCGGAGCTTCTCGGAATCGACAACGAGATTCTCGACGCGGCGCTGCGGGATCAGTTTGCTTCGAAAGCGAAAGTGGTCGAGTCGAACCGGAAGATGATCGAACTCGGCAAAGACTTCGTTCGCAAAAACCTCGCGAAGAAGGACCCGTTCCGCGTCGAGAAGATGAACGCGAACGGCAACAAGATCCTCATCGACGGCAACAGCGCGTCGGCGCTCGGTTGCGTCTTTGGTGGATGCACCGTCGTCGCCTGGTATCCGATCACTCCGTCGAGCAGCCTCCCCGAGAGCGTCATCGACTTCCTGAATCAGCACCGCAAGGATGAAGCAACAGGAAAGAACCGGTTCGCCGTCGTTCAAGCTGAAGACGAGATCGCGGCGCTTGGAATGGTCATCGGCGCCGGGTGGGCGGGTGCTCGGGCGATGACGTCGACGTCGGGCCCGGGGATCTCGTTGATGTCGGAATTCGTGGGCCTCGGGTACTTCGCCGAGATTCCGGCCGTCATCTTCGATGTCCAGCGGGTCGGGCCGTCGACCGGATTGCCGACGCGAACCGCGCAAGGTGACGTGCTGAAAGTGGTGACCTTGTCGCATGGCGACACCAAACATGTGGCGTTGTTTCCCGGATCGGTTCAAGAGTGTTTTGAGATGGGTTGGCGTGCGTTCGATCTGGCGGATCGGCTGCAAACGCCAGTGTTCGTTCTCACCGATCTCGATCTCGGGATGAACAACTGGATGGCCGATCCGTTCGAGTATCCCGATAAGCCGTTGGACCGGGGGAAGGTGCTCGATGCGGATGCCATCAAGAGGCTCGGCAAGTTCGAGCGGTATCGTGACGTCGATGGCGACGCCGTCGGGTGGCGAACGCTTCCCGGTACGCGGCACCCGGCAGCGGCCTACTTCACGCGAGGCAGTGGTCACAACGAAAAGGCACTGTACACGGAGCGCGGCGACGACTACGTCCATTTGATGGACCGGCTGGCTCGCAAGCACCAGACTGCGGCGCAACTCGTGCCCGCACCGGTCGAGTCCTCGGACTCGGGAGCGCAGATTGGCGTCATCGCGTACGGATCGACGGATTCACCGATGGCGGAGTGTCGCGATCAATTGCGCGAGAAGGGCATTCGAAGCTCTTACCTTCGCATCCGGGCGTTCCCCTTCACGCGGGCCGTTCGGGCATTCATCGAGAAGTTCGAGCGCATCTACGTCATCGAGCAAAATCGTGACGGCCAGATGTTGGCGCTGCTTCGAATCGAGTACCCCGAGCTTGCGACTCGCTTGCGGTCGGTCCGCCACTACGACGGCCTGCCCATCGACGCACGATTCATGAGCGACCACGTCATCGAACAGGAGCATTCGAGCAAGAAGGAGCTGATCCATGGCTGAAGTCGGAACGGTCAACCGGCTCGGGTTCAATCGACAGGAGTACACCGGTAGTCCATCCACGCTGTGCAATGGGTGCGGGCACGATTCGATCACCAATCACATCATCACCGCGCTGTACGAAATCGGCGCTGATCCATACACGTTTGCGAAAATGAGCGGCATCGGCTGTTCCAGCAAGACGCCGGCGTACTTCCTTTCGAAGTCGCACGGATTCAATGCCGTTCACGGGCGCATGCCATCCGTCTCAACGGGAGCGAAACTCGCGAACCACGAGTTGACGATGCTCGCCGTCAGCGGCGACGGTGATACGGCGTCGATCGGTATCGGGCAGTTCTGTCACCTCATTCGTCGCAACGTGCGCATGATCTACGTGATCGAGAACAACGGTGTGTATGGCCTTACGAAAGGTCAGTTCTCGGCGACGGCAGACACCGGTTCGAAGCAGAAAGACGGCACGATCAACGAACTCGAGACGATCGACTGCTGCGAGCTCGCGATCACGCTGGGGTGCACCTTCGTCGCTCGGTCGTTCTCGGGCGACAAGAAACAGATGGTGCCGCTTCTCAAGGCGGCTATGTCGCACGACGGCACGGCGCTTCTCGACGTGATCAGTCCGTGCGTGACGTTCAACGACCATGAAGGATCATCGAAGAGCTACGCACACGTACGCGAGACGGATACGCCGCTCCACGAGATCGGGTACGTTCCGTCGTACGAGGAGACCGTTGCCGACTATGCCGAGGGGTCCGAGACGGACATTCGATTCCCGGATGGCTCGACGATCCGGCTCAAGAAACTCGACCACGACTACAATCCGAAGAACAAGGTCGAGGCTGTCGCGATGCTCGAAGAGTCACGGAAGAAGGGAATTCTGACGACGGGATTGATCTTTGTGGACACGGCGCGCAAGGACTTCAACGCGACCCTTCACATGGTCGACACGCCGCTGATCCGATTGTCCGATGCCGAACTGCGGCCGTCGCGCGAGACCCTCTCGAGAATCGTTGAAAGCTACCGCTAGCTAGCGAGCGAGATTGGTGAGCAGGCTCAGCCCTCTTCGTCCACTGCTGCTCACGACGAGATCCGTCGGCCGCGAGCCGTTGAGATCGTAGGCAACTGCCGCCGACGGATTGGATCCCACTCCGAAGCTTCGCGGTGCCCCGAGCGATCGGTCAGCCTGACCGAGGTAGAGCGTCACGACGTTGCCCGTCGATTGAACCGCCAGCACGTCGTCACGGCCGTCGAAATTCCAGTCATCGACGACGAACTGGACCGCATCGGTGCTGAGCGCAATCACGGCGCCTGCAGCGAAGGTACCTGTGCCGGTGGCTAGGAACGTCCGAGCTTGACTCATGCCGGCTTCGCCGATCAGGAGATCAGGGAACGTATTGCCGTCAGCGTCGATGGGAACGAGCGCCGTTGCGTTCGAATCGAGCGCCACCGCAAGGGGAGGAAGCGCAAAAGTGCCATCACCGAGCCCAAAGCACAAGGCGAGCTGAGGATTTGCGCCATCGGCCACGGCGAGGTCGATTCGTCCATCACCGTTCCAATCCGCCGCGGCGAGACCTCGGCACGATCCGACGGCCGAGAACGTCGACAGAGCATCGTAGCCTCCGTCGGCACGAGCTCGGAGAACGCGAATCGCACCGTCGGAACCGCTTCCAGCGACCAGATCCTCAAGGCCGTCGAGATCCAAGTCGGCGACGAGAACGGCGCTTGGAGCAGTGACCCCAGGCAGCGCCGGTGCCTCGGGCCTCTCCTCCAAACTTCCACTGGAGGTGGGGAAGAGGCGATGAATGAGCTGGTCGGTGCTCCCGACCGCCGCGACCTGGTTTGACGGAAGGGGAGCGAGAATCGTGGGTGACCCCGGCACCGCAGTGATCACCGGGGCCGAGAATCCGCCGGCGCCGTTCCGCCGAAGGAGCGCGACGCCGGTCGCTCCAAGTGCAACCACGCACTCGGGAATTCCGTCTCCGTCGGTATCGGTGCTGATGATGTCGCTGGCGACGTCGCCGAGGTCGAGATCGACTGGCTGCGTGAAGGATCCAGCAGCCGTCACGCCGAGTAGCACTGATGCATCGCGCCCGCTCTCGCTCACCGACACGAGGTCGGGAATCTGATCGTTATCGATGCGTGCGGCGGCCGCGAAGACCGAGTCCGCGCCCGCTTCGATCGATGTGGGTGGATCCGTAAAAACGGTGCCTGGGTCACCGTTTCCGAGGTAAAGCGTCAGATCACCGTCCTCGCGGCTGGTCACGAACACGTCGAGTCGACCGTCCCCGTTCACGTCTGACGGCGACAGCCAGAAGGGCACGCGACTCATGACGAATTCGCGCGGCGGATCGAAGGTGCCCGCGTTTGCGTTGTGGAGGTACCCGAGCGCTCCGTCGACGCCCAGCGGAAAACTTCCACGAAGATAGAGGATGTCGTTTCGGGTGTCGGCGTCGATGTCTGCAATTGCGACGTCCACCGGCTGAGTCGGCGAAGCGGGATTGGGAGAGGTCGGAAGGAAGTTGCCCGTGCCATCGCCGAGAAATACGGAGATGGCGCCGTGCTGGGAATCCATTCTTCCGCTCACGACGAGATCGGGAATCGAATTGCCGTCCAAGTCGCCAACGGCTACCGACGTCGCCTGCATCGAAACGGGAACTACCGAGGGAGTCGTTGGAAACATACCCGGAATCGCAGTGTTCCCGAGGAAAACGTCGACGGCTCGGCCATCCATGCACGATACGACGAGGTCGAAGACGGTGTCTCCGTTCACATCCACGACGACGACCCGAGTCGGTGCCAACGCGGTGGAGAGCATGAACGGAGCGGCGAAGACACCATTGCCCTCATTGTGGAGAATCAATAGGTCGTTTGCGGTGAAATCCGAGACGACCAGGTCGGGTCGGCCGTCACGATCCAGATCCGCGGCCGCGATCGACACCGGACGCGGGGTTCGGACAAGGACGATCGGATTGCCGAACACACCGGCGCTCGTCGCGAGCATCAGGACGACCGCACCGTCCGAACCGTCGATCGAGCTGGTCGCCAGTGCGAGATCCAAGGTCCCGTTTTGATCGAAGTCAAACAACGTCCCGGCGATCGGAACGAAGTTCGTCGGATAGGAGTGAAAGGTATCGAAGTCGACCGACGCCGCGAACACTCGGTACCCCTGGCTAAGCGATGCCGACTGCGTTCCTTTCGAGACTTGCACATCGAGAAACCCGATGCGGCCGACCAGTGAAGGGACTCGGACTCGTGCTCGAGTGGTGGACAGAACTTGATCGAGAGGCGCAGTCAGTCCACCGAGGGTCACCGCAATGGAATCGTCGAACGCCCGCCCGCTGACGTCGATGGTGCCGCCGCCGGTCGAAGGGCCTGAATTGGGTTGCACCGAACGGAGGCTCAGGCTGGGATTCAGCGACGTTTGGTGGCCGCAGCCGATCAAGAGCGCGCCAATGACGAGTCCCGCGGCCGTTCGATTCGATCTCAGCGCGCGCGTCGCGCAACTCGTAGCTCCCTGCATGAATCCTCCTCGCCATGCGCCCGATGGACCTGGGCGCGTTACTTCGAAATGTCCCGATCAGCAGCGGCGTCGGTGCGAAACCTACCTCGACGTCGCCAGCCACGCAACGTCTCCCTTTGACTTCGACTCGGGGACACTTCTAGAATTCGCGAATGAACTTCGCTTGCGACAGCGTCCGGGACACGGGGCCGAAGTTCGGTACACGTGTGGCCGTTTCTGGAGCCGCCCGACATTCACAGACAACGGAGACGATTCGTGTGGGTGCGCGCTTCCCGAAGAATGGCAGGCGGTTGGAAAGTGACGTCTTGAGAGGGACGGCCGTGGCGGGCGCCCGAACCTCAGTCAACCCGGCAACGCCGGCGGGTTTACTCGGGCTCGAGGGTCGATGATGGTTGCGAATCCTCGCATCCTGATCGTGGGCGGCGGAGCCGCAGGGCGTGCGGCGGCGGCTCGCGCGCGTCGGCAAAACGATCTCGCCGAAATCATGCTGATCGATCGAGGTTTGCGTTTCTCTGCAAGCGACGCGTCGGCGATTCGCTCGAGGCTTGCAATCGACGTGAAGACCGGAAGCGAAGTCGTTGCCCTCGATCCGAAGGCGAAGAAAGTTCGAATCGTGGGCGTCAATGGAGCCGAGTCTACGGAGTCATACGACGCGCTCGTTTTGGCAACCGGTACCAGACCGACTTCGCCCTCGGGCACAAACGCCGCCGACTCGCGTTCGATCGCTGGCGCGGATGTTCGAGGGAAACGAGTCGCCATCCTGGGTTGCGGTTTCATCGCGCTCGACGCTTCCATTCGGGCGCTGTCCGATTCTGCGAGTGACGTTCGCGTGTTCGTTCCCGACTCGACATTCTTACCCGATTTCGACGACGAGATGGCCGCACTCGTCGAAAGGCGATTGACGGCTCAAAACGTAGTCGTCGTCCGAGGCGTCGGCGTGCCGAGTGTGTCATCCGGACGTGGGCAATATCCTTTTCGAATCGTCTGCAATTCGGGAGAGACGCACGACGCGGAAGTCGTCGTGCCAGCTCTGGCTGTTCGCGCAGATGTTGAATTGGCGACGGCGGCCGGCGTGAAGCTCGGCTCCACCGGTGCCATCGCCGTTGGCCGCCGGATGGAAACGAACGTCGCCGACGTCTACGCAGCTGGTGCCTGCGCGGAGTCCCCGAATGCGATCCTGATGTACGAAGCGACGTGGGAGCCATCGCTCGGATCCGCCGTGCGTTCTGGCCACGTCGCGGGCGCGAACGCCGCGGGCGCGACGAATGACACCTTCGATGGAGTCCTCGCGACGCGAATCTCTCGCGGCGCGGGGCTCGAAGTTGGATCCCTCGGCCTGACCGAAAGAGACGCCGTCGACCGCCATTTCGACGTCGTCATCGCGCACGCTCTTCCGCGTCCGATCGGCGGCGGCTCCGCAAACGAAGCTCGCCTCGTGGTCAAGCTCGTTCTCGACAAGATGAGTGGTTGGATCCTCGGTGTTCAGGCGGTCGGCACGTCTTCCATCAGTCATGTGATCGACGTCTTCGCAACGGCGATCGTCGGCGGGATGGCCATCGACAAAGTCGCGCAGCTGGACCTTGCCGCGTTCGGGAAAGGCCCGAGTTGGTCGCCGGCATCGGAGTCGGCCCGCGTCGGCGAAAACGCCCAGCGCGGATTCGTCGATACCGTGAGCGCCGTCGCGCTTCGCCGGGAGCTTTCTGAGCACTCCAAGCAGCCGCCGATCATCATCGATGTCCGAGCGTCGGCGCACAGGGGACGACCCCGGATCGCAACTGCCGTATCCATCCCGCTCGACGAACTCCGAAGCCGGATCGATGAGATTGCTGTCGATAGACCCGTCATCGTCTGCTCGGAGACGGGACGTTCGGCGTACGTCGCGGCCCGGATCCTCTCACAGCGTAATCGAGAAGTGCGGATTCTATCGGGCGGCATGACGTGTTGGCCCTTCGAGGTAGCCACCGACTGAGCTCGGGCGGAGCTCAACCGGGACTGAGGCCGTGATTTCCACGATGTTTCCACCGCACGAACCCACAATTCGTCCACATTGCCGCGGAACCCGCGCAATCTGCGGCTCCGGCCCAGATCTTGGGTTCGCGGATTTGGAACATAAGATGTCTTATCGGAACTTGAACTCGGCCCCCAAGGCCAATCGACTTCGATTGACGGTTTCTCGGACGGCGGCTACGCTGCGGCAATGCCGGCTGCCCGTCTCCCATGGTGGATCCTCATCGTCGCTGCGGCGTCTGGGTCAGCCGTTGGTGTGTTCACGACCGTGGTTCTGTTGCAGCGCTCTACCTCCCCGGCCTCGCCGTCGGGTTCGAGCAATGACCTCCTTCGGCGCTTGCAGCGTCTCGAGTCGACGGCCGCTTCGCTTGGTGACCGGTTGGAGGCTTCGATGGCGACCGGTCGACTTCAACCCGTGGATCGTTCGAACTCAGGGTCGTCGTCACAGCCACGATCGGAATCGCCGGCCTCGAGTGACTTCACGGAAAGATTCGACTTGATCGAGACGCGGCTGACATTGCTTCAACGAACCGTCGACGATCAGCTCGCGCGAAATGCGATCGCCATTGCCGGGGTGCAACGTCGGGTCGAGGGTGCGGCTGCCCTCGACGAAACCGAACGCGAACAGATTCGCCGGGACGTCGAGGAGGAAAACCGCCTAGCGTTCGAACGGCGCTTGGGCGAATTGCGTGCAGCCAACCAAGACGTTCGCGTGAAGTGGATCGGTGACGTGTCCGGCGAACTCGGATTGACGGACGCCCAACGAGACGGAATCGTTCACGTCTACGAGTCACAGACGGCGCGCTGGGCCGAGATCTTCGAACGCATTCAGCGCGAATCGATGTCACCTGCGGATTCGGCCGAAGCGTTTCGGTCGCTTCGCCGCGAAACCGATGGGAAGCTACGCGAATTTCTCTCGACCGATCAACTCACTCGTTTTCGAGAACTCGAGTCTCGCCGGTTCAGTAGCACGGCTCCGCACTAGTCGCTCAATTCAGCAGTCGGCTCGCGGCAATCCACTCGGTCTCCAGGGCATCGATGTCCTTCCCGAACACTTTTTCGAAGATCTTGAATCCCATTTCGTCGATCGAGTCGAGCGTGGCAGTGTCGGGGAAATCCGCCTTCAGATATTCGTCCACGAGCTTACCGAACGACTTCCGCCACTTCTCGCTCTTGCCGTTCAGGATGAAGTGCACGAGCGCCCAAGTTTCAGCCTGATAGAGCGGCATCCGGTCCGCGGAGGCGAACACCGAGCTCGGCGCCGAGACGAGTTCGCGCAGCTTGATCTGCTTGCCAGTCGAGATCGCACTCTGCAGTGGCGGCAGTATCGCCTTGTATGCGACGCCCAGGGTGAGCTTCCCGTTCTCGTAACGTCCAGCCTGGAAATAGCCCCGAAGTCCGTACTCGAACCACTCCGGGAACTTCTTGTCGAAGCAGGTCCAGACGAACTGCGAGAACGAAGCGCTGGCTACCCACGGTTGAAACACTTCCGGCGTCAAGTTCCTCTGGCAGAGCGCGAGCACGTTCTCCTTCGTGTCATACATGTCCGGCTGCGTGACGTACGAGTCGGCGTTTTTCTGGTGGCACCAGTCTTCGTATTCTCTCGGTTCTCGGAAGAGGTACACGGTCATCGGCTTGGACGGTTCGCTCTTCTCGGCGTGCATCAGGCGTTTGGATTCGACCATGGTGGCGTCGAGAAGCGCCAGAAGCGCGTAGGCGCCGTCCTCCGACGTGTTCGTTCGGACGAGGAAGTGCTTGTTCGAGACTTCCCAGGCGTTGGCCCATTGTTGACGTCGAGCGTCGACTTCTTCACGTTTCAGCCATTTCCCCTCGAACCGCGCCAGCCCTTGATCGAGATTCGTTTTCTCTTCGGCGGTGACCCAGCGCTGTTTGTAACGTACGAGACCCTTGTCGACGAACGGCTTCTCCTCGGGGAGGATCCACTGGCCCTTGTAGAGGATGCGACCCGCCTCTAGGTTGCCCTTCTCCTCGGGCGTGACCCACCGTCCTTTATACTGCACCTTGCCCTCATGACCATCGTCCGCGCGACCGGCGGGCGCGATCCAAAGCAGATGAAGTGCTGTGAGTAGGGTCAAGGCGACGAACCAACGGGGGCGTTGTCTAACTCGGGTGATCATGCCTCGTGTCTCCTGGACCAATTCAACGTCGACTCGACTAGTTACGGCGACGACATTGTAGGCAGCGATCGCAGGCCCGCAAGGCGACGCTGGCGCTAATGTCCGTTCCCCTCCGTGCCGATAACACCGGTTCAATGGAGAAGAACCAAACGACGTCATCTCGAGCGACGCTTCCCCCGTCGCCGCGCCGGACCGTTTCGCGTCACGCACGTTCCGTTCGTCGGCTTGCGTTCGTGCTCGCCGTCGGTTCGACGACGCTTTGCGCTGCAGGTTATGCGGCGGCGAGTTGGGCGCGACGCCGACTCGTTGCCGCTTGCGACGCCGCACTCGAACAGGCTTCTCATGTTAGTCCCGCGCCGGAAGCGTTGTCGCTCGTCATTCCTCCGCCGGCGGATTCGGCCGCAGAGCCGAGTCCCACGTCGCCGTCCGCTGCAGAGATGGAGCTTCTCGATTTGGCGAACGACATCGGGTACGGACAGTCGGCGCTCGCGCGCCTTTGGCTGAACCGCCTTCGGAGCGATGTCGCGGCGGCGTCCGACCCCGACAAAGAGCGGACGGCCGAGAGCCTGCTGCTGGCCTGGGAAAAGGCTACCGAAAACGGCAACGAATCGATCGCGCGCGACGGCGACCTGCGTGGGCTCGCGTCGTGTCTCGTCACGTTGAATGGCACGTCGTTGCTCGAGGCCCGCCGTCGCGTGTGTGAACGTCTCCGGACGCGCGGGCTTCGCCGCCTCCAGGCCGGTGATCTTGCCGGTGCAACGGAGGATCTGCGCACCGCATCCGAAGTTTCCCCGGATCCGTGGGCGGCGCGCGCCGACCTTGCGCGAGCGGAGGCCGCGGGAGGCGATCCGGACCGGGCGAGGGAACTCGAATTCGACGTGGCTCGTCACGCGCTATCGGCCGGTGCTCCGGGTGATGCGATCGCGGCCGTCGACCGGCTTCTAGAGAGACCCGGTGCTGACTCATCGATCGTCGCTGGAGCGCGATTGCTTCGCGGAACGGCGGCTCTCGCGCTGGCACGCACCGAGAACGAGGCCGCGCGCCGATCGCGCGTGCTCGGCGACGTCGTCGCCGCAAACGGAATCCCCGCGATCGAGTCGTTTGCTGCTCTCGGCGACGTGGCGCACTTCGGAGAAGCCGTGGCGCTGATCGGCCAAGGCTATCGAGAAATCGGCGAAGATGGGCGTCTCCGACAGCTTCCGAGCTTGCTTGCGGCCCGCTATCCCGCTCGGGTGGAAACGATCGAATCGGCATTGAAGCCGCTGCTCGATTCGATTTCGTCGACGGCGACCGTGGGGATAGCCCGAACGGATCGCGCGGAGCTGTTGCTTCCGGATGGTGCTCACGCGGAGGTCGTCGCTTCGGACGGGACACCTCACGCGCTTTCGACGTTTCCCGTTCGAGTGCCCGTCGCGGACGCTTCTGGTACGACGTTTCGACTTCGCCTCGGACTTCGCGACGGACGTCGACTGGAGATCCCACTCATGCTGCTTGCCGGCGACAACGTACGCCTGGACCTCGACCGCGTTGCGCAGGGCTTCGTCTTCGTGCCCGATCGCAATCGAGACGGACAAATGACGTCGATCACGCCTGGCTTCTACATGGAGCGCACGGAAGTCTCGAATTCGGATTTTGCTGTGTTCGTGAATAGCCCGGATGCTGGCGACCTCCGGGCTCGATTGGACCGTCGCGGCGATGCCTTTCTGATGTCGTGGCGTCGCGTGCCGCGGACACAGTCCGGTGACGTCGCGGTTCGGCCGAACGAGGGCGATCGGCCAGTGACCTTCGTTTCACCCGACGAAGCCTGTCGGTACGCTACATGGCGCGGCGGTGTATTGGGTGTTCCCGAGCTTCGACTTCCGACCACCATCGAATGGCTCGCGGCTGCTCGAACGGCAGAAGGAAAGCCATACCCGTGGGGATACGAATGGAGCAATGATCGGTGCAACGCGTTCGAGGACGATGATACGGGCGAGAGTGAGTCCGTCGACGCTCATCCGCTCGGCGACAGCTACTGCGGCGTACGTCAGATCGCCGGGAACGTCGCGGAAATCGTAGTCGCAGCGGACGGCGCCTTCTTTGCGAGGGGGGGTAGCTATCGCCATTCACGAGTCCTCGGACAACCCACGCTGCTCGACGAGCAGCGAGCGATCGCTGCGTCCGAGCGGGCGATCGACGTCGGGTTCCGCTGCATGGCTCCGCCGCGACCGGCGCCGATGTTCACGGACGGGCTTCCACAAGTGGTCGCCACCGACGCCGGGAGGCACCGAAGATGACGCGCTCACGAGCCAAAGACCGCTGTCGTGTCGTGATGGAGTGCCTTTCCGCGGTCCTGCTCTGTCTGGGTTGCGCGGGACCAGCGGCCAAAACGGCCGCGCCGCCGGCAGCGAGGCCGACCCAAGCTGGCGACCGGGTGACCGGCACGTTCGAGGTCGTCAGTGTTCACGAAGAGCTCTTGCCGAATGGCTCGACCCACGTCGTGTTTCACGTGCGCAACGTGAAAGAACACCGCAACCTCGAGTTTCGGGCAAGCCTGGAGCGTGTCGTCCCTGAAACCGGAATCGTGGCGACGAGCGTCGTCGATGAACCGGACTACGCGCATCACGATGAGGAGCTAGACGTCGAATTCGAGGTCCCCGCGGATGCGCGTCCGCCCGGCTCCCCCGCTCTCGCGAGCCGCCTTGTGATCACCATACTCTGATCCGCTGACGGGAGGTACACGATGGCGACCACGAACGACGAGCACGCGCCCGATTCCAATCGGTCCGAGCGCGAGGTCCCTTCGCCGCTGCCGGGCGGCTCTTCTCCGATTCGCAAACCCGTGTCTCGCGATCCGGTGGGCAATGCGCGATCGACGCCGAAACGCCGACAAGAGGACGAGAACGAGCTTCCGCCGGGAATCGTGGTACCCGCTGACGACGCGGGCTCGGCCTCCTATCTCGACCTCCTCGAGGAAGCGGACACGTTGTTTCTGAGCCACGAGTACGAACGCGCGCTCGAATTCGCAGACCGCGCCCATGCCCAGAATCCATCGGACCAACGCGGCATCGAGCTTCGAAATCGGATTCGCTCGACGAAAGAGGAACTGCGATCGTGTCTCGATCGCGCCAAAGCGCTCGTCGACGAAGGCCGTCCCGGTCATGCAATCCCGCTTCTCACGCGCGCGCGGGTTCTCCAGCCGCACAACGAGTCGATCCGCGCGCGAATCGACGATGCCCAACATCGGCACGTCGCAGACCGACGCGCCGTCTCTCGCGCGCTGGCGCGCGAAAAGAACTTCACTCGCGCGGCATCGGCGGCGGCGGAAGCAGCGAGCACGTCAGGCGAGCCCCGCGACCACCGACGCGTCGAGCGATGCCGTCGCGCTGCGACGAGACGGGCGCGGCTCCTCGTCGCGCGGTGCGCGTGCGTGACGTTGAGCATCCCCATTTTCTTGGTCGGAATCCTTCAATCGAGAAATGCAATTCTGCTCGTGGGGGCCGCGAGTCCAATTCGCGCGGGAAACGTTGCCGCGGGACGCGATTCGCTCACGACGACGCTTTCGACGTCGGCCATCGATACGACTCTGTGCCGCCGCCTCTTGGTCACGCTCTCTGCCGCGTCGATTCGTGTGGCGATTGCCGATGGTTGTCTCGACGACGCGGTTCAGCTGGCCCAGGCGCCGGAATGCGATCCCGACGAGTCGTTCGCAGCGAGCCGATTGTGTGATGCATCCAAACTCATCTTGCAGAATCGACTCGAGGAAGCATCACGTGAAATCTCATCGTTGCCCGGGAACAGTTCCGAGGTCGTGAAAGTCGCTGGAATGAAACTCCGCCACTCGATCCGGGAGCGAATCCTCGCCACTGCACTTTCGCTCGAAAAGGCGGGTAGGTTTGCCGAAGAATTGAGCGAGATCGACCGACTGGCCGCGACGGGAACGACCGTGAAGGCCGGAGAGGAAGATGTGCGGCGAGAGCTCGCCACTTCCATCGCGGAATGTCTACGACTAGAGTCGAGCGCAGGTGAGAAACTGGAGAAGTGGCTGGAGCTCGATAGTCGTCGGAGGTCGGTTCTTTCGAGAGCCGCTTCGGCCGCACCGGTTCTTCGCGAACGCGGTGGCGAGGGCTTTTTGGCGACGCTGGCAACCCTGGAGACGACCGTGTACGAGCGAATTCCGGAGGCCGCGAAGCGACGCGCGCTTGCGATTCGGGCGCAGCTCGAGCGCTCGGCGCCGAACATCGAGGAAGACGACTCGACGGCGTTGTCGTTCCTGGCGACAGTCCGCGACATTCGGGCGCACCTCGGCAGTGAACGATATCGGACGCTTGCGACTTCGCTCGTGACGATCCTTCGCTGACCTTCGTGGTCGGCGGTTCGTTTCCCGGCTCGCTCGCCTACCCACCGCGATCGAAGCTCCATCGAACGTTCGCGGTCGCCCCCGCTGGCTCCAATGAATCCGGTGCCGTAAATGCGAATCGGGGCGAACCCGTTTGAAGGGGCTCGCCCCGATCGCTGAATCGATTCGGGTGTGACTAGCAGCAACGGCGGCCGCGCGAAGAGCGGGTGCTCTTGCGACGCGTGGTCTTTCGTGCGGTCGACCGCCGAGTCGTCGTCTTGCGCCGCGACGTCTTCTTGCTCCGGCTCTTGGTCTTCTTGCTGGCCGAGGTCGAGCGGTTGAGACTCGAAGTGCTCGAGCCCCAGATCGACGTTGTGCGTCTCCTGTTGATCGTGCGCCGCTTCGCCGAATTGCTGCCGGTCCTTTTGGTCGAGGCCATCTGCGTCTCCTTAAAGTGACTTGCGGTGAATTCGTCCACCGCTCCATGCACGGCGAAGTCTCGCGGGGTGCCGACTTCCCGTGACGCTGGAGATTTCATCGGAAATTGCCGCGCAAGAGTTGACTGAAAAGACACACCACCGAGAGAACCCCGGTATCGGAAACGCGGCACAGCCGACCGAGAATGATCGCGGCATCATCGCCGAGCCGGATTCATGGGTCCGTGGACGCTGATTTCCCCACGGGGATGTTGACATGAACGGGTGGAGGGAATACAGTTGGCGCCGCGGTTGGACAAATCACGTTGCGGCGAGTCGCTTTTCAAGATCTTGAGCTAACACCTGGGACAAAGAGTTCTTTGACTCTCTATCCATAAGCAGGCAAATAGCCAAGGTTGTGCGAAAGCACGTAAAACTCAATCCCACATTATCTTCTTAGATATCCCCTTTAAAATCTCCTTTAAGTTACCCTTGGCTATTTCCTCTTCATTCCTCCGCGCCGCTCCTCGCAACGCATGGCCGTAGCCCCGATGGCCGAATGATTCGACGAACTCGCGTCGATGGAATTCGCCTCGTTGAAGTCGTAGGAGGACGACTGCGTTTTCGATTTGGTCAGGCGTGGCGTGAACCCGGCTCGATCTCCAGCCGCCCGGCTTAGCGGGGCTCGACCAGAGACCGGAATCGATCGTTGCTCTTCAACGCTGCAAAATCTCCTTCATTCGCCCATTCCGAGGGTCGTGGGTAACCGCAATTTGCTGCCTGTTCGAGTGCCCTGAGCGCGGACTCGGTGTCACCCTCGACGGCGAACGTGCGAGCGATCCAGTAGTGACAGCGATCGGGAAAATGCCCGCCTTTCGCTGCGCGTTGAAAATCCTCGCGAGCTGAAGTGTAGTGTTTGAGAGCGTGATTCACGGTCCCGCGCTCGAAGTAGAGGCTCGGATCGTTGGGCTCTTTTCCGATGGCCTCGGAGTAGTGCCGCTGAGCCGCTTCCCATCTCCCCGCCATTCGATCTCGCGCGGCGCGCTCGCGCGGCGAGAGAGAGCCGCCATTCGCGGTGTCTTCGAGCTTGTCCGCGATCGTATACGGGCCGTTCGCCTGCATTGAGATGTTCACGAGTATGCCCGCGTAGGTCAGAAGCAGAAATCCGCTCCCGACTGCCGACTCGCAGCTGCTCGTGAAGCCATCTGCATCGCTTCGAAGAAATCCGACGTAACTTCCCAAGTGCTTGGCCACCGTGTCTGCAGTCGGAAGAAGCGCGGGATCCAGCGGCAGGTGACTTTCCTTTGCGAGCGGCCCGAGCATCGGGCCGATCGAATTCACCATGAACGCCGCGATCCGTGACAGGTCGACGAAATCCACCCATGATGCGTCGGCCGGAATCTTCCCGCGGACGGCTTTGAAACTCGTGTTTCCGAGGAGTCCCTCGTCGTTCGACTGGAATCGCGAAACCATCTGTTTCAGGGTCTGCACGCTCCCGCCGACGAAGAGGAAGTTGCCGGACACGCAAAGTGCCGGCGCGATGGGCACCATGGCCGACGCCAAGTCGAGATACTGGATCGACACACCGTTGAACTCGAGGCGCTTCGCGTGGACTCCCAGTTTGTCGAATGGAATTGCATCGATGAATCGGGCGCATGACGTCGGATCCCGCAGCTTCACGGCCATTCCAAATTCGGGGATAGGTGAACCGCCCGCTGGCAACGCAAGAAACGTCGCCATTTCGCTCCCGAACGACGCCAGCAGATCTTCTCGCAACCGGAAACCAAGCAATTGTTCCACTTGTTGGATTTCGGCGATCGCACGCGCATGGGCGCTAGGATCGTTGTTCTTGATGATCTCGAGAAAGCCGTCGACTAGTGCTCGGAGATCGAGAGTATTCGAGTCGAAGAAAACGGCATCACGTGGGGCAAGCCGCGCCGTCGCGAGACCATTCGGCGACATTGCACAAGACTTGATGAGTCCGCGTCGCTCACCTGGAGCGTGGACGTAAAACGTGTCGCGAATCAACTTGCCTTCCACCGACTCAGCGACTGCAAATGCTTGAACGAGATCGACTCCAAGCGCTTGAAGCGCCTTCATCACTTCCGCAGGAATCAAGTCGGCGAAACGCTGCCGCAACGCCTGGACGTTCACGAAGCCGAGGAAGGTCGTCGCAGGCGACTGCACTTTGCTCACGGCTGCTTGAAACAGCGGTGATGTCGACAGGTTCGGAGCCTTTGGATCCCGTGCCGTATCGATGATCTTCTCGAGGTACCCTCGATTGAGTGCACCGACGAATAGTGAATCGACGAACGTATAGCAGAGATCGATGTCCTTTCCCTGTAGTCCGATCCCAGGAACAGCGGTCGATCGAATCGTCTGTCCCTGGTACTGTCGCTCGACGATCTTCGGCGATCCAACACCGGATGCGCTTGCCATCATTCTCATGGCCTGATCTAGGAGTTGACGAGCGAGCGAGCTCGCCTTTTCGACGTTGCTCCGAACCTGGATTCCGATCGCGATGCCCCAGGAATCCGTGCCGTCCACTCCGACGCTGATCCCTACTTGACCGAGTTTGAGCTGAGCACACTCGTCCGCGGACACTTGGACGCGATCCAGGGTTTCCTTGTTCTGCCGCTCGATCGCGACGACGATTTCCTTTAGAAACGTCTGCACTTCGGGTTCGCGCCACAGATCGAACAATGCAGTTTGGCCGTAGAGCTCATTGCTGCGCTCGAGATCCGGGAACGACACGAACGCAAATGCGCCTGGCGGAATGACACTCTCGAAGCGTCTCGTTCTTGCGCCCGTTCCGTCGGCGCCGACATTGCTCGAGTTGAGCGTCGCTATCAACGCGATCGCCGTCGCACCTCGAGTCCACTGACAAGCCATTTTTGTCATTCCTCCTTGTCGCTCCGCTTCGGAAAGTTGCCGCGAGATTCGCATGGGCGGAGCGAACCGCGGGTGACGACCCACGTCCAGACCGGAGCCGTGCGCAATCGGCGTGCCGATGGGCTTGTCGGTTGTTTACGTAAGTTATTGTGGGACTATGGGGTTCGGCTTGGCCGTTCGATCCGGAAGGATTCGACGTGAGCGGAATCTGCTCATCGAGCGGGTTTCGCCGGAGGCGACGACGACGACGGATTGGTTGGTCCGCGTGGCCCAAACGTGATTCGATGGCGCCGTATCTTGTCGTAGAGGGTACGACGTGAGATGCCGAGAGTTCTCGCCGCGTCCATCTTTCGCCATTCGTTCGATTCGAGCGCTTCGACGATCGCAGCTCGTTCGATCTGTGCGAGTGTGCGGCCTCGAATCGCGGGCGCGGTCACCCGTGCTGAGTTCGGAACGAAAAACTCACGCCGGACCAGTTCTTCGTCGATTTCGGCCAGTGCGAGCGCTTCTAGCCGTCGTACTTCACTCTGAAGCTCCCTCACGTTTCCAGGCCATTCATGGCGCTGAAGCACGTCGAGTGCACCTGGTGTGATCCGTCTTCGCGTTGAACCATTCTCGGCGGAGATGCGATCGAGAAAGAACTCGACCAGCAATGGAATGTCGCCGGCTCGCTCACGAAGCGGCGGGACCACGACGACGAATCCCTTCAGCCGATAGTAGAGATCAGCGCGAAATCTTCCCGACGCGACGGCTGCCTCGAGGTCACGATTGGTCGCCGACAGGATTCGAACGTCGACGCGACGGCTTTCTGCTGAGCCGACTGGCCGAAGTTCGCCATTTTCCAGCACCCGGAGCAGTTTCGCCTGCATTGCCGGCTCCATTTCGACGACCTCATCGAGAAACAGCGTGCCTCGATCCGCCACCTCGAAGAGCCCGACCTTGTCGCGAACGGCACCGGTGAACGCCCCGCGAACGTGACCGAATAGTTCACTCTCGAGGAGAGCCGCGGGCATCGCGCCGCAGTTCAGCGACACAAACGGCCCACCACGCCGCGGCCCATTCTCGTGGAGAATGCGGGCGACGAGTTCCTTTCCGGTGCCGCTTTCACCAAGGATCACAACCGGAAGGTGAGTTTCAGTGATTCGATCAAGGAGTCGAAGGAGGCGACGCATCGCCGGCGACCTGCCAACCAGGCCGCCGTAAATGTGCCGCAAAGGCTCCTCAGGCAAATCAGCATCGCGGCGGAGAGAGGCCAACTCCTCCTCTTGGCGGCGCACTCGCCCCTCGAGTTCTGCATTTGCGCGTTCGAGCGCTTCCCGCGCGTCTCGGGCTTCTTGAAGGAGGCGAGCATTCTCGAGCGCAATCGCTGCCTGATTCGAGAAGACCTCCAGCAGTCGCAAGTCGTCCACCGTAAACTTGCCGCGCTCGTATCGGTGATCGAGGTACAGGGTGCCGATGATCCGGTCCTTTGCACGAACGGGAATGCACAGCACCGATCGAAGTTGAAGATCGCTCACACTGCTGAACGCAGACAGGCCTGCTTCAGTCGCGGCGTCGTCCGATAGAACGGGTTCTCCCGTATCGCGGACTTTCTGCGCGATCGAGTGGCTGATCTTGAAATCCGGGCGACGAACTTCTTCTCGATCGATGTTACGAGCGACGACGATTTCGTCGGTGCCGTCGCGGTGCAGGATCATGAAACCTCGTTCGGCTCGAGTGAGGTCGATGACGATGTCCATGATTCCATCGAGCAGGCGCTTCGTATCGAGCTCCGAATTGAGCCACTGATTGATCTCCTGCAGGCGCAGGAGCTTTCGCCACTCGCGCTCGGTGTCAACGTTGGCTTTCGGCGAGAAGATTTCGGTGAGGCGCGGGAAACGCGTCGGTTTTGCCTTTTTCACGATGCTCTCGATCGGGGATCGCGGGAGTCGATTCGCGGCGCGATTGTAGCTGGTGCCGTGCGGCCGAGCAAAGCGTGGCTCGCTTGAAAGGCTGCCATCGGAGTGATAGAAGCGGCAGGAATCCCGCTTCAACCTCGAATCGCCAATATGCTGAACTGTAGTTCGCGATGACGGCGTCAGTTCAGTCGCCGACGCTGACGAACTCGGAGAAATCGTCCTTGGATCCCGACGACCCATCATTCGAGTCGAAAGACCGAGATAGAGATCGCCAAGTCGGCGGATATCGCATCGTTCGCGAAATTGGTCGAGGATCCATGGGAATCGTCTACGAGGCGACCGACGAGCAGGATCCTCGAAAGTCGAGCGTCGCTCTCAAAGTTCTCATCGGTTCGGCAAGCATCGAAGGCAAGGCCATACGGCGATTTCATCGCGAAGCGGAGACCTTGCAGCGGATGGGGCATCCCAACATCGTTCCCATCTTCCGAATCGGTGAAGAGCGCGGCACGCATTTCTACTCGATGCGCCTCGTCGACGGCGAGACGGTGGCCTCCCGTCTGCGCCGCGGTCCGATCGATCCGCGTCGCGCGGCGGGGATTGCCCTCGAGGCGGCTCGCGCACTCGGTTACGCCCATCGCCTGACCATCGTTCACCGCGACATCAAACCGGCAAACCTGATTCTCGACCGCAGTGGTGCGGTTCTGCTGACCGACTTCGGTCTTGCCACGCACGAACGAGCCGCGACAATCACGGATTCGGGAGCGCTCGTTGGTACGCCGATGTACATGAGCCCCGAGCAGGTCTCTGGCGTGCGAAACGACGTCGACGCGCGAAGTGACGTCTACAGCCTCGGCGCCACGCTGTACGAGATGGTGACTGGCAGTCCGCCATTCAATTCCACGAGCGTCCAGAGCATCCTCCGCCAGATTGCAGAGACGGATCCCGTCCCGCCTCGACGGCGCAACGCGCAACTGCCGAGGGACCTCGAGACGATCATCTTGAAGGCGATGGAGAAATCACCGGCGGATCGATTCCAGACTGCCGATGACTTGTCCGCCGATCTCGAGCGCTTCGTCGCTGGCACTCCGATCCGGGCACGTCGTCGCGGAGTCCACGTCAAGCTGTTGCGATCCGCTCGGCGGCGCCCCGGCGTCGCCGTCGCGATTGTTACGCTGGCGGTCTTACTCGCGGTCAGCGTTGGATGGATCGTGTCCGAAGCGAATCGACGACATCGTGAAATCGTCTTTCAGCAACTTCTCGCGGAGGCGGCAACGGCGGACGGATCCGGAGATTTCGCTCGCGCGGTACAGAAGCTCGACGAAGCGGTGCGACTCCGACCGATTGATCCGGCGCCACTTCTACGCCGCGCGAGCGTCTTGGCCCATGCCGACGACCCGGAGGGCGCCCGGCGCGATCTACACGCAGCGTCGAAACTCGCCGTACAGTCGGCGGAACCTTGGCTCGAGCTCGGCGACCTGGAGCGCCGACTCGGAAACGCGGACGGAGCAGTCGAGGACTACGAGGAGGCGAAGCGCCGGGAGCCGCGGTCGCCGGTACCGTGCCTCGCCCTTGCCGATTTGGTGTCTGCGGAGGGCGACCAGCGACGGGCAGCGGCCGAGCTCGAGATTGCGAAGGACTTGGCGCCAAATGATGCACGTGTCATTCAAGCGTGTGCCGCGTTCGAGATGAAGCGAGGGCGACGCGAAGAGGCCGAGCGGTACCTCAATTTGCTGCAGATTCTGAATCCGTTGGCGGCGGCTCCGGCGGGTCTCGGCGAAAAGGTCGTCGACAGTGCTCAGAAACAGCTTGCCGATCTGCGCGTGATTCCGGAGACGATCGCACGAACACCCGAGACGTTGCGCAAGACACCGGAAGCCGCGAGCACCTTCTTCGCGCGCATGCAGGCGAACTTCGCGCGTGCCGATGCTCACAAGCGAGTTGAAGATCTAACCGCGATGCTCGGCGAGAACACGGACGCGGCGTCTCTCCCCGCGCTTCGATTGCAGCGGGCGGTCGCATTCCGGGACGCCGGGGAATTCGATGCGGCCGCAACGGACTTCGTCCTTGCAATGCAGGGAGCCGCCGTCGACCCGGAACCATGGAGACTGCTTGCTCGCATGCATCTCGACGAGGTGAGCTGGACCAATCGCAACCTGAAGGACGCCCTTCGATTTGCTGAGCAAGCGGTGAAGATCGATCCGGGCTCGCCGGCGTGTCAGGAGACGATGGCAGACGCATGCCTTTCCGTCGAGCGCTTCGACGACGCACGTCGGATACTCGATGACTTGATCGCGCGGGCGGCCGACGGTCCCGATCGAGAACGATTCGTCGTGAAACGAGCGCGCTGCGACCTGAAGCCTCGCTAGTCTCACCCCGCTGCCTCGATACGGCGCGACACCTCAAGTCGTCTTGCTTCTCGATCCGATACCAGTGCGACTCCTGCTCCGCTCCAGACCGATCCGGTACTTCACGAAACTCAGCTGAAAACTCGTTCGTCCGGCAAGTTGCCGGCACGCAAACCGAACAAAGGAGTGCCTTGCCATGAGCACGGTGCGCAAGTTCGAGCTCGAGAGCGCGGCCAACATCTCAATGGAGGGTGATCTCAAGAGCATCGATCTCGCGAGCCTATTCCAGGTGCTCAAGGGCAATGGGCGTGACGGCACCCTGGAAATCGATGCCGGCCCGGATCTCGGCAAGCGGTTCTTGTACTTCTCGGGCCCCGGAACCGTGTTCGTTCGACCTGCGGCGGAGTTGGGGGAGTTTCTCCTCGGACGCTGCCTACGCCGAGGTCTGATCTCGTCGGAACAGTTTGCCTTTCTCGAGAACGAAGCGGACGTGACGAACCGAAATCGCGTGCAGATCCTCTTGGAGGCCGATTTCGTCGAGCCGGCAGCAGTCTCGGAAATCCTCGGCGAGGTGATCCAGGAAACCATTTACGATCTCTTCTTCCTTCGCGATGCCAGCTTCCGCTTTTATCCACAGACTCTCGCACTCGAGGAATACTGGGACTCTCTTCCGCTAAACCCGACGTTTCTCGAAGTGGATCGCATCGTCATCGAGGCGGCACGACGCATCGACGAGTGGGGCGTGCTCACTTCCCGAATCCCCTCGCTGACGGATGTTTATCGGACGACGCGGGCGGTGCTCGGACCCGCGGATCTCCCCTCGGCCGGCGACGTGCGCCTCGTCTATTCGTTGATTGACGGTGAACGCGACGTTTCTGAACTCATCCGCCGAAGTTTCTTCACGAAGTTCGAGGTTTCGCGCGCGCTCGTGACCCTGCTCGACGATGGTTTCATCCAGCTTCTATCCGCTGCGGATCTCGAGAAGAAGGCGGATAAGTTTCTTCGCAGCAATCGACTTCGAGACGGGATTCGGTTTCTGTTGCGGGCACTCGACCAGGAGAAGCCGACTCCAAACCTTCACCTCAAGCTCGCACAGGCGTTCGAGCAGTCCAAAGACACGGCAAGAGCCGCGTATCACTATCGGGAAACCGGTGACTTGCTTCGTGCCGAAGGGCGGATCGAAGAAGCTTTCCGATCATTCACTCAGGCCGTCCGCCTGGCGCCGAGCGATCGAGACGCGCGCGAACGCCGCCTCGAACTCTACGTTGCCCATCGGCGCCGATACCGGTTGGACCGCAGCGGAATCGCCGCGGATGCGACGGCCGTCGTTGGCCGCTACGCTTCGTCGGATCCGGATCGTGCGGTCGACATACTCCGTCGCCTGTGTCTCGCGGAAGGCGACGACGTGCCCCACCGCTCTCAGGTGATCGAGCTGTTCCTCACGGTTGGCCGCACCGATGAGGCGATTCACGAGTACGAGCAGCTTGCAGCGTTCCTATTGGCTCGTGACCGACTCGTCGAAGCGCGGGGAATCCTGAAGAAGATTCTGGCGCTGGATCGTGGTAGAGCCGACATCGCGGCGCGCCTTCGGGAAATCGAAGCCGAAGAGCAGAAAAGAACGGGACGTCGCCGTCGCTTGCGATCCGTCGCCACGTTGTTCGTGCCGTTGATTCTCGTCGGTGCAGTTTACGAGCGGTACGATCGCGCCGCGCGCCTTCGACTGGACTCTCTCTTGGAACGAGCGACGGACGACGACGACGTGAGAGTCATCGAAGAGCTGCGGGAATTCCCCACTCACTATCCTTTCAGTCTCGTCTCGTTTCGCGTTCCGGACGAGATTCGTCTGCTCATGGCGAACCGCGAAGCGGTGCAGAAGAAGCGCGCAGACGAGGATCGAATGCATCAAGCGTTTGCAGAAGACTGCTATCGAAATGCCCGGGACTGGGTCGACAAGGACCATCTCGATCTCGCCATTCTCGCGTTGGAAAAGGCAATCGACGTCTCCCCGCGAAAGGACTGGGTACACAAAGAAGGACTGGACGCGAAACTCGATGGGCTTCGACGGTACCTCGACGAATCCGACTCGATCCACGCCCAAGCGCTCGCTGCACACGAGCGAGGCGACGTCAAAGCAGAACACGACGCACTGCAATTGCTATGGCGGCGATACTCGAAGAGTCCTTACGGCAACGTGCAGAATTACCCCGTGCGAGTGGAGTCGCGGCCCCCAGGAGCACTCATCAGTGTGAACGGAAAGCCAACCGGCGAGATGACGCCCGCCACCGTCCGAATCGATCCCCGCGACAAGAACGTCGTCGAATTGAGTAGGGCGGGATACATCAGCGCGTCCGATGAAGCCGACCTCGAATCGTCATGGCCGCTCGTCATCGAACTCGTCAAGAAACCGGCGTGGCGAACCGAGACCCGCGGCGCTATCGGGGCGGCAGCCGTCGTGCGGAACGGCGTCGCGTTCGTCGGCAGCCGCGATGCTCACGTGTATGCGGTCGACGTCCGAACTTCCCGTGTCGTGTGGAAGCGTCGATTGAGTCTAGTGGGCGAAGTCGAAGCGGAGATGGCGCTTTGCGACGATCGCGTGGTTGCCGGTAGCAACGATCGGTCGCTCTATGCTCTTCGGGCGTCCGATGGTGAGATCCTCTGGAATTTCCCGCTCGATGCGTTCGTGCAGGGGGCGCCGCTAGCCGTCGGGAAGCACGTGTTTGCGTGTAGCGCCGCTGGAACTCTCTATGCAATCGATGCTGATTCCGGCCGCGAGATCTTTCATCGGTCGATGGGAGTTCCGCTCGTTTGCAGCCCGGTCGTCGCGGGCGATCGCATCGCGATCGCGACTGCAGACGGCCGAGTATTCATCGTCTCCGCGGCGGACGGATCCTTGTCGAAAGAACTACCAACCGGTGACGCCTGTACGGCGCCGCCGCTCTTCGTCAACAGTTTGATCGTCGTCGCGACTCGAAATGGATTGTTGCAGGCCGTCGACGCGTCGACTGGCCGGACGACCTGGCGTTTCCAAGCAGATGGAGCGGTAACCGGTTCCCCGCTCGTGCTCGGGTCCACGCTCCTGTTTGGCACCGAGAGCGGCGCTCTCTACGAGATCGGAGCCGCGGACGGGCGGCAGTTCCAAACCCTTCGGTTGGGCACGGCCATCCGATCGACACCGCTCGTCGATGGTGCTGTCGCGTACGTCGGTGCCGACGACGGTTACTTGTATGCAATCGGGATGCGTCCTTTGGCGGTGGAATGGCGTGCTCGAACGGGAGGCCCGATCCGGGGCGGCGTCACGCTCGTAGACGGTCGACTACTCGTGGGGTCGGCGGACCGAGGACTCTACGCGTTTCTTCCCTGATCGTTCTTTCCAGCGCCAAGCGCCTCGTTACGGAATCGCCGCAAGCTCCTCAATAGAACGAACGGAAATGTCGATACGGGTTCGTCAGAGGGAGGACGCTCGCTCCGTGCGAGCCCGGCACTCAGGTGGAAACACCGATGAGCATCCTTACAAAGTGGCAACGGCAATTGGCGATCCTGCGACTCCGAAAGGAGATCAAGCGGGAGCCGCACATCTCGACGTACGTGTCGCTGGTCGAACGTCACCTGTTCCAAGGTGACCTCGCGAAAGCTTCGCAGGTCGTCGACCAGGCGCTCCTTCGCTACCCGGATTCGGAGCGCCTCGCGGTGCTTCAGTCACAAGTCAGAAAGGTCGGTCTAAGAGTAGAGATCGATCAACTTCGGCGCCAAATCCTTACAGCGCCAACGCCCGAGACATTCGAACGGCTCGCCGATCTCTACCTGTCGCTCGGCGAGGCGGGCCGCGCGCTCCGTCTGGCTGCCGAATGCGCGCGAAAGTTCCCAAACGACTGCACGTCTTCGTGGATCGAGGGTCGGATTGGCCTCGAACGGTATCGAAAGCACCGAGTTGCAAAGGAAGGACGTGCGGCCGTCGACGCGCTCGAACGCGTCGTGAGCGCGAATGCCGAGCACTGGCGAGCTAGGAGAATATTGTCCGAGTTGTACCTCGAAATCGGCGCTGGGGGCCTCGCTCGCCCCCATCTCGAAGCTCTCGCTCGAAGGCACAGCACGGACGAGTCGATTCAAGCGGCGTTCGAGCAGGCTTCGGCGTCGGCCGTCGGCGATGTCGATCTCGAGAAGGCATTGACGGCTGCGGAAGAGTCGCGGCTCAAGATCGGCGAGCCGACGACGAGCTCGACGGACGCGGATTGGCTGCGGCGCCTTCGAGAGCAGACCGGTCGCCTAGTCAAGACAAAGAGAGGAATCGTCGCCGCGCAGGTAGTGGGCGCAGACGAAAAGCTCGATCCTTTGCGGTGGGACGGCGCTGCCGAAAAAATCGCCGACATTGCCGACAGCGCGCTACATCGGATGGACCTTGGCGGCCTCCACGATTTCCGCCTGAGTGGTCCGTTCGGGCATCTCGTTGCATTTCGATCGGACAGTTGCTGGCTGCTTTTCCTCTGCTCTGAGGCGACTCGATTTGAGGCGGTGATGGAAGCGGCGCTCGAGGCGATTTCAGAAGCGCGGGTGGCGGGTGGAGAGGTGCTACGGTGAGGGATATCCTCGCGGATTTGAACGACGCCACGGGAGCACGGGGTAGCCTCGTGCTTACGACGGACGGTATCACCGTGGCATCGGAGTTTCAGGTGCCGATCGACGATGAGCGCGTCTCTGCGTTGATCGACTCGCTATTGCGCGGCGCCGCGAGAGCTCTCCACGGTGTCGGGTTTGCGCCGTTCTCGACGGCTGTCTTATCGGCGGAATACGGTCGGATTGTGTTTGTTGCTCTTCCGAGGGCTCACCTCGTCGTGGTTCTCGATCCGGGAACCGCGATTGATCCGGTGCTGCTATCCATCCGCAGCGCAGCCGCCGAGATCGAGCGACGTGGACGCATCACGGTGTAAGAGCGAGGGCTGCGGACAGTGGCTGGGAGCTGAATCGAAAGAACGGGAGACCTTCATGGTGCAGATCAACTTTGCCCGCAAGGAAATCAACTGCAAGATCGTGTACTACGGTCCAGGCATGAGCGGGAAAACCACAAACCTCGAAATCATTCACAAGAAGACGCCCGACGAGAACAAGGGTGAGCTCACGTGCATTGCCACCGAGGGCGATCGAACACTGTTCTTTGATTTCATGCCGCTCAATCTCGGAAACATCATGGGCATGAACACTAAGTTTCAGCTCTACACGGTTCCGGGCCAGGTCTACTACAACTCAACGCGAAAACTCGTTCTGCGCGGTGCCGACGGAATCATATTCGTCGCTGATTCGGCGCCTGACAAGATGGACGAGAACTTGGAGTCGCTACGGAATCTCGAGGAGAATCTTCGAGAGTATGGCCGCGACGCGCAGGACATGCCCATCGTGATCCAATTCAACAAGCGGGACTTGCCGGAAGCCGTGCCGCTCGGCGAATTGCAAGAGAAGCTCAATCCGCGGAAGATCCCGACGTTCGAAGCGGTGGCAAAGTCTGGAGATGGTGTATTTCAGACTCTGAAAGCACTCGCCGGTCTCGTAATCGAGAACTTGAATCGGACGACTCGCAAAGAGAAAGGGACTCGCGCGACGGAATCACTGGAGCCGGCACCGGGAAGCGGCCGTCGAATCGTGACGGCAGATTCGCCGCCGGAAGTGGAGTCATCGGGTCAGTCGGGAGGTGGCCGAATCCCTGCCCGCCGACCGATCCCGGTTTCGGCGACTGCAAACGCCGAAGCGCCGGTGAATTCTCCAGCGAGACGACGCGGCGTCGCTGGCCGTCCGGCATTGCAGCAAGACGCGGTGCGTTCCTCCGGCGCGAACGCCGGTGCGGAGCGTGCCGAACTGACGGCGCCGGTACGCGTGCCTTCGCCCCGGGTATCGCCTGCGCCGGATCGGAAGATTTCGAGAGACCTCAGTGCAGCGCCACGCCGCGGGATGACCGTCCTGCTCGTGGTACTCGGAATCGTCGTCGCGGCAGCCGCTGTGTTTTTCGTGTCGCGAGGGTAACCGCGGATTCGAGCAAACTGAGTGACCGACGCAGGGACGAGAGTCAACACTTGCGTACCGAACGGGAAAACGACTACCGAGGCCCTATTGCGCCTATCGAGGTGACGAAATGACTGAGTACCGAGCGGAAAAAGAGCGCTGGATGGTGATCGAAGAGCGAGAGATGGAGCGGATCCACGCTGTTCTCGGGGAGTTTCTCAAGCTCTCAGGTGCGAAATGCGCCCTCCTGATCGACAAAGATGGCTACCTCATCACGAAGCATGGTGGCCAATCGTCATTCCATGACGATACGATTTCAGCACTTGTCGCAGGAAGCTTCGCCGCGACGAAGGAAATGGCTCGGTTGCTCGGCGAGGAAGAATTCTCCGTTCTTTACCACCAGGGCCGGCACGAAAACATCCAGCTCACCTTGGTCGGCGATCGAGTGCTTCTGACGGTGATCTTCGATGAGCAAACGACGCTCGGCATGATTCGGCTCTACGCGAAGGAAGCCGCCATGAAGCTCGCCGAGGTGATGGCGGCGGCGAGCGCGCCGGCTGGGGCGGGGTCGGCTCGACTCGGTCAAGGATTCAGCGCTTCGGCCAAGGACAAGCTCGATAGCTTGTTTCAGTAACGCCGTAAAGACCCACGCGGACGGGTCGGGGTGACGTCAGCTCCGACCCGGAGCGATTGCCGTCCGTTGACAGCCTTCCCGCGACCTCCCTATAATCGCGCGCAATCCGGCACGGCCAGGCAGGGTGAACCGCGGCACCACCCAGCAGCCTTTTATCATCGCCGGTCAAGGAGGTCGCGATGCTCCCCCGCTCTCGAATCTGTGGACTCTTCGTCGTCACGACGGGCTTCGCCATCACGTTTTCGATTCTCTTCCACTTCCCGGTCGTCGACGATGCGTCAGCGCGTACTGGCGGCTCGGCCCCGAACGTCACGATCATCGACGGATCACAGGTTCAAGCGGGATTCGGTCCGCTGCCCGGCGCAGGCGAGCCGGGTGCTCCCACGCTACTCTCGGCGACGGACTCCCCCACGGTTGTGACCGACGGTTGGACCATGAGGCTTGGCGACTCGCGCAGCCTGATGTTCTTCGATGCAGAGTGTTACAGCTTCAACGTGCCAACCACCAACAACAATCGAATCCTGTTCAATGTGAATCTGAAGGTCCCGCGCGGCGGCATCCCGAACGAGTTATGGGGAGACCTGATTCTCGTTTCTTGTACGCCCCGGATCGGTCCGAACAGTCGCGGAGAGGACATGCCGCCAGTTCCTCAACGCGCAATCTACTTCGACGACATTCAGTTCGGCAACCCGGGCTCACAGAGCGACCCGTACCAGATCGTTGGGTTCATTCGCATGGATCAACAAATCGAGAACTTGCTCGGAACGGGCACCTACGACTGGATGCTGGTCACGGATTCGTCCGCGCTGTCGGCCGGGGATGACGACGGAGACGGTCGTCCCGACGTTGGCATCGAGGTTACGAGCAGTGGTGCGGGATTGAAATTGCGTCCGTCGGTCGACGAAGTCGGGGGTGCGGTGATCGAGGCCTTTGCTGGAAATGTTCGCCGCGTCAACGTGTTCGAGCCAGCGGGCACCTATCCCCCGGCTCGGTCCGCGTTCGGCGGGTCACAGGCCGGCGAAACCGGTTCCACTCGTCCCTGGTGCTTCCGCATCCAGTAGAGTCCCGGCTTCGCCAATCTGTTTTCTCTCATACCGGCAGAGCCGGAATGCCGAATAGGAACACCGAAGGTTCGGCATCGGTTGCCGAAGTCCATCGACGGATCCCGTGTCGAGGAAATCCTCATGATCATCGTCATGAAGCCGGACGCTCGCGAAGACTGGGTGCGTGCCGTCATCGATCGAGTGGAAAAAGAAGGTCTTCGACCCGTCCTGCTTTCCGGGACCGAACGAAAGGTGATTGCGGTCATTGGCGATGAGCGCCGCGTTTCGGAGGAGGCGTTTTCGGTTCTAAAGGGCGTTGAGCGCGTGATGCCTGTGCTCAAGCCCTACAAGCTCGTCAGCCGCGAGTTCCAGCCCGAGTCGTCGATCGTTCGTTGCGGCGGTGTCGCCATCGGGGGCAAGGAGTGCGTCGTTATGGCCGGCCCGTGCGCAGTCGAGAGCGAAAAACAAATCATCGAGACGGCACTCGCCGTCAAGGCGGCCGGCGCGCGGATTCTCCGCGGCGGTGCATTCAAGCCTCGAACGGGCCCCTATGACTTTCAGGGCCTCCAAAAAAAGGGCCTCGAGTACTTGCAGTCCGCCAAGAAGGAGTCGGGTCTCCCGATCGTCACGGAGGTGGTCGACCCCCGAGACGTTCCACTCGTCGGCGACTACGCAGACATGTTCCAAATAGGTACCCGGAACATGCAAAACTTCCTGCTCCTTCGGGAAGTTGGCAAGACTCAAAAACCCGTTTTGCTCAAGCGTGGCATGCAGAGTCTATACAAGGAGTTTCTACTTGCTGCCGAGTACATCTTGTCCGAAGGAAACCGCAACGTCGTGCTATGCGAACGGGGAATCCGCACGTTCGAGACACATACACGAAACACGCTCGACCTGAATCTCGTGCCGGCGGTCAAGGAGCTCAGCCACCTTCCGATCGTCGTCGATCCGAGTCACGGTACCGGTCGGCGTGGCTTCGTCGCGGCGATGAGCCGCGCAGCGATCGCCGCGGGCGCGGATGGACTCATACTCGAGGTGCATCCGGCCCCGGACGAGGCACTGACTGATGCTGATCAGACGATTTCGACGATTCAATTCGCAGCGTTGATGAAGCAACTGGCAGCCGTTGCAGACGCGGTCGATCGGGTTCTCCCGTCTCCGTCGGAGTCCGTTGCGTGCGGATGAAAGACGTTGCGTTTCAGGGTGAATTGGGAGCATACTCGCATCTAGCCTGCTGCGAGCTACTCGGTGACGCGACGAGCACTCTACCCTGCCGCAGTTTCCGCGATACATTTGACGCGATCGAAGGCGCCAACGCACGATTCGCCTTGGTTCCGGCGGAGAATTCGAGCGCCGGAACCGTCCACGAGGTCTTTGACCTACTCGTTCGTCGCCAGGTTCGAATCGTTGCCGAACACTTTCTCCGTGTCGAGCACTGTCTGTTAGCTTCTCCATCGACGGATTTGTCGTCCGTTCGACACGTGTACTCTCACCCCCAGGCGCTCGCACAGTGCGAACGATTTCTGACCCAGTTGGGAGCAGACTCGCGCGCAGTGTTTGACACGGCTGGCGGGGCTCGGCTGGTCAGTAGAAGTCGATCCCGGGAGATCGCAGCGATCGCCTCCGAATTGGCCGGGAAGATCAACGGCCTCAAGCTACTGAAGCGAGGAATCCAGGATCAGCCCAACAACGTCACGCGGTTTCTGCTGCTGACGCATCGAACGGGGTCGGAATCGCCGAGCAGCGATGAACCTCGGAGTGGGTGCCGAAAGACGACGATCGTTTTCGACACGAAGCATCGACCGGGCGCTCTCGTCCGTGCGCTGACGGCATTCTCCGACTACGGCCTGAATCTGACCAAAATCGAGTCGCGACCCATCGCGGATCAACCATTCGAGTACTTATTCACGGTCGACGTGCTCAGTCCGAACGCTCGTGAACAACTGACGCCAGCGCTTTCTCGATTGAAACGATGTGCTCGAAGCGTTCGCGTGCTCGGGACCTATCTCCCCGGCGTTCCGCCCGCGCAGGCACGCCGCGGACGTCGACGTTCCCGAACTTCCGCGAGAAATCTTTAGACTCGAGCATATTGGGCGTCGCAAGCCGCAATTACGTCAACGCCAACCGCTCATCCGTTCCTTCGATGATGCGTGCAGTCGACGTCGCGCGTCGCTGACGCGGCTGGTTCCCGCCGATACACACGTCTCCTAAATCAATTCGAGTAAGCGGTTTGCTCTTTCGTCTCGCGGCTGCGAGGTCGGAGGAACGACCTTTGCGCTTAAGGGATCCCATCACCACGCGCAATCGAGACGCGCGGGTCGGCGCCGGAAGCGGGGCATCAATTCCGGCTGGACGGACGAGGCGTCAACCGTCACTCGACCCACCAACGGCGGAACATCACTCGGGAGGGAAGCACAGTGTCAACGAAAGCACGCATCCTGGCGGGCTCGGTCGTCGCTGCTGTCGCACTCACCGTTTCGGCATTTCTTTTCACCAGCCACTCGGCATCGGCCGTCTCTCAACAGGACGCGCTCCGTGCACGAGTTGGACAGTTCTGGGATTGCCGGGTGAAAGGCGACTGGGTGAAAGAGTACGAGCTCATGTCGCCCGACCTGCACGACCAAGTCAAACTCTCGGACTATGTCGCGACGAAGGGATTCATCAGCTACTACTCGTACGAGGTCGAGAAGATCGACGTCAACGAGGACACGGGGCACGCGCGCGTCCGCTATACGTGGCGCGCGAATCATCCCGCTTTCAGCAAGGCTTCCGCTCAGGTTCACACGATGGAAGACGACTGGGTCCTGATCGATGGGGCCTGGTTCAAGAAGTACGTCCCCCCGAGCGTGGCGACGCCGCAGGTTCCGAGCTCCCCGTGGGAGGACTCGGGCGCGACGACCAGCCGGTGAAGGAGGTGATGGAATGGCGTAAGGGACCCGAACGTATTCTGACGTGCAGCAAACCGTGGATCGTGGAGTGAGGCAAGAGTCAACAGTGTGACTGTCAAGGGTTCAACTTGAACGTTCAACCCCAAATCTCGAGGAGGCTACTAATGATCAGCTTGAAGAAGTCCTTCGGTTTCGCGGCTGTTGCGGCTTTGATCGCGGGGTCGGCGATGGCTCAGCCCCGGCACCTTCAGCCGGCCAGCTTGCTCGTCTTCCCGTACTACAATTCGGCCCCGGGCGCGGGCACGATCATCAGCGTGACCAACACGAATGACGATCGCACCTACTGCCCTGACGACGATTTCCGCGCTGGCGACGTCGTCCTTCACTACGTCTACATCGATGGCGCGA
>JACOTG010000071.1 GCA_016178505.1 Planctomycetota bacterium
CCCAATTTCGCACTCGGTCCGGTGCTGATACTCGTTTTCTCGATTGAGCTTGGACTGTTGCCGGTCTCGGGGCGCGGAAGCGCGCTGAGTTACGTTTTGCCCGCGGCGACGCTGGGCGCCGCCCTTGCTGCCATTCTCGTCCCAATCGTCTCGTCCGAGCTTGCGGACACCGAGCAGACGAAAGCGCTCGCCGACTGCCAGCGCATCGCCGCGGCGATCACCCAGTACATCAAGGATACGCGGCTCTTCCCCACCGGCCCGCTCGGCAACAACAGCGTTACCATGCTCTACGGCGGCGGCAATGCCCCGACCGGAACGAACGCTTTCAACACGGGCACGACCGCAGCCCTGTCGAGCTACCTCCTGAACGGCACCACGAACGGTGGCACGCTCTGGAAGGGCCCGTACATGCAGTCGGTCAACGCCGACCCGTGGGGTCACTATTACGTCGTCAACGTCAAGGGCTACTATTCGACGCAGTACGTGTGGGTCCTGTCGGCCGGTCCGAACGGAGCGGTCAACACCGGACTGACCGACACGACGCTGCAGAGCGACGACATCGGAATCATGATCGACTGATCCGGTCGATTCGCACACGCCTCGCCGACAAATCGCCGGGCGAGCGATCGGTTCGCCGACTCGCTCGCCCGGTCTCGAGCCAAGGGGACGTCCCGCGGTCTCGGTCACTCAAAGCGGTCTCGGCCTCTTCCCGGAGGCTCTCTTGGCCGGACTCGGGACTCCCCCGGCTCGAACATGAGGCGTCGGCAATGCGAGGCGAGCGTCGAATTCGCGACCGATCACGACACGAAGGTCAACCATGCCTTTGTCCCGCAGAGAAGCGTTAGGCGAGAAGCTGGTCGAGATGGGCCTCCTCACGACGGCCCAGCTCGATCTCGCCGTTCGCGAGCAGGCTCGCATGCGCGAGCCGTTGCCACGCGTTCTGAGAAACCTGAGATTCGCCGCAGAAGGCGACATCGCCAACGCAACCGCAGCGCTCCTGAACCTGCGGCGCATCACGCTCGACGGCGCGAAGGTCCCCGAGTCGATCTTCGCCACGCTTTCGCGCGATTTTCTGCTGAAGGCCGCGTGCACTCCGGTGCGACTGCAGGGGAACACGCTCGAGATCGCGATGGCGGATCCCTTCGACGTAGAAACCGCCGATCTCATCCAGCAGAAGACGGGACGATCGATTCGCATCGGAGTTTCGACCGAGAGCGAGATCCACGCGTTCCTCACGCGCCAGTTCGGAGTGCGCGAAGCGATCAGCGGCGCGATCGAAGAACGCATCAACCGCGCCGTCGAGGCAACCCAAGCCGGCGGCGGGCGCGTTGCGACGGTCGACGAAGGTTCGGAAGCGCCGATCGTCGAGCTCGTGGACGTCATCCTGCTCCAGGGCATCCACGAAGGCGCGACGGACATCCACGTCGAGCCCGAGGAGAAGCTCGTCCGCGTTCGCTACCGCATCGACGGCATCCTGCAGCCGGGCTGCGTTTGCCCGAAGGAACTGCAGTCCGCCCTACTCTCCCGCTTGAAGATCATGGCGAACATGGACATCTCGGAACGCCGCATTCCGCAAGACGGGCGCATCCAGTACACGCACGATGGCGGCGTGGTCGACATGCGCGTGTCGTCCCTGCCGAGTCACTTCGGCGAGAACATCGTGCTTCGCCTCCTGCAGAAGAGCGCCGGGTTCTTCGACCTGTCCGGCCTCGGCTTCCCGCCGGAGATGATGAAGTCGCTCGAGAAAATCATGAGCTGCCCGTACGGAATCTTCCTCGTGACGGGTCCAACGGGAAGTGGAAAGTCCACGACGCTGTACTCGAGCCTCTCGCTCGTGAACTCGATGGAGAAGAAAGTCGTCACCATCGAGGACCCGATCGAGTACCAGATCCCGCTCGTCCGCCAATGCCAGGTCAACCCGCAAGTCGGGTTCACCTTCGCGGCCGGACTGAGATCGATCCTGCGCCAGGATCCCGACGTCATCATGGTCGGAGAGATTCGCGATCTCGAAACCGCCCAAATCGCCATTCGCGCAGGTTTAACCGGCCACCTCGTGCTCTCGACGCTCCACACGAACAGCGCGATCGGATCGTTTCCGCGTCTCATCGACATGGGAGTGGAGCCGTTCCTCCTGACGTCTTCGATCCTCGGCGTGCTCGCTCAGCGTCTCGTGCGCCGCGTGTGCGTCAAGTGCCGCATCGAGGCAGGACCTCCCTCCCGGGAGGAGCTGGACTTTGCCCGCGCCTCGCTGACGTCGCCCGATGTGATGCTCTACCGCGGGACGGGCTGCGCCTCGTGCCGTGGTACCGGCTACAAGGGCCGCCTCGGCATCTACGAGCTGTACATCGCCAGCGAGGACGAGAAGGAGCTGATTCTCAAGCGCGCACCGGAATCGAATCTGCGCGCCAGCACGCGGAATCGAGGGCAACGATTCCTCATGGACGACGGCGTCGCCAAGGCGGAGAAAGGCATCACGACACTATCCGAGGTGATGCGCGTGACACAGGAGGCGGTGCTCATCTAGCACCGTGGAGATCGAAGTCTCATGCCGACGTTCAAGTACAAAGCAATCGACGCCACCGGCCGGCAGGCCTCGGGATCACTATCGGCCCGCACCGAGGGCGACCTTGCCGCACAGCTCGACGACCTCGGGCTCTACCTCCTCACCGCGACCACGGCCGAAGGAGCGGCGCGCTCGAAGCGCGTTTACGGCGGGGGCGTATCGAAGCGCGAGCTGATCGGATTCAGTCACGACCTCGTGCTCCTCTTCTCGTCGGGCGTCCCGCTGCTCGAGGGTCTCAAGGAGCTCGTCGTGGAAATCGACAACCCGAACTTCGCGCGCGTGCTGGACGACGTCCGGCAACGGCTCGAGGACGGTGACAGCCTGAGTCAGGCAATGTCGCGCTATCCGCGCGTCTTCCCCGACACGTACGTGTCGATGGTGGCCGCCGGAGAAGCCTCGGGTTCGATGGAAAAGGTTCTGCAAAACGTCGTTGCTCACCTCGAGTGGCACGAAGAAAACAAGGGCGTGATCGTCCAGGCGCTCATCTATCCGTGCATCCTCTTCACGGCGGTGATCGGCCTGATCCTGCTCCTCCTCACGTTCCTGCTGCCCCGAATCGCCAACGTATTCGAGCAAGCCCGTGTCGAGCTGCCGAAGCCGACCCTGATCCTCCTCGCGATCTCGCACTTCCTCTGCGCGGACTGGCCGTACCTCGTGGGCGGCATCGTTGCCTGCGTGGTCACGTTCCTCCTCATGAGGCGAACCCGCAAAGGAAGGCTGGCCATCGACGGCGCGCTGCTTCGCGTTCCGTTCTTCGGCGAGCTGAGCCGCAAGGTCGGTGCCGCGACGTTCTGCCACACGCTCGGCGTGCTCACGCAAGCCGGCGTCGCGGTTCCGCAAGCGCTCGAGATCGTCTCGAAGGTCCTCAAGAACGCGGTTCTCTCCGCCGCCGTCGCCCGGGCCTCGAAGGGCATCCAGGACGGTGGAACGCTGACCGACTCGATCAAGGAGACGAACGTGTTTCAGCCGCTCGTCATTCGCATGATGGGCGTCGGCGAGCGGACGGGAAACCTCGAAGAAGCGCTGACCAAAGTGAACGAGTACTACGACCGCATCGTGCCGCAGGCGGTCAAGCGCTTCGTCGCGCTCCTCGAGCCCGCGATCATCGTCTTTGCCGGGCTCGTCGTCGGCTTCATCGTCCTTTGCACTCTGCTCCCGATCTTCCGGCTCATGCAGGCCATCAAGCACTAACTGAAGATGTCACACGCGAAACCAGCCGCTCGATTCGGATTCACGCTCCTCGAGGTGATCGTGTTCCTCGCGGTCGCGTCGATAGGCGTCGGGATCACGCTCCCCATGCTGGGCGGCGGCGATCGAGGCGAGCGAGTCGACGAGGCCCGTACCCAGATGAACGCGATCTCCGACGGAATCGCCAACTACTTCCGCGACAACGAAGAGTTCCCCGCGTCGCTCGACGACCTCGTCACGAAACCGGCCGGCGCAGCCGAGTGGTTGGGCCCTTACGTGCAGAAGTCCTCCGTCGATCTCGAGTCCGCCGGAGCCGGGTGGAAGTACGACCCGTGGCGCACCACGTATCAGCTGATCGTGGCGTCGGCGACGGTTCGAGTGCTTCGTTCCTGGGGCCCGAATCGCGCGAACGATTCCGGTGGGAGCGACGACTTCGACGTCCTCGTCGATTCGAACCCCATCTTGTGGCGAATCACCAAGGAAGAGCTGCTCACCATCAACAACGCAATCGCCGGCTACAACGCGCACGACGCGCCGCCGAATCTGTCGACTCAGTACACCGCTTGCCTGAACGTACTCCAAGCGAAGGGATACCTTCCGATCGGCGCCCCGCCGAAGTTCGACTATCGCTATGACGCGTGGGGCCAGTGGTACAAGACCGTAGGCAACCCCGTCACCAAAGCCAAGAGCGTCGGTCCGCCGTAATCGAGTCATCATGAACACACAACTCACGAATCGAACTCACAAGACGGAAGGCTTCAGCCTGATCGAGCTGGTTTTCTCGTTGGCTGTCATCACTCTGCTCGCGGGGCTCATCTTCCCCACGGCCGAGCTGTACCTGCGCAATCGCATGATCTCGGACACGCACGATGAGATGAAGCGGCTCTCAGACGCCGTCTTCAAGTACTACGAAAACGTGGGCGCGTTTCCCTCCGCGCTCGGGGACCTCGAGACGAAGCCGGCCGGCGCCTCGAATTGGGAAGGGCCCTACATTCGGCCCGAGTTCCAGGGCGACGTCGCCAACAACGACGACTATCGCTACGACGCCTGGCGCACGGCGTACGTGCTCATCTCGTCGTCGTCGACCGTTCGCCGCATCCGGTCGTGGGGCCCGAACCGCACCGACAACTCGGGAAGCAGCGACGACATCGACGTCGACGTCGACATTTCCCCAGTGCTCCGCGAGCAGACGCGACAAGAACTCGACGAGATCAACCTCGCGATCGTGAACTACAACTCCACGCATCTGCCGGGGACGCCGCTCTCGACGACGTTCGCGACGCTGCTGACGACGCTGCAGACAGGCGGCTACTTGCCCTCGGGCGGGTCCGCCACCGCGCGCTACTCGACCGATGGCTGGGGCCACACTTACATACCCGGCCCCGCACCCGTTCAGGAAGTCACTGCCCAAGGTGCTCCATGATCGCCCAAGACGAATTCAACGCACCAGAAAGGGAGGCCTCGATGCGCCACGGAAACACCGGCTACACGCTTCTCGAGATGATGATCGCACTCACGATCATCGCTGCATTCACCGGCATCACCACGATTGCCGGAGGCGAATACATGCAGTTCAAGAACGTGGACGCGACGCGTTCAGAGATGAACAATCTCGCCTCGGCGATCCGTGCGTACTACCGAGACACCGACGCCTTCCCGGGAGAACTTCGAGACCTCCTGGAAAACGTTCCCGTCGTCGCGAACTGGCACGGCCCCTATATCTCGACCGACAACAAAGGACTCGCTGGTGGTTACCTCCGCGACTCGTGGGAGCACAACTACATCTACTCGGTTCTCGACTACACGACGTTCCAGCTCCGCAGCTATGGCCGCAACGGCGTGGACAACGGCGGAAGCGGCGACGACATCAGCAAGATCGCGGACGTGCAGGACATCGTTCGCACGATCACGATGAACGAAGTCGCCGAGCTGAATGAGGCGATCGAGGCCTACAACATCTATCAACTGCCGGCGTCGCCGCTCTCGACGAGCTACTCGTCGATGATGAACACGCTGACCAGCAAGAAATACCTGAACAACTCCGACGGGCATCTGGACTGGGACGGATGGTGCAACCCCTACGTTCCGGGAACGACGCCCGTTCAAAACGCCAAATCGAACGGAAACTGACCTCCGGGAGCCTTCATGACAATCGAGACCGCTCAAAAGGGAAACACACCGCTCTTCGCGCGCGCCGTGGGAGCGTTGCGGGGAGGGTCGTCGAAAGGCCGATTCCTCGTCGTGGACCTTTCGGCACGCGACTCCGTAACGCTCACGCAATGGACGACGGCCGGCCGCGTCCCCGTTCTCGAGGCCACCGCCACGGTCGGCTTCGAAGCCGAGGACAAGGACGGCGCATCGCGGCTCGAAGCCGGGAAGCTCAATCCCGCGCTCGATGCCGCGATTCTGGAGGCCGCCGCCCGCCTGCAGTCTCCCGCCCGCGACGTCGTGGCGATCTTGCCGGAGGACTTCGCTCAGAAAAAGGTCCTCGAGCTGCCGCCGCTTCCGAAGCGCGTCCGGCGCCGCCTGCTCCGCGCACGTGCCGTTCAGTTCAGTGGAATCGCCGACGTCGATCTCATCATACATCGACTGCTTGCGTCGCGCCGGTCTGCGTCCGGTTCGCCTCACCACGCCACAGGCGTCGGCGCTCGTCGTGTTCGAGGCGATGCGAACGGCTCAGGGAGACTCGGCGCAGCAATCCGAAGTCGGACTCTACGTCGATGACTGGGGTTGCGTAATCGCCCTCTTCCATCGAGATCACATCTCGCTCGTTCGCACGGTGCGGCTCGACATGGTTCAGGATGCCGTGAACGTTCGCGAACAGGTGCTCGGCGAGATCGACCGCTCGATTCTCTACACTGCCAAGGACAACCAGAAAGCGTTTCCGCGGTCCGTGAGCCTCCTCGACGCGTCGCGGCCGGCGCTCCAGCTCGCCTCCGGCGGTTGGACGGGTGGTGAAATCCGAGACGCCGCTCCGCTTTCGTTGGTCCGGACCGATGACGGCGCCGTCACGATCGCCAGTGGCGACGCGGCGCGCCGCCTTCACCTTTCGATCGGCGCGGCGCTCGCGCAATCGAGCCGTGGACGATTCGAGCTACCCGATCTCCTCCCGATCGAGAAGCGTCCAAAACGATTTCCGGTCGCGATCCAAGTCGCCACGATCGGCGGACTCGCCGTGCTTGCGTTGATCCTCTACCGCAGCCAGTTCGAGCTTCAGCGGACGGTCTTCTGGAAGCGCGGCATTCGCGAGCAGTACGAGCAAGAGCTGCGAGCGGTCGATCCCGTGATCGACCGATTCGGCGAATGGCGAAAAAAGAAAGAATTCCTCGTGTCGTTGGAGCGCGCCGTCGTTGCCGCGCAGCCGAAGACGTACGCGTGGTCGCAGCTCCTTCGCGACTTGACCGCGCTCCCGGACGGCGAGATCCGCCTCACGGGCATGCGCGTCGGCCGGCACTCGGAGGAGCACTACGACCCGAACCGCGGGGTCATTCCCACCGACCGCTGGTCGGCCTCGATGGACGGGGTCGCCGGCAAGGACCTTGCCTCGGCGCAAGAGCTCGCGAATCAATTCGCGATCGCGATGCGCCGTTCGCGGTACGTCGAGCGCGTTACGCTCGCGCCGCTCGTCTCAACCGGGGCCGCGTCCGCGGCGAGAACCGATGGGCAAGCGCCCGCCGACTCGCAAGCAGGAGCACCCGTCCCCTTCACCATCGAGTGCGACCTGAAATAGGTCGCAAGAATTCACATGGCCAAACTCATCCGATTGCGATCTCTCTTCGTCATTGGGCGAGCCTCGGTGATCGTCGGTGCGATCCTGTGGTTCCTCATGAGCAACGTGTTCCCGCACATACGCGAGAGCAAGGTGCTGGAACGCGATATCGAGCAAGCGACCCTCAACATGTCCGATCGATTGAAGACGCTCACTCAAGTTCGCAGCGTCCTCGAATTCGAGGAGGGCACGTTCAAGACCCACAGCCAGGACGTCCTCCGCGCATTTCCGCCGGAGGCCCAAGTCTCCGAACTCTATCAGAGCATCTCGTCCACCGTCGCGACGACGGGCCTTCGCCTCCTCTCGTGCACGATCGGCAAAGAGGAGAAGGTGCCGCTCTTGCCGGATAGCGCGGGAATCACGACGTACCGCATTCCGGTCGACGTCGAGGCGGCGGGGAAGATCCGCACCCTCGCCGTCCTGGCCGACCATTTGTGCGCGTCGGCGCGCCTCCTCGCTGTGCAAGAGGTCGCGATGCGGCGCGACGAGAACTACCTTCCCGATTCCGTTCTGCGGGTGCGGCTCTACGCCTTCTACTTCGATCCGCCCGCCGGAATGCTTCCGCTTGCGGAGGAGAAGTGAGCCCTCATGCGTAACAAGAAATTCGTCATCGGCGTGTTCGTCGCGCTCGGCCTTCTCATTCTCTACGACGTCCTCTTCTTCATGAAGAAGAAGGCGGGCGCCGACGTCGTCGCGCCCACGACGCAGTCGGAAGAAGCCGCCAAGCGAGATGGGGCGGTCGAGGCGCCGCGGCACGTTTCCAAGGTCGTCCCCGACGCCTCCGAGGTCCCGACCGTGGTCCGCGTCGAGCCTCCGTCGATGCAAGGCGACTTTTCGCGCGACCCGTTCCTCCTGCCGATCGAGGAGCGCGAGGGCAAGAGCCTCAAGCAGATCGAGGCTGATGCCGAAGCGCTGGCACGCCAGCAAATGAAGAAGGAGGACCCAGAGGTCCTGAAGAAGCTCCGTGAGCTTCACCTCAAAGGAGTGTTCTGTTCCGCGTCCGCCGCCGGCGGGTCCGGGGCCAGACGGCTCGCGCTCATCGACGGCGAGCTGGTCTCAGAAGGGGCTGTCCTTTCCGCGGTCGGGGCCACGGTGGTCCGGATCACGGCAACGGAAGTCGAGCTCCAAGCGGGTGAGATCCATCACGTACTCGAGCTGTCCCCGCTTTCTCCCCTCGGATTCCAGGTGAAATGATGCTTTCGAAAACGACCCACGTGATTCTGGTCACGTGGACCCTTTGCGCTGCTCTTTTCGTCGGCTGCGCCGCGCCGCAACCGCAAGCTCCGTCTTCACGTCCCGGTCCGCGAAACGAGGACGAAGCGCGACTTCTCGCACGATCGCAGTCGAAGGGCTGGATCGACGTCGATCCCCGCAACGCGCTCGCGAAGAGCCAGAAACCGCGCGCGGCCGCACCGGTTGCCTCGGTCGTCGCGAAGCCGCCGGCGCCGAAGGCCGTTCCCGCGGCCAGCGTTCCGGTGAAGGCGACTCCGGACACGACGCCGATGGCCCCCTCGATCGCGCCGCCGGCGCCGATCACCTCCGTGGCCGTCGCCGACGTCCCGGCTCCCGTCGTCCCCGTCGCGGCGACCGATCCGGCCGCACCGCCGACCACGATCAATCCCGCGTCGTCGATCGAGCTGCGCGACGTCGAGCTGCGCGACCTGCTCCGGGCGACCGCAAAGCTCAGCGGCAAGAACGTCATCGTCCCGGACAGCCTCACGCAGAAGGTCACGCTGAGCCTGAACGGCATGACCCTCGACGACGCTCTCGCCGCGGTGCTCAAGGCGAATCAATTGGAGCTGGTCGAGGAATCGGGCATCTACCGGGTGAAAGCGATCGAGGGCCCGCCCCAGCCCAAGGTGCAAAGCCGAGGATTCACGCTCACGTCGGTTCCGATCGGCAATGTTCAGAAAACGATCGAGCCGCTGATGACGCCGAGCGGCAAGATGGTCATGAGCCCGGAGTCGAACTCGTTCCTCGTGATCGACATGCCGGAAGCCATCGAGCGCATCGAAGAGTTCGTGAAGCTCCTCGATCGTCGCGAACGCCAAGTCTTGATCGAGGCTCGCATCCTCGAAGTGATCCTGACGCACGATGACGAGATCGGAGTGTCGCTCGCCTTCAACGACATCTCCATCGACAACGTGACCGCGATGTTCACGCAGGATCTGCGTCCGGCAAACCGCGCGTTTCGCTTCTCGGTGCTTGGCGACTCCGGCCGCATCAACGCGGTCCTCGACGCCATCTCCCAGAAGCGCCAAGTGAATCTTCTCAGCCATCCGAGCGTCTCGACGGTGAACGGCCAGAAGGCGACGATCGAAGTGCTCGAGTCGATTCCGTACATCGACGCGACCGCGACGACGACGACCTCGGCCGGTGGCCTCGGCGCGACGACGGTCTCGCAGATCAAGTTCGTCGACAAGGGAATCACGCTCACCGTGACCCCCCTCATCGGAGAGGACCGCGTCATCAAGATGACCGTCGTGCCGGAAGTGCGGGAGCTGACCGATTTCTTCAACGGCGTGCCCGTCATCGATCGACGCAGGGTCGAAACGAGCATCCTCGTGCATGACTCGCAGACGATCGTGATCGGCGGCCTCGTCCGCGAGAACCATGTCCAGGGCGAGACGAAGACGCCGATCCTCGGCGACATTCCGCTTCTCGGCGCGCTGTTCAGAAAGCGCCAGGACAACATCGAGAAGTCCGAGCTGCTGGTCCTCATCACGCCGCGAATCCTCGATCCGGGCGCGGACGAAGCGATCACGCAGGAGCGCCAGAAGTCGATCGAAGAGGCGCAGACGCAGTATCAGAACCAATACGACGGCGAGAAGAAGTAGGCCGCCGAGTCTCGTCGGCTCGCATCGCGCGAGCCAAGGACCCGTGAAAGAACACTCGCGTTATTTTTTCACGGATCCTAACCTACCCGCCCGATGAACACGGGCGGGATCGAGAGCGCGGGGAGGCGGACATCCCTCCTCGCGCTCGGCTTCGTCGCCGGGTTCGCAAGCGCACTCTTCGGCATCGGCGGCGGACTCGTCGTCGTGCCGTTCCTGACGATCGTGCTCGACGTTCCCGTCAAGCGCGCCATCGGTACGTCGCTTGCCTGCGTCGTCGTCGTCGCAGTGGTCGGCGTGATCGCCGAGCTGCTCTATCGGCCGACGAACGTGCGATTCGAGCCGGGACTCGTCCTCGCCCTCGGCTCCATGGTCGGCGCGAGACTCGGCGCCGCCCTCGTGAAGGTCCTTCCGGCGCGGGTTCTCTCGAAGCTATTCGCAGCGTTCGTCATCCTGGCTGGGCTCAAGATGCTCGGCCTCGTTCTTGGCGGCCACGCGAAGACGGGGTTCGCACTCGAAGAGTTCGCGGCACTGCCGATCGCCACGCTCGTCGCCATCGGACTCTTCGCCGGATTGGCGTCGTCCCTCTTCGGGGTCGGTGGTGGCATCGTGATCGTTCCGGCGCTCACCTTCTTCTCGACCGACATTTCCGTCGTCGCGGCACGCGCGACATCGCTGCTGACGATCGTTCCGACGTCGATCGTGGGGACGATCGCGCATCGGCGCATCGGAAACGTCGACGAGTCGATCGCACGGCGGCTCCTGCCGCTCGCGTTCGTCGGATCGATCGCGGGCGTGCTCGTCGCGAACCACGTCGGCGAGTTGTCGATCGCCCGCGCGTTCGGCGTCTTCCTGCTCATCGCTGCTTCGTGGATCTTGTTCCGTCGCGACGTGAAATGATCTCGGGTGACGGACTGGTCCAGCACGAATCTCGGATCTGGATCGTCTCGACGGGCCGGTGACGGTGTAGATTCATCGCGTCGACGGGCACGAAACGACGGGAGGGCACGGCGCTGAGTCCGAGATCCGACACGTTCCGCAAAGCGGCGGCGTTCGTCGCCTTGATGGTCATCTGGTCGACGACGTGGGGATTCATCAAGGCGGGCGTCGATGACGAGCATGTACCCCCGTTCGCGTTCGCGTCGGCGCGGATGCTCCTCGGCGCGGTCATCATGCTCGGCGTTCTTCGCGCGAACGGCGAATCGCTTCCCCGTACCGGTCAGGAATGGCGGTCGCTCGGTGTCATGAGCTTCTTCATGATCACGATCCCGTACGCGGGCATCTACATCGCCGAGCGCCGCATCCCGTCGGGGCTCGCTGCCGTCATCAACGCCATGATTCCGGTTCTCGTTTCAGTGTTGGCGCACTATCAACTGGAAGACGATCGGCTGACGGCGCGAAAGGCGTTGGGAATCACCGTTGCGTTTCTCGGCGTCGCCATCTTGTGCCGGCGCGGGTTCGACTTCGGCCCCAATGGGATCTCGCTGAGCGGCGCGTTCCTCGCGAGCGTCGGCGCCGCACTGATGGCCGCGACGAGCACCGCATTCGCCACCGTGCTGAGCAAGCGCCACTCGCGCACATCGACACCGCTCGCCACGACCGCCGTCCAGTTTCTCGTGGGTGGCGTTCTCCTCGCGGTGCCGGCGGCCGTCCTCGAGCACCGCGAGATCGCCGCGTGGCGCCCCACGGTGAAGTCGATCGAAGCACTCCTGTACCTCACCGTCTTTGGTTCGTGCGTGGCGTTCAGCATCTACTTCTGGCTGGTTCGGCACGTGAAAGCAACGACGGTATCTCTCATCTCCTACCTCATCCCATTCCTCGCGATCTCGGTCGGCGCCCTCGTCCGTCATGAGCCCGTCACGGTCGAGCTGGTCGTGGGCCTCGCTGCCATCTTGTCGGGCGCGGCGCTCGTGCAGTTCGCGCGGTCGTAGCAGCGCGCGTTGATCCGGCGCAAAGTGCCGTGCTAAGGTCTGCCCCTTTGCCTGGAGGCTCTCGTGACCGAACGTTATCTCGTGACCTCGGCGCTGCCGTACGCGAACGGCGCCATCCACTTCGGTCACATCGTCGGTGCGTACCTCCCCGCGGACATCTTCGTCCGATACCAGCGCATGGTCGGAAGCGACGTCCTGTTCATCTGCGGCACCGACGAGCACGGCGTGCCGATCACCATCAACGCCGAGAAAGCGGGTCTCACGCCGCAGGCCTTCGTCGATCGGAATCACGAGCTGATCAAGGGCATCTTCGAGAAGATCCGCATCTCGTTCGACCACTTCTCGCGAACGACGCGCAAGGTCCACTACGACGTATCGCAGGAGTTCTTCACCGTTCTATTGAAGCAGGGATTCATCGCGGAGGGCAGCGAGCCCCAGTTCTACTGCCCGAACGACAAACGATTCCTTGCGGACCGCTACGTCGAGGGAGAGTGTCCGAATTGCGGCGCCTCGGGTGCGCGCGGCGACGAGTGCCCGAAGTGCGGTAGCTGGCTCGATCCGAAGACGCTCAAGAACCCGAGATGCAAGCTTTGCGGCGCCACGCCCGAAGCGCGCGAAACGGTTCAGTGGTACCTGCACCTCGAGAAGTTCCAATTCGAACTCGAACAGTGGATCGCGTCGAAGAACGAGCGCTGGAAGCCCAACGTCCTTCGGTTCGTCCGCGGGCTTCTCGCGGAGGGACTCCACGAACGATCGATCAGCCGCGACCTCGCTTGGGGCGTGCCGATCCCGCTGCCGAACGCCGAAGGGAAGGTCCTTTACGTCTGGTTCGATGCGCCCATCGGCTACGTCTCGGCGACGAAGGAATGGTTCGCCTCGAACGGACAGCCGGAACGGTGGAAGGACTATTGGTTCGAGACCGCGACGAACAAGCCGAAGCTGATCCACTTCATTGGCAAGGACAACATCCCGTTTCACGCGATCGTGTTCCCGGCGATGCTGATGGGAATGAAGCACGCCGGGATCCCGTACGTCCTCCCGGAAAACGTTCCGGCCAACGAGTTCTTCAACCTCGAGGGACGGAAGTTCAACAAGAGCGAAGGCTGGGACATCGATCTCGAGGCGTTCTTCGCGCGATATTCGGTCGACTCCCTGCGATACGCGCTCGCGGCGCTCTCCCCCGAAACCGCAGACTCCGAGTTCACGTGGAAGGGGTTCCAGGCGAGGAACAACTCCGAGCTAGCGGACGTCGTCGGGAACCTCGCCTCGCGGGTGGTGAGTTTCTGCCATGCGCACTTCGACGGAAAGGTCCCGGCTTTCGGCGATCCCGGAGCCTTCGGCAAGCAGCTGCTCGACGAACGCGACAAGGCGCCGCGGCTGATCGGGAGTTGGATTCAGCGCTTCGAGCTGCGAAATGCCCTTCAGGAGTGGCTGCATCTCGCTCGCCTCACCAACAAGTACCTCGAAGAGACTCAGCCGTGGACGAAGCGCAAGACGGATGCGCTCGCGTCGGGTACGAGCCTCCATGTCGCGCTCCGGGCCCTGCGAACACTCGCCATCACCGGCGCGCCGTTCGTTCCAGACGGGATGCAGCGGCTTTGGTTCATGCTCGGACAGCGCGGTCCCGTCGAAAAGCAGCCGTGGGACGACGCGATCGTTCAGATCCAGCCCGGCACGCGCCTCGGCCCGGCCGATGTGCTTTTCCCGAAAATCGACGACGCCGTCATCGACGAGGAGATCCGACTCCTCCACGTGCGGGCAGCGGCAAAGACGTCCGAAGTCGCGGCGCGCACGCAGCCCGGCGCCCCGGCGTCGGCGCGTCCGCGTCCGGCCCCGGATTCAACTAGACACGAACATGAAGAAGGAGCCCGAAAGCCCATGGAATCCGAACAGAATCCTGCCGTAGCCGCGGCGACCGCGCCGCCCGTTTCCCCGGCGTTCGCCCCGATCAAGGAGCAGATCGACTACGAGCTGTTCTCGAAGCTCGACCTTCGCGTCGGCCGCATCCTCGAGGCGGAGGTCGTCCCGAAGTCGAAGAACCTCCTCCGACTCAAAGTGGACATTGGAATCGAGACGCGACAGGTTCTCGCCGGGATTTCGCAATGTTACGCGCCGGCATCGCTCATCGGGCGGCAGGTCGTCGTGCTCGCCAACCTCCAGCCGCGCAAGCTCATGGGGCTCGAGTCGCAAGGAATGGTGCTGGCCGGCCACCTGGGCGACGCTGCCGTCATTCTCGTCCCTGAAAAAGAGGCGACCGTCGGCGGCATCGTGAAATGACGCGAGGTCGCGGCCGGGTGACTTCGCGGCGATGGGCGCCGTCGCGGGCCTTCGGCGACGGGGAGCGGCGTTGATCCGCCTCTCCGCGCTTCCGTATAATGCCCGAATTCCGGGGCGATGCCCCCTTCGGCATCGGCCCATCCCCCCAGGCTAGGGGAGGTTGAATGCTCACCGGATTCCCCGCTTCTCCCGGAATCGCAAAGGGTAAGGCCATCGTCCGCTTGCGCGGGCTCGAGCAACTCACCGCGGCGAAAATCGCCGACGACGAAGTCGAGGCCGAGGTCAAGCGTTTCCACGACGCCCTCCGCGATTCCCGCGAGCAGCTCGAAGAGCTCAAGCGCGAGCTCCTCGCCAAGGGCGACGTCCCCGAGAGAGACGTCAAAATCCTCGACGTCCACATCGTCTGCCTCGGCGACCCGGTCTTCGTCCAGGACGTCGAAAAGGCGGTTCGGGGCGAGAAGCTGAATCTCGAAGGCTCCCTCTCGAGGGTGATCACGAACTTCGCTCGGATCGTGGAGCTCGTCGAAAACGCCTACATCAAAGAGCGGCTGTCCGACATCCGCGAAGTCGCCGTCCGCATCCTCAAGAACGTCCGGAGGAACGGGACGGCTCCAGGCGCCGCCGACGAGCTTCCGCCCGACGGCTACATCCTCGTGACGGAAGAGCTTCACGTGGCCGACGTGCTCGGGTCCGAGCGAGCGCTCTTGCGCGGCGTCGTCACCGAAAAAGGTGGACGAACGTCACACGCAGCGATCATGGCTCGGTCGCTCGGCATCCCGATGGTGATCAACGTCTCGGAGGTCACGAAGAAGATCAAGGACGGAACGTTCGTCCTGTTCGACGGGAGCGTCGGGACGGTTTACCTCGACCCCTCGATCGAAGTGCGCAGCGAGTACGAGAAGCTGGAGAAGGAATTCCACCAGCACCAGCAGGAGTATCAGGAGGTTCTCGGCAAGGAGAGCAAGACCCAAGACGGAACGCCGGTGTACCTCTACGCGAGCGCGGGAAAGCCGAGCGACGTCGAGGCATCGATTCCCTACAACATCGCCGGCATCGGTTTGTACCGAACGGAATACGACTTCCTGCTCGGCAAGAGCCTCCCGACCGAGGAGGCGCTGTTCGACTCGTATCGTGCGACGTCCAAGCTCGCGGGCGAACGGCCGATCATCGTGCGGCTCCTCGACCTCGATTCGAGCCGAAGCTTCGGCGGACGACACCTCGTACGCGAGCCGAACCCCGCGCTCGGCCTCCGATCGCTTCGGCTCCTTCTCCAAGACAACGAGCTCCTCGAGCTGCAGCTTCGCGCAATCTTGAGGGCGAACGCCGCGGGGAACCTCTGGATCCTCTTTCCGTTCGTGACGACGCCCGACGACGTGCGTTCCGCGAGGGAGAAGGTCTCGGAGGTCGCGGCGGCGTTGAAAGCAAAGAAAACGCCGCACGCGCTGCCCCGCCGAGTCGGGGCGCTCGTCGAGGTGCCGGGACTGCTCCCCGTGCTGGACGTCGTCCTTCGCGAAGTCGACTTCGTGACGATCGGCCTCGACAATCTGACGCAGTACTTGATGGCCGCCGACCGGAACAACGGGCTCCTATGGAACTACCTCGAGATGAGTCAACCGGCGATCTTCCGCACGATCCGTTCGATCCTCGAACACGCGGCCGCGGCGGGCAAGGACGTCTTCGCGTTCGGTGAGATGGTGCGCGACCCGTTGTTCACGCCATTCTTGATCGGCGCGGGACTGCGCCACTTTTCGCTGTCGCCCGTCTCGATCCCTCGAATCAAGCAAGTGCTCTTGAAGTGCCGCGTTTCGGCCTCGGAGGCGTTCGCGGCAGAAGTGCTGGCGCAAGAGTCGAAGGAAGCCATCAAGGCCCTCCTCGCACGAAAGTTCGAAGACGTCTTGGCGCGGAGTTGAGCCTCGTGAGGAACCTCGTCCGATACGTGATCGTCACAGCCTTCGTCGTGAGCACCGCGACGATGGCGCGAGCGACCGACTATTGGACGCCCGCCGAGATCTGCGCACGCTTCGCGGAACAGAACGCGCCCGCCCGCCGCGACGACGGCACCGTTGCGGTGGCTCTTGGATTCACGTCGCCCGACGCCACGTCGCAGATCGCCGATGTCGCGCGATTTCTTTCGACGCTTCAAGTGAGCGACTTCGGTTCTGCCGACTACGGCGGAATTCGCGAGGGAGAACTGCTCCGAGACATCGTGCAAAGCGACAACACGCACGAGGCCGTCTGGGTTTGGTCGCGCTACGAAGAGCTCACCGGCGATCCGAGCTATCGCCCGAACATCGATGCGGCGTGGTTCTATCTGGCCTATCACCCGGCTTTCGGCGAAGAGGGCGGGTCCGGCCCGGATGGCTATTACCGCGTCTACAACTGCGCATGGGCGCTGCGCGCCGAAATCGAGTACCGCCGCGCGACCGGCGATCCCACGCACCTCGACTACGCACGGACATGCGCGCGATACGTCCTCGATTGGCCGCTCGATTTTGCGGGGTCGGCGATCTCTCCGCTGAACGCCATGGTCGAGGCATGGGCCGCCGGCAACCTCTACGAGTTCGCCGTCGACCAGGACGACGCCGTGCTTCGCGACTCGGCGGCCAGCGTTGGATCGCGCGTGAAATCGTGGGTCGATGCCGCGCCGCGCGGGCGACTGGCGATCCAGATGTGGGCGATGTCGGGTGGCGCGCTGTTCTGGGGAATCGTCGAGTCGCATTTCCGACTCCACCGCGACGAAGCGCGCGCGTGGATCGCGGCAAATGCGCCGCATCTCCCCGAGCACGAAGCTGCCGGAACCTGGAACAACGCCCATGACGCCTGGTGTGCGCTCGGACACTGGACCGCGTTCCGCGCGCTCGCGAGCGCGAGCCACGCGGAGTCGACGCGCAATCTCGTGGAAGGGCTCCTCGCTCAGGACTTGGATCAGGACGGAGGGATCCCGTCGTCGTTCGGCGGACTCGACGTTCAGGACGAGAGCTGGGTCTCGAGTTACCTCGCTTGCTTGGGACTCGACAAGCGTCTTCCGACGCTTCAGCTGGTCGCGTCGCCCCACGCAATGGTGGTGTCGCGCGGCGGATCGCTCGTCGTCGACGTGGCCGCGCTGCAATGGACGACAGGGCCGCTCTTCGTCATGGGAGCGACGTTTGGTTTCGACGTCGATGGTTCGGCCGTCGAGCTGAACCCGCTGCTCGGTCCGCTGGGATTCACGCTTCCGGCGCGGCACGCCCGGGCGGGTTCGCTGCGCATCCACGTCCCTGCGAGGACTCCGTCCGGCGTCTACGCGCTCCTTCTTCGGATGTCGCGCGCCGACGCCGCCGCACACGCTCGATTGAGAATCGTGGTTCGCTGACTGAGCGGTGCTACCGGCGCGTCCCTACTTGCTTCGTTGCGTTTCCGTCTTCACGGCACGTTTCACGATTTCGAATGCGCCGCGCTCAGCGGGCTCGAGTGCGTTGCCGCTCTTGACGGCGTCTCCGTAGTTCTGGCGCGCGCCGACGAGATCGCCGGCCTTTTCTTTCGCGAGCGCGAGCCAGAGCAAGTCGATCGCACGGAGCCATTCGGCTTGGTGCCGCCGGACCGTGTCCTCGAGGAGCGGCACGGCCTCACGCGCGCGACCTGCCCTGATGTAGCAGACGGCCAGCGTTCCTTCGATCATCACGTTCTCGGGTTCGAAGCGTCGCGCTTCTTCCGCCAATCGCGTCGCTCGATCGATCTTCTGTCCCTTGCTCGCGAGCGTGTAGGCGAGCGCGTTCGACGCGTCCGGCCGGAACGCCGGCACGCACGCCCAGATCGTGAGGAGCGCAAAAAGAACGAGGACGCCCGCGCGAAGCCATGGGTCCGTGGCATCGTCAGGCCGCCGATTCGTCGAGACGAACAAGAGCGAAATCACGAAGCCGGAGAGCAGCCCGCCGACGTGAGCGTAGTTGTTGATGAACTGGTTCAGCGAGAGCCCGATCGCGAGGTTGAGCGCCGTCACGACGAGGAGCTGGCGTCCAAACGGGAAATGCCAGAGTTCACGGACCCGTCGACCTCGGTTGATTTCATCGGCGAGCAACGCACCGATGAGTCCGAACACGGCACCCGACGACCCGAGCGAAGGCGTCGTCGGGTCCATGAAGAGCAGGCTCGCCACGTTGCCCATGAGTCCGGCGCCGAAGAACACCAACAGGAATCCGGAAGTCCCGAGGAATCGCTCGCAGATCACTCCGAGAACGAGCGTCCCGTAGGCGTTGCTGAGCCAGTGCCAAACCCAGGCGTGCGCCATCATCGACACGATCGCGCCGAGGTAGCGACCTTGGAGGACGTCCAGACCTCGAAGCAGAAACAAGCGTTCGCTTCCCGGTGGCGCAAACTGAACGGCAATGAACACGACGAGCTGGACCGCCAACACGGTCGCCGTGCCAGGGCTCGATCGAAGCAGCTTCAGGAAAAACACTCGCCCCGCTTCCTGCTCTCCAGCCGGCGAGAGGCGTAAATCAAGCACCCGACAGTGATCGCTGCCCCGAACAGGACCGCCGCCGGATGGCGCCAGCCGGCCACCACCGCGTCCACGGCGACGCGCGGTTGGGCGACGTAAAGGCCGGCCAGGACGAGCCCGACGACGTCCACCGAGAGCACGAGGAGAGTGAAGAATCTCTTCAACGGAAGGGTCGCTCGACTGAGGTCTCGGCGGCGGCGTTGCCCCGGTCGGCCGTGGACGACGCCGCCCAAGAAGGTGGAAGTATAGGGATGCCGAAACGAGACATCAACGCCGGGAACATATCCTTTGACAGGACTTTGAGCGTTCCCTTAAGATGTTCGCTCGGTCGGACATCATTGGGTTTTCATGTGATGAAACCTGCAGGGGGCTAGATGATTGATGCCGACAGAAGACTCTGTGGGAGAGTCTTTGAAGGGGTATCGCGCGAAGCTCGTCGACTTCACCGCTAGGACATCGCTTCGTGCGAGGAGGTTTGTGCAGTGCATCGTACTCAATCGTTGGCGGCGACCCTGCTGGGAGGTGCCGCATGTCTGCTGTGCCTGGAGATGGCACACGCTCAACAGCTGGTCGACGGACCGTATCGTCTGCACAGCCAACTCGACTCCCAGAATGCAGATCGATTTGGGGCCGCCGTCGCAACCGCGGGCGACGTAGACGGCGACGGGTATGACGACGTCCTCGTCGGGGCTCCGGGAGCCGATTCGAGTTCCCTCATCGACAACGGAAGCGTGTTTCTCTTCTCCGGAAAGGGTGGCTCTCTCCTGCATCGCTTCGACGGACTCGCCGCGATGGACGAGTTTGGCTTCTCGGTCGCGGGCGACGGCGACGTCGACGGTGACGGAGTGCCCGACATACTCGTCGGTGCACCGGGCGCGCGCGTCGGCGGCGTTGCGAACACCGGACACGTCTATGTCTACTCGGGCGCAACATTCACGCAGCTCTACGATTTGCCCGGTCGAAAACCCGGCGGTCGTTTCGGACATCGCGTGATCTTCCCAGGCGACCTCGACAACGAGGGGCACTCGGAGATCGCGGCATCGGCTCCGCTCGCGAACATCCAGGGTCTCGCGCAGGCCGGCAAGGTCTTCGTGATCAACAACGACAATCCTTCGCAGCCTCGCGTCATGTTCAGCATCAAGGGACTCGTCGCCGGCGAACAAGTCGGAACCTCGCTCGCCGCTGCGGGCGACGCGAATCGCGACGGGATTCCCGACATGGCAATCGGCTCACCCGAAGTCACGAACGGAAATCTCCAGAGGTCCGGTCGCGTGGCGATCGTCTCGGGAGCGAGTGGACAGATCCATCGCATCACAGGATTCGAAGCCGAGGGTGAACTCGGCTACTCGGTTTCTGGAGGCTACGACTTCGACGGTGACGGCAACGCGGACGTGGTCATCGGAGCGCCGGGGTGTTCACCGGCGGGCCGGCCACGCGCGGGGTGCATTCTCGTATACTCGGGCTTCTCGGGACTTCTCCTCACGCGAATCGACGGCGACGTTCCCGAAGAGCGACTCGGCCGGTCGCTGGACTTCGTTCCCGACATCGACAATGACGGCGTGCCGGAGATCCTCGCGGGCGCCTCGACGATGTCGACGATCGGCGGGTCCGAGGCGGGGTTCGTCATCCTGTTCTCCGGCCGCACCGGGTTGCAGCTCTTCCGATACACGGGGAGTGCCGCCGAGCAGCACGCGGGTTTTGCGATTGCGCGCGCGGGCGACATCGACGGCGACGGCCATAGCGACGTGATCATCGGCTCGCCGTCGACCGACTCCATCCCGGGATCGGCGAAGGCCGAGCTCTACATGTTCAACAATGCGGCCCTCTCGATCGAGGGGCAGCCGCAGCTCGGCGGGTCGTTTGCATTCACGCTTTCCGGCGAGCCGCTCAGCAATTACCTCTTGCTCATCTCGCCGCACGGCGCTCCGAACTCGGGGTTCTCGCCGATTCCGTATCCGATCGGACCCGGCAACGCGAGCGTCATCGACGTCGGACTCGAGAATTGGCGGTTCAGCCTGCACAACCCGCCCCTCGCGTACGGGTTCCCGGCCAGTGGATTCGTCCGCATCCCGATGAATCTCCCGAGACATCCTCGATACGCAAACGTGGTCTTGAACGCGCAGTTCGTGACGTTTCCGGGCCGGTATGCATCGATCGACAAAGTATCGAACGCCATCTCGTTCGTCGTGCTTCCACCGAACTAGCTCACGCGAACACGAACGGATACAATCCCGACCGATCCCAACGGTCGGGATTTTTTTTTGAGTCTGTACATCGACACACGAGCAGCGGTTTCCTCCTTCCAGTCAACCGTTCGTTCGCAGCGTCGTTCTCTTTTCTGGGCGCCGAGGGATTCTGCTGCGACGCTACGACGGACCGATCGAAGGCGAGCAGGTCGGGACCACGATTGCGATCGGGCCGGATCTCGATGGAGACGACGTCGACGATCTTCTCGTCGGCGCGCCGCAGGAGTCGGACGGCCGAGCGGCGGGGGGCCGCGCGTACCTCGTCTCGGGCGCAAACGGCGCGATCATCTGCACGTTCGACGGCCCCCAGGCCGGCGATCAGATCGGGCTCGTCGTCACGTTCATCGGCGACGTCGATGGCGACGGGGTCTCGGACTTCGCGGCCGGTTCCCCGAGCGCGAATGTGCTCGGAGTCGGCACCGCCGGAAAGATCACGGTGATCTCGAGCGGAGACGGACACCGAGTCTTTGCGCTTCGCGGCGACACGATCGGCGATGCGGTCGGCGCGTCGTCGGCGCCCGCGGGTGACGTGAACAGCGACGGAGTTCCAGACGTCATCGTTGGAAGCCCCGGAGTCCCGATCCGCAACCTCGTCCACGCGGGACGAGTCGGAATCCTCTCCGGCGTCAATGGCCACATCCTCCGCCGCTTCACTGGACAGGAGCCGGAAGCGCGGCTCGGAGCGGCGGTCGCGGGCGGACCGGGCTTCGATCGTGACGGAGTTCCGCTCGACAAGACGTCGAATGCGATCACGCTTCGCGTACACGCTCCATGAGATTCGTTGACGCGCCGGCTGCGCGACCCTAGATTCATGGCCTCTCTCGAATCGTAGGGCGGTTTCTCGTTTCGACGTGGCGAATGACTGGGAGGTCTGATTTCGTGCCCAAGTCCCATCCCCAACGAAGACCGGCGCGCGCGTCGAAGTTCGCGAACGCCGCTGTCGTTCAAACGATCGAGCCCACGCCGCCGGCCGAGCCCGACGACGCCGGCAAGTCGGCTCGCACTCGGCGCACGTCCGTGACGGCGGAGGACCTCGCGAAGAAGCAACGCGAGATCTCAGTTTCAGAGTTCTTCACGAAGAACAGGCACCTGCTCGGATTCGACAACCCGCGCAAAGCACTGCTGACGACCGTCAAGGAGGCCGTCGACAACTCGCTCGATGCATGCGAGGAAGCGGACATCCTTCCCGACATCATCGTCGAGGTGCGGCGCGTGAACGGCTCCAACGGAGGTACGGAGGCTCCGCCGCCGGAAGCGACCTCCGCCGATGGTGCGGGAACGGCCGACGCGCCGGCGCCCGTGAAGGACGAGGACGTCGAGGCCGTCGAAAAACAGCCGAAGGGCGCGACGGCGCGGCCCGAGCGATTCGTCGTTTCGGTGACGGACAACGGGCCCGGCATCCTCGCGGCGCAGATCCCCAAGGTGTTCGGCAAGCTGCTCTATGGCTCGAAGTTTCATCGACTTCGTCAGAGTCGCGGACAGCAAGGCATCGGGATCAGCGCGGCCGGCATGTATGGGCAGCTCACGACGGGCAAGCCCGTGCGCATTCTGTCGAAGACCGGTCCGAAGAAGAAGGCGAAGTACATCGAGATCCACCTCGACACGCGAAAGAACGCGCCGGAGGTGCTGCTCGAGGAAGAACGGGACTGGGACGTTCCGCACGGCACGCGCGTCGAGATCGAGCTCGAGGCCAAGTACCAGAAGGGACAGAAGTCGGTCGACGACTACCTGCGCCAGACCGCGCTCGCGAACCCGCACGTTTCGATCACCTACCGTTCACCCGAAGCCGCGGACGTCGTCATCGAGCGTGCCGCGAAGGACCTTCCGGCCGAGCCGCGCGAGATCAAGCCGCACCCGTACGGCGTCGAGCTGGGCTTCCTCATCCAGATGTTGAAGGACTCGGAATCGAAGCACCTCAAGGCGTTCCTTCACTCCGAGTTCTCGCGCGTGTCTCCCGCGACCGCGGCCGAGATCTGCAAGAAGGCCGGGCTCAGCGAGCAGGCATGGACGAGCCGCATCGCGCGCGAAGAGGCCGACGCGCTCCACACGGCAATGAGCCAAGTCGACGTGATGAACCCGCCGACCGATTGTGTTTCGCCGATCGGCGAGGAGTCCATCTTGAAGTCGCTCGAGCGCGAGTACCCGGGCGCGGTCACGTTCGCCATCACGCGCCGTCCCGCCGTTTATCGCGGCAACCCCTTCCAGATCGAGGTCGCGATCGCATTCGGCGGCCAGCTTCCGGCCGAGGAGCCCGCGACGCTGCTGCGCTTTGCCAATCGCGTTCCGCTCCTCTACCAGCAGTCGGCATGCGCGGTGACGAAGGCGATGATCTCGTGTCCGTGGCGCAGCTACGGACTCGAGCAGCCGAAGGGCGCGCCTCCCGTCGGACCGCTCGTCCTTCTCGTGCATCTCGCAAGCGTGTGGGTGCCGTTCACGAGCGAATCGAAGGAAGCGATCGCGCACTACCCCGAGATCTTGCGTGAAGTGCGGCTCGCCGCGATGGACTGCGGCCGGCGGCTCGGCCTCCACATCCGCCGCGAGAAGCGCATCGCCGACGCCGAGAAGAAGAAGGGCTACATCCAGAAATACATCCCGCACATCGCGGCGGGACTCGCCGACATCCTCTCGCTCTCGGACAAGGAGCGCGGCAAGACCATCGAGATCCTGACCGACGTCCTCGAACGGAGTCGAACGATATGAGCCCGAAGAAGAAGCCGGAGTCGAAGAAGGCAAACGACAAGACGTACACGATGACCGATCGCGACAAGGTCGCCGTCAAGGCGATCGCAGACGCCGCGGCCGAGATCTACAAGCGCGTGCAATCGCGAGAGAAGCCGGACCTCAAGTTCCCGGTGCGCTCGCTCAGCAACGTGAAGTACGACCCCAAAGTGGGCTACTTCGAGATCGGCCGTCAGCGCGCCACGCGTACGCTCACCGTCGGCACCGCAAAATCGTTCGCGCAGACGCTGCGCATGATGGCGCTCTCGAAGCTGCACATCGAGACCAACCGCCGCGCCACGAAGCGAGAGGCGTACTACATCTCGAAGAACTGGGATGACGCAAAGTTCGACGCGCAAGAAGAGTCGGACACCGTGATGGACGACGTCGAGGCGATGTTCTCCGTCTACGGCGTCAACCGCGAGATGATGCGCTTCAAGCCGGACGAGCACGGCGGCTCGGTCGCCGGCGATCTGATCATTCTCGACACCGCGAAGGACGGCAAGCGCATTCGAATCGATTGCACCGGCTTCGGCTCGGGCGCGTACACGATCCCGTCGTCCGTCGAGCACCTCCAGTTCGAAACGAAGGCGAAGTTCATCCTCGTCATCGAGACCGATGGCACGTTCGAGCGGCTCAACGAAGGCGAGTTCTGGAAGACCTTCGGTTGCATCCTCGTGGAGATGAAGGGTGTGCCCTCTCGGTCGGTGCGTCGATTCGTGCGGCGACTCGCGGACGAACGGAAGATTCCCGTCTATGCGTTCACCGACGGCGATCCCTACGGCTACGCGAACATCTATCGCACGCTCAAAGTCGGCTCGGGCAACGCGGCGCACATCAACAAGTTCTTCTGCGTGCCGCAAGCGCGATTCCTCGGGGTGACGCCGCAAGACATCCTCGACTGGGACCTGCCGACTCACGATCTAAAGGAGCAGGACATCAAGCGCGCGAAAGACGCACTCAAGAACGACCCTTTCTTCAATCGTGAGAAAGCTTGGGTCAAGACGCTCGAGCAGCAGATCACGATGGGTAAGCGCGTCGAGCAACAGGCGTTCGCGAAGCACGGCCTCGATTTCGTGATGGACGAGTACCTCCCGGCGAAACTGAAGCACCCGGAGAAATTCCTGCCGTAGTGCATCCCCGCCACCCTTCATTTCCGCATGGCGCCGCCCAACGCCCGCGGGGCATTCGTCGTCCGGGGTCTGACCCCAGACGACGGCGGTTGACTTCTCGCGGCGTGTTGGTAAGTTCGTGCCGCCCTTTTCCAGGCATTCCAAGGCAGCCGCGGGCGGCGGCTGAACAGGGTCGCGGGTGTGCCTTCCGTCGGCGGAAGGAGCGGCACCACCAGCGGCGGGGAGATCGTATGAAGCGGCCTCCGGAGCTGTTCGAGTTCCTGAAGCCATCGGCTCGGGTCTCGGACGACCGTGTCGTTCGTGGTTCTTTGAAATACTGGCGGCTCACGACGCCGAAGGGCGAAGCGCCCAAGGCGTCGACCGCGAAGCCCGAGAAGCGCCGGGCGCGAGGAAAGCGTTCGACCGCGCCGCGCGAGGAAACGGTCGCGCCGCCTAAGGCGCCCGTCGGCCAGTTCGTGCTGAACCGGCGAGTGCTGGGCGCTGCGGCGGTGCTTCTCGTCGCGCTGGTCGGGCTCGCGTACGTGCTCGGACGCGGCGGTCTGTTCCCCGAGAAAAACCCATCACTCAGCATGAACACGGTTGGCGAGGCGGTGTGGACCGTGCAAGTGATCCGATGGGAAGGGATCGGGGCGACGCAGGACGGTGCGGCGCAATCGGTCATGGACTTCCTGCGGACCGATGATCAGTTCAAGTTGCTTGGTCTCACGCCGAGCGCCGTGCAGGTTCGCGGCGCCGAGGAGACCCGCGTCTACGCCGGAAAGGCGAATCGACCGGACGATCCGACGCTCCTGAAGATCGTCGAAGGCGTTCGCCGTTGCGTGGTCCGTTTCAAGAAAGACGAGACGCATCCGTTCGAGTCGGCCCGCATTCGCCAGTGGAGCGACACGTCCAAGTCGTGACGCGGGTCACTCGGTTTCGAGCCGCCAAGCCAATCGAAATCGCAGGGGCACGGGCGTTGGCCCGTTGCTCGGGTTCCTTTTCGTTCGAGACGGAGACAGAGAGAACATCATGTCGCTTCACAAGAGCCTCGTGACCCATGGCAAGCTGGTTCGCCAGCGAAACGTCTTCACGCGCGCCGAGCGCCTCGAGGTCCTGAAGAAGGACCGTCGGTGGCAGGACGGCGATTCGGTCTACAACCTCCCGAAGGTGAAGACCGCGATCAAGACGAAGAAGGCGAAGATCAAGAAGGAAGCGGCTGAAGGCGCCGAGGGCGCAGCGGCCGCACCGGGTGGAGCACCCGCGGCGGGCGCAGCGCCGGCCGCCGGGGGCAAGGGAGCTGCAACTCCCGCCGCCAAGGCGGACGCCAAGGGCAAGGAAAAGGACAAGGGCGGAAAGAAGTAGTCGTTTCCCTCGCGTCCTGAAAACGTCATGCCGATCGCGTCTCCGCTCGCAACGGTCGCAGAGGCTTCGTTGGTCGAAGTCTACTCGGCGATCCAAGGAGAAGGTCCGCTCGTCGGCGAACGGCAGATCTTTCTCCGCACGCACGGCTGCCACGTGAGGTGCGCGTATTGCGACACGCCCGACACGCACGTTCCCGGATTGCCGTGCCGCGCGGAAACCGCTGCCGGCTCGCGCGAGTTCGAGACCATCGCCAACCCCGTTGCATTGGATCGAGTGATCGAATTCGTCGCGAGACTCCATCGTCCGCGATCCCTGCACCGTTGGATCGCACTCACGGGAGGCGAGCCACTCCAGCAGGTGACCTTCCTCGAGGCCGCACTGCCGGAGATTCGCGCGTTGGGCCTCCAGGTCTATCTCGAGACGGACGGCCTCCTGCCTCGGGCGTTGGCGCGCGTGCGCGAGTACGTCGACTTCGTGTCGATGGACTTGAAGATTCCCTCTTCGACCGGCGAGGCGGCGCGTTATGCGGCGCATCGCGAATTCCTCGAGACCTGGCGCGGCACCGACGGCTACGTGAAGATCGTCGTCGCCGTCGACACGTCGCTCGAGGAATTGCACGATGCGCTCGACGCGTCGCGCGTTCCTTCGCACACGTTGATCGTCCTACAACCCGTGACCCCGTACGGACCGGTAACCTCAGCGCCCGCGCCGGAACGGATGCTCGACATCCAAGCCCGCCTCAAGGTCGACTACGCCCATGTCCGCGTGATCCCGCAAGTCCACCGATTGATGGGCCAGATCTAGCATCCACTCGACGCCAGCGTTGAACCGCCGTCACCGACGTGTATAACGCCTCACGCTAATGGATCGTCTATCTGGATCGCTCTCCGCCGTGATCGGCCGTATCGAACGCATTCTGCCCAGAAACGGCAGCACTCTCTTCTTCCTGCTGACGGGCGCGGTCGGTGTGGCGGGCGGACTGAGCGCCGTCGCATTCAAACTCCTCCTCGCCGTGCTGATGCGGATCGTCTTCCACTCTCCAGACAACATCTTCGATATCGCGCGAACGATCCCGTGGTATGCGAATCTCGCGGCGCCGGCCCTCGGAGGACTCGCGGCCGCGCTCGTCCTCAGGGTGGGTCCGAAGTCGGCCGGCGGCCATGGAATGCCCGAAATCATGGAGTCGGTCGCGATCCGCCGGGGAGTCATCGACATCGGGCGAGTGCTCGTTCGATCGATCGCGTCGCTCTTCGTGATCGGTACCGGCGGGTCGATCGGCCGCGAGGGACCGATCGTCCAACTCGGCGCCGCTTCGGGGTCACGAATCGGACGCGCGCTCCGAGTCTCGAACGAGCGGCTACGAGTCCTGGTCGCGTGCGGTTCGGCGGCGGGCATCGCGGCCGCATACAACACGCCGATCGCCGCGACGCTGTTCGTGCTCGAGATCGTGCTCGGCACGTTCGCGACCGAGTATCTTGGCCCCATCCTCGTTTCGTCGGTGGCTTCGACGCTCGTTTCGCGCCTCATCCTCGGAAGTGATCCGATGTACCGGATCCCGGCGTTCGCGCTCGTCTCGTCGTTCGAGGTCGTGCCCTACCTCTTGCTCGGAATCGTCGCCGGACTCGGTAGCGTTCTGTTCATGGTTTTCCTCGCGGCCGGCGATCGAGCATTCGGAACACTCCGATTGCCGCGCTGGCTCAAGACGCCGCTTGGCGGGCTCGCCGTGGGCGCCATCGGGATCTGGATCCCGCACGTGTGGGGAAACGGATACGAGACGGTCAGCCGCATCCTGTCGGGCGAGTTCGAAGGACGCATGCTCCTCCTGTTCTTCGCCGCAAAAATGATCGCGACGGCGTTCACCATGTGCTCCGGAGGGCCTGGCGGAATCTTCACGCCGACGCTCTTCATCGGTGCATCGCTTGGCGGAGCGTTCGGTCTTGGAGTGCACGGTCTATTTCCCAATCTCACCGCCGGGGTCGGCCCGTACGCGCTCGTCGGCATGGCGGGCGCGATTGCCGCGACGACTCATGCTCCGCTCACGGCGATCCTGATGCTCTTCGAGCTGACCGGGGACTACGGCATCATCTTGCCGCTCATGCTCGTGTGCGCCGCAGCCTATGCGACTTCGAAGCTCTTGCGACACGACTCGATCTACACGGCGGAGCTTCGCCGTCGCGGGATTGCGTGGGAGGCCCCGCCCGAAGAACGGATGCTTCGTTCGCTTCGCGTTCGCGACGTGATGCGGCGAGACGCCCCGCTCCTTCCGGAGAGCTTGCCTCTCAGCGAGATCGTCCGGATCTTCACGACGACGCGCGTCGACGTTCTCTTCGTCGGCGACAAGAACGGCCGATTCATCGGCGTCATCGAGCTACGCCAGGTGCTCGGTGCGCTCAACGAACAAGCGCTCGATCCGCTCGTCATCGCGTACGATCTGGCGAAGCCGACCGCTGTGTGCCACCCAGACGATTCGCTGTTGGTCGTCAACGAGAAGCTGTGGCTACGCGATCTCGGCGCGCTTCCGGTCGTCGATGCGGACGCGAGTCGCCGATTCCTTGGCGTCGTTCGCCGCGGTGATCTCGCGACCGCGGTCGACCGCGAGGCGATTCGGCGAAGTCCCGCGCTCGCGAGGCTCGGCGCGCGCCAGCCGGTCGATGCCGGCCTACCCGAGAATTCGCGCATGACGGAGGTCGAGATTCCGGACGATCTGGCCGGTCTCACCGTGCGCGAAGCGGACTTTCGCGGGCGCTTGGGAGTGATCCTCGTCGCGATCTCGCGGATACGCGATGACGGCACGCCGTCGCGCTTCGTCCCTGCATCGGACGACGTGCTGCGTGTTCGCGATCGCCTCGTGTTGATGGGGCCAACGGATCGAGTCGAGCGCATCCAAGGCGAATGGACGGCTTGACTCGAGCGTCCGTTTCGTGTTCCCTACGCGGCCATGTCGCGATCGCTGTTTGCTCGACTCCGCCGTCGCTACGGCGCGCGTGATTCGGGCCTGACCCGACGCGAATTCCTCGGGCGAGCGGCTGAGCTCGCGGCTGCGCTTCCGCTCGCCGGTTGCGCTTCCCGTTTCACGCCCGGCGTCACGCCGAGTCGAGCCCGGCGACGGGTCGTGGTCGTCGGCGGCGGCTTCGCGGGGCTCGCATGCGCGCGTGAGCTACGTCGCGCCGGCGCCGACGTCGTCGTCCTCGAGGCTCGGGGGCGCGCGGGCGGGCGCGTGCTCTCGTTCGGCGATCTGGTCGCCGGCAAGACGGTCGAAGGAGGCGGTGAGTTCATCGGCGAGAACCATCCGACGTGGCTCGCCTACGCGAACGAATTCGGCCTTCCTCTCATTCGCATCGGCGACGACGACGACCTCGACGAGCCGATCATCCTCCTCGGTGAACGACTCGACGCGAACGCAGCAAAGGCGCTCTACGACGAAATGAGCGAAGCCTACGATCGCATGACCAATGACGCCGCCACCGTGGACGCGGATGCGCCGTGGGCCAGCGCGAACGCGGCGACGCTCGACGCGCGCAGCACCGCCGAGTGGCTCGATACGGTGCCGATCTCGCCGCGCGGACGACTGGCGGTGAAGACGGAGCTCGTCTCGAACAATGGTGCGGCAATCGAGCGCCAAAGCTATCTCGGAAACCTCGCGCAAGTGAAGGGGGGCGGACTCGACGACTATTGGACGAAGAGCGAAGTGTTTCGCTGTGGTGGCGGCAACGCCTCGCTGGCGCAATGCCTCGCGCGCGACATCGGCGACGAACGAATCCGCGTCGCCTGTCCGGTCACGCAGATCACCGTCCGCGCGGACGGCGTCGCCATCGTTGCCGCGGGACAATGCTACGAAGCGGACCACGTCGTTCTGGCCGTACCGCCGAGCGTCTGGAGTCGCATCGAATTCGAGCCCGCGCTTCCCGCGCTGCTGCGCCCGCAGATGGGCGCGAACGTGAAGTGGATCGCCGCGGTGAAGAGCCGCTTCTGGAGGTCCAGCCGCGTCGCCCCGAACGCGCTCTCGGACGGCGAGGTCTGCGCGACTTGGGAGCCGACCGACGGACAGCCGGGCGACGACGGCGCCGCGCTCACCGCGTTCTCTGGGGGCCCCGCCGCGAAGGCCTGTCGCGCCCACGACGCGACGTCTCGCGAGGCCGCGTACCACGCGACGATGGAAGCATTCTTCACCGGATTCAACGCTTCCTTCGTCAAGTCTCGCTTCATGGACTGGCCCGCCGACGAGTGGACGCGCGCGAGCTACTCCTTCCCCGCGCCCGGCCAGCTCACGGCGATCGGCCCGATCCTGCAGGCCGGCCTCCCGAGGCTGCATTTCGCGGGCGAGCACGTGTGCCCGGCATTCGTGGGCTACATGGAGGGAGCACTCCGGAGCGGAGTCGCCGTCTCCAAACGACTGAGCGCTTGAGCCGAACGGCGACGCGCTCGCACGTCGCCTCGCGACGGGGTTTCGAGTAGATTAGTCGCCATCTCGGGTCCCGAAGGAGAACTTCAGCGTGCCGATTCCTTCGTTGCTGCGCGCGGCGTTGCTTGCTCTCGCCGTCCTCGCCCCGACGGTCGATCCCGCAGCCGACTTCGGCAAGGGGCTCGACGAATGCCAACGCTTCATCACGCAGGGACGCTGGCGCGACGCGCAAACGCGCCTGGACGCGCTGCTGCGCGAGCACGAAGGCAAGGACTACGTTCGCCAGAAGCGAGCCGAGATCGAAGAGGACATGGAACGCTGCGCGTTCCGTTTGAAGTTCACGCCGCCCGATCCGAAGACGCTGATCAGCGGCGAACTCCAGTCGTGGAATCCATCGACGGGCGACATCAAGCTGCGATACACGGATCGCTCGCTGACCGACTTCTCGCAAGAGAACGGCTTCTACGTCCACCCGGCGAAGTTCCGTGGCCCCTATACGATCGAGTTTCGTGGGGTGCAGTCCGCGACGGCACTCGTTTGCCTCGACCAAGGCCAAGCGGTCCGTGTGGACATTCGCTGCGATTTCACGCGCTGCAACGCCGGGCTCGCGCTGATCAAGGACGGCAAGAAACAGAAGGATGTCGTCGACGCTCTCACCGTCACACGCGGGAAAGGGGCTGCCTCGCTCTCGGTCTCGGTGACGTCGTTGGAAGTCGCGGCATTGTGCGACCACTCGCGCGTAGCGGCACTCTCCAAGCCGAGCACGCTGTACGGTCGGTTGGCATTCTCGACGCCCGCTTCGGAGATCGTGATCAAGGGGCAAGCCGAGGCCTACTGGCTCCAGGGGCTGGTCGACAAGGCCACGAGTGCGGAACTCGAACAGTTTCGAAAGACCTATGACCGAACGAAGGCGATTCCCGAGTGGCTCCGCACCGATCCCAAGCCAGCGACCGCGGCGCCCGTCGCGAGCACTGCGCGCGCTCTTCCCGGACCGTCGAATCCCCGCCAGGATTCCTTCGTCCGTTCCGCGTTCGAGATGCTCGACGCGAAGAAGTTCGATGAGGCGCTCCGCTACGTGCAGTCGCCGGCGTCCGCACCCGCGAGCGACGCCGTCCGTGAGTACTTGCTGGCGATCGCGTGCGTCGGGCTCTTCGATTTCCAAAGCGCACACCACCACTGCGCCCGCGTGAGCGAGTTGGAGCCGACGTTTGCGGGATCGAGGACGCTATCGGCCTTGCTGCTCCTCCGCGAGCATCGCCTCGCGGACGCCGTCACGGAGTTTCAGCGCATCGTCGCGGAATTCCCGCACGACCTCGACGCTCGCGAGGGGCTGGCCGCGTCTCTGCTCCGGAGCGGCGAGCCCGAGAAAGCGAAGGCCGTCGTCGACGACGCAAGCGCGGCTTCGATCCGATCCTCGGGCCTCGACGATCTCAATCGGTTGCTCGTGAAGGCGGTTCACGGGCCGAACTGGAGCAAGGTCTACACCTACGAGTCCCAGAACTTCCGGATCGCGTCGGACATCGACCGAGCGACTTGCATCGAGGCGTCGAAAGCGCTCGAGGAGTCGTATCGCGCATACACGCTTCGGCTGCGCAAGATCACCGATCTCGATCGGCGAAAGTTCCGCGTGTACCTCTTCGCCGGCGAGGCGGGCTATCACGATTACGCGCACGACCTGGGCGCCAACGCGCGCCACACCGCGGGTCTCTACAGTCCCGCCGTCAAGCAGCTCCTGATCTGGAACGTCCCGGTGCGCGAGTCGATGATCCGCACCGTTCGGCACGAGTGCTTCCACCAGTACCTCGATCGTCTCATGGACGAGCCGCCGACGTGGTTCAACGAGGGACTCGCCGAGTACTACGAACGCGCATCGATCGTCGGCGGGCAGTGGATCCAAGGCCAGACGCACCCCGAAGACATGCAGGTCCTGGCGTCACCGGGCGGGAAGCTGCCCGACCTCTCCACGTTCCTGGGCCAGGGGCCCGAGCCGTTCTACGGAACGGACGCGCCCCTTCACTACGCGCAAGCGTGGGCGCTGATCCATTTCCTGCGGCACGGCCCAAAGGAGTATCAGTCGCTCTTCGACACCCTGTTCGACGCGCTCGCGTCCGGCGCCAGCAACGGCCTCGCGCTGGACCGCGCCTTCGGCACCGTCAATCTCGCGCGGATGCAATTCGACTTCGAGAAGCATGTCCGTTCGCTCCGCTGAACTCGTGCCCCGACGATCAGGACGGCTTTCGTCACCGAGCGCGGCCCTCTCGGAGTGCCACGACCAGTTTGCATCGGATCGGACGCCTGCCTCTGCACTTGCCGCCGAGTGCGCCCGGACCTCCGGGCGCGATGAGAGATGAGCGATGGACGATGCTATCGAAGGACGAACGCTTCCGGGACCGGGCGGATCGGCCGCGCAAGCCAGGTCGGACGGCGAAGCCCGCCGGGCCCCGGCGCAGGCCGCGTCTTCGCCATCCACTCGCGGTAGATCGCCATCGATCGATTCGTGTCGACGAAGACGTCGCCGTAGCGCTCGTCGCCCGTCGGCTTCTCGACGCGGACTTTTTGATGCCAGCAATGCATGCCGGACAAGGGATCCGGGTGCACGGGGAACGTCAAGTTCTGGTGTACGCCCGCGTCGCGCCAACTCACGCGCTCGCTGTCGGGGTCGGTCGACTTGAACGGCTCGATGCCCTTCTTGTGCCGCAGCATCCACTGCCCCGGCGCGATCTCCTGCAGGTCGACGAGCGCGGATGCCCAACGATCGACGCCGTAGCCCTCGTGCAGCCGCCACCGCCCGAGGTGGTGCGAGCACGTGACGACGCTTGGCATCAACCCCTCGGTGACGAAGACCTTGTCGACGAACCATCCGATCTCGGTCGAGATCTTCACGAGATCGCCAGTGCGAATCGCCAGCGACTCGGCATCGCGCGGATGGATCCACACCGGGTTCGTGTTCGAGATCTCATACAGCCACTTCGCGTTTGCCGACCGCGTGTGAATGAGCGTCGGCAGACGAAACGTCGGCACCAGCACGAACTCGTTCTTCGACCGATCCATCGTGCTCGGATGGATGTGGCTTCGGACGTAGCCGGGAAGCACGTGCTCCGGCCAGCCCCATTCCTTCATCGTCGGCGACCAGAACTCGAGCTTCTTCGACGGCGTCGGGAATCCCTTCTTGATCGTCCCGTCGACGTCGATGCCGTCCGCCTTCTTCTCGGACGGCAGCGTCTGCTCGTGCAAGCGGTAGACGTCGCGAGAAACTTCGAACGCGCCGTACTTGCGCATGTACGCGAGCGGCGTCAGGCCTTCCTTTTTCGCGGCCTCGGGCAAGCCCGGCACCGAGTTCTCGAAGATCCACCGGTAATAGTCGTCGACCGTGAGCTTCTCGCCCGCGCGATACGGCGACTCGAAATACTTGCGGATGCTGAGCGCGCCGTCGGGATCGATTCGCCACGACAGCTCCGTCCACAGCTCGTCTTCTTCCCAGACCTCTCCCGGATTCGCTTCGTACGTGAGCTTGACGGGCTTTCCGAGCCGCTCCTTTGCGACGCGGAGCACCGGCTGTCGGAAACCGATCCATTGCCCCGACTGAGTCTCCTGCGACTGAACGTCGTGCCGCTCGCAGCCGATGCCCATCGGCAGCACCCAATCGGCGAAGTACGCGGTCTCGTTCCAGGTCGGCGTGAGCGCGACGTGGAGACCGATCTTCGATTCGTCGCGCAGAACCTCGATCCACGTGAGCCCATCCGGGTTCGTCCACGCCGGGTTGTAGACGCGCGTGAAGTAGACGTCGACGCGTCCACGCCCCTCTTTGAGGAAGTGCGGCAGGAGGAAGCTCATCTCGTAGTGGCCGAGCGGGAACTCCCTCGGGAACGTCAGCTCGTTCCAGCTCTTCTGCGGCGGCGGCTTCAGAAACGGCGCGGGGACGAACTTGTCCCACGAGTGCGGAGCCGTTCCGCCCGGCGTACCGACGGCGCCAACGAGCACGTTCAGGAATTGAAGGCACCGCGCGACTTGCCAGCCGCCGAGATTGCCCGACGCCGCGCCGCGCCACACGTGGCTCGAGAACGCCGACCCCGCGCGGCCGATCTCGCGCGCGACTTCATAGATGCGCCGCGCCGGGCAACCGCTCTCCTTCTCCGCGAACTCGAGCGTGTAGCCCGAGTAGATCGCCTTGATCTCGTCGAGAAAACGATCGAACGTCACGGGTGCTTCGGGTCGCTCCGCGCGAAGGAAATCCTCCCAGTTGACCCAGCGGCGCACGAACTCGCGATCGATCATCCCTTCGTCGAGTAGCACCTTCGCCATCGCGAGGAGCACCGCGGCCTCGCTGCCCGGGTACGTCGGCAGCCACCAATCCGACATCGACGCGGTGTTCGACAGGCGCGGATCCATTGCCGCGATCTTTCCGCCGCGCATCTTGCACTCGATGATTCGTTGCGCGTGCGGGTTGAAGTAGTGCCCGGTCTCGAGGTGCGCCGACAAGAGCAGGATGAATCGCGCGTTCGCGTGATCAGGCGACGGCCGATCCGATCCCGACCACAACGCGTAGCCGAGCCTCGCCGATGCCGAGCAGACGTTCGTGTGGCTGTTGTGCCCGTCGATGCCCCACGCCTGGAGCACGCGATCCATGAAGCCGTCGTGGCCCGGACGGCCGACGTGGTACATGATCTCGTTGCCGCGCTTCTCGACGATCGCTCGGCGCATGCGCGCGCCGATCGTCGCGCACGCTTCCTCCCACGTCGCGCGCGCCCATTGGCCCTCACCGCGCCTGCCCGTTCGCTTCAGCGGATACAAGATGCGCTCGGGATCGTCGACCTGGTTGATCGTCGCCGGGCCCTTCGCACAGTTCCGCCCGCGGCTTCCTGGGTGCGCCGGATTGCCTTCGAGCTTCTTGATCTTCAGCGTCTCTTTGTCGACGTAGGCAAGGAGCCCGCACGCCGCTTCGCAGTTGAAGCAGATCGTGGGGACGAGCATGTAGTGGTGCGCGACCTTCCGCGGCCATGCCTTCGCGTCGAACTCTTCCCAGTCGTCCCAGCGATCCGGCGGGGGAAACGAGCGCAGATCGGGCGGCGGGTTTCCGCCGGCCAGTTCCCACGAGGTCTTGGTGTAGTCGGTTGCCATTGGCCGCGGATGCTACCGGACTTTCGTCGGGTGCGAAACGTCTGCGTGCTCGAGCGCCTCGTCCGCTCGAATCAACTCATCCAGCGCCGCCACGCGTCCCGAAGTTCTTCGAAGTGAATGACGGGAAGACTCTGCGATCGAAGCAAGCCGCAAAGGGGACCGTCCGTGGTAACGACGAGGAATCCCTTCCGGGCCATCTCCATCATCGAGCAATCCGCCAATCCGAACATTCGGAATTCACCGGCTTGGCACAGCGTCGCGCTCGCATGAGACTTTTCGCTGAGCGCGTTCGCGAGGCGAACGAACTCGTTGCGAAAGCCTCCATCAACTCGCTTGTTGAGCTTTTTTCCGAGATCGTCGGCTTCTGTGAGAATGTTCGGCGTCGTGAAGTGTCGGCCGCGTGGACTGAACATCGTGACGATGCGTTCGAGGAGGTAGAAATCGAGGACTCCGAATCCTTCCGTTCGAGGCAGCTCACCCATGCGTGAGGGATCGACTCGACCGGCCAAGAACACCACGAGGAGACCGTCGTCGATGATGGCGCCCGTCTCCAGGTAACTGGCGACGAGAGCGTCGATGTCCAGAACTTGCGTCATCCGCGGCGCATTCGCATCGAGGTGACCGCCCCGGTTTCCGAATTCACCTTGAACACCTTGTACTTGATGGGCAGCAACAACCCTTGATCCCAACTCAGAGTTACCGTCCAGTGCTTCTGGCCTTCGGAGAGCTCGATTTCCTCGACTTCAACCTTGCCTGTTGTCGAATCCATCAGCTCCCGGAAGTACGCGATAGCGCTTTTCGCGGCCTGTTTTCCGCTGATCAGGGTCACTTCACGTCTTCTCGCCACGATGCTCACCTCGCTCGAGTCGAAAGCCCGGGATCGGCTCACCGTCAGCAGAATTCTCGAACGGTAGATAGTCCGAGAGGAGCCGGTCCCTATTGCGTGCTTTTCTCGACGCAATCGTTGGAATCGCGAATTATGGACTCGGGCAACGGGAGGGACAAGAATCCGCTCAGCGAGCGTGCGAGCCGACTCCTGACGTCGATCGACGACGAAAAACCGGACGCAGGGACCGCGGCGCGCCGGCTCACGCCGACCGCTCAGAGGCGAATGTGGCGAAGCTCACCGGGCTCGAGGTCGACCGGCTGGCGTGCGACTTCGGCTCCGGCCTTGAACAGGACCAGCGTGCGACCGGCATCGGACGCGGCCATGGCTGGCGTGCGCCCGTCCACGACGGCGATGTGCTCTCGTTCTTCTCGCCCGTTGCCGTGGAAGACGTTGATGATCAGCTCGTGGCCCGCGGCATCGAGGACCGCGACCTCGTCGCCCGCAGTGGGATCGGCCAGCTCGACTTGGAAATGGCAGCGCTGATCGACGACGATTTCGAGCGAGTCGATTCGGTCTTTCGGGAGACCTTTCACCGGCGCGTTCGCGTACGCCGGGTCGTCGTCCCAGTAGCGACCGTACTCGAGCGGGATGAGCGTCGGTCCCTCAAGGCGGATGTACACGAGGCTCTTCGGAATGTTCTTCATCTCGAACCGCCCGTCGCCGTCGGTCGCAACGCCACCGAGCGTTTGGTGGCTCGTGCCGATGGTCTGGCCTTCGAGTTTCGCGCGGAAGGTGTCGCACATCGGAATGACGTGCACGCCCGACACGGGCCGGCCACGGTGGGTCACGACGCGCCCGGCCACTCGGGGATAGACGTCGTTGGTGGGAAGGCGCAGCTCGAGATCGCTCTTGCCGGCGTCGATCGGTCCCACGTCGACTCGGATCAGCGTTCCGGGATCCATGGCCTGGACGTGATACGCGCGATCGAGGAGTCCATCGATCGTGAAACGCCCAGCGTCGTCGGTCGTCACGTAGTGGAAGAACTCCGATTCGGCTCCGGCGAGGACGTTTTCGACTTGCGCCGGGCCGTCGCCGACCGCACCGAACATCGTCGCGTCGACGATCCACACCCAGACGTTGCGGCACGCGCGGTCGTTCGCATCGACGACGCGACCGGAAATCGCGAGCGGTTTGTCGGCGAGGCGCACCGTCACCCACGCGGGCCACGAGGGGACGCCCTCGCGGGCGGGCGGCTCGTAGCGGCCGGGCAGAAACCCGCGCTTGAGGGCGACGAGAGCGCGCGGCACATAGTGGAAACGGACGTTCATCGACTTCGGGTCTTCGAGCTTGAAAACGAACTCGCCGGTGTCGCTCGTCACCGTCGTGTCGATCCCGAACGAGACGCGCGCGCCCCCCATCGGTTGACCGGCGACGTCGACCACCCGGCCTCGAACGAGCCCATCCTTGCTCGAGGGTCGGGTCAATACGATCACGTGTCCCTCGACGGACCCGGGCGGCAGCGGCTCGTCGTGACGATCGAACCCGTCGAGCGCCGCGAGAAGTATCGATCCGTCGACAGCCGCTGCGTCTCGCAGCTCGAACGCGCCGTTCGCGTCCGTCGTCGTGTGGCGTTCGACGTTCAGGGATCGGTCGAGGATGGCGTCGAATCGCGCTCGAAACGCCTTGGGCAAGTCGATCGACACCTGCACGCCGGCGAGGGCCGCGCTCGATTCGTCGACGACTCGGCCGAGCACTTCGACGCGCGGCGCAACAACGACGACGATCTCGGAAGGCACCGGGCGATCACCGACGAGCCCGGCGAGGACCGTCGTGAGGTTTTCGTCGACCGCGACGAGATGCCCGGAACCATCGGGAGTGGGCATCGTGAACGAGCCGTCGGCGAGGCTCACGGCACGAGGGCGCGGGTGCGGGCGATCGGCGGCGGCTTTGATCTGGTACTCGATAGCGACCGCAGCCGCTGGATTCCCGCTGCAATCGAGCACGCGGCCGTGAATCACCGACGCTTCTCGAGCCGGCTCTGCCGCTGCCGGCTGCTCGGCGGTT
>JACOTG010000080.1 GCA_016178505.1 Planctomycetota bacterium
ACGAAGCCGACCAAGCCCGTGCGCTGCCACTTCGCATCGGCCGCACGGAATCGAACGTCGCTTACCTCGATCGTCGGTGGGATGGATTCATCTCGCCTAAGCATTACCGATGACTCTCCTTCTCAGTCGATGGCCGTTGAGGCCGCATGCGCCGTGGCGGCGAGATCACGTTGATGTACGCTCGGATCTCCGCCTCGGACATCGTCGCCACGTGCTTCTTCCAGAGCGCGGCGATCGCATCGTCGAGCCGAAACAGGTTTCGCTTCCCGACTCGAACGAACGGAATCTCGCGGCGCTGCGCCAGGACGTTCACACCTTCTCCGCTTGCAAGCGCGAGATGCACCGCGAGTTCGTCGGCCGTGAGAAGCGGTAGTTGCAGCCGCTCGGCGAGCGGCAAGTCCTCTCGACGAAGTGCCGATCGTTCAGTGCTCATGATTTGTCTCCATGTCGTGATTGCGGTGCCAGCGTCGAACAACGATCTCGGCCTCGCGCTCCGTCTCCGGCGTGCGTCCGACGATCGCGACGTTGACGCATTCGTCGAATGCTCGGCGATAGTCAGGCGGCCAGTCCGCGACGCGGGCGGGAAGCTCGGCGCGCATCTCTGTAGACGGTGCGGGAACACGGCCGATGATGCGCGCGCCGTCGACTCCGGCGGCTTCCGCGCGCTGCCACTCGCGAACGAACCGCTCGACCTTTCGCGCGGCCTCAGCCTCGTCAAGATGGCTTTCGAGGACCATGGTTCGGACCCGTTCGTCGAACTGGCTTCTCCATGGCTCGGGCCATCGAACCGGACGAGCCGGGAGCGGATCTATGCCGAGCAGAGCGGCGCGTCGGCGATCGTCGTCCGCAAGCCGTTGCCCGACCAATGCGAGATCAGCGATCGTGATCGGGCCTTCAGATCGCGGCCGAGACCACCAGGAGAGCCCGACCGGCTGACCGCCGCGACAGCACGGACAACGGTCATCGACATGGTCGTGTTGTGTCACCGCCGGCGAAAACGGCGCAGATCCATTGGCGACAATCTCGCTCGGGCTAGGTGAAGCGCCCGGCTCAGCAGCCGACTCGTGTTCGTCCGCGAGGAGTCGAAGGATCTCGTCCTTCCGCGCGGCCAGGCTCGCTCGGTGCTCGTCGGTAACGAGATCCCTCCGGGCGACGACTCGGAGCTTGCCCTCGGCTACCTGGACCTTTGCGCCGAGTGTCCGCAGTGTCGTCAGGAGTTCGAGGGCAGTCATAGCTCGATTACCTCGGTGTCCACATCGTCGATCGGCTGCTGCGGCGAGCTGCCGATCGGGTCCGACGCTTCGCTGGTGGTCGTTGCACCCTGCGCGCCGCGGTCCCTCTCATCCGTTGGCTGCGTGGTGTCCGGCTCGGCGACCGCCGACGGAATCGAAGATGGTGATGTCGTGTCCGGGGTGGAGGGGATCGGATCGCCTGCGGTGGTTTGGGTTCCGGTCGGATGGTCGCCTTCCGACTCAAGATCGCCATCCTCAGAATCCTCACAATCCTCAGGATCGGTTGGCGGTTCTGCATTGTGAGGAATGTGTGAATTGTGGCCCCAGGTACCCGGGTTCACTTCGAAGATGGGAGAAGGTTTCCGGCCGGGTCGCCGAGGACTTGTGGTTGTCCGCTCACGGACGTAGCCGTGCTCGACCAGTACCGCCAGCGCCGCCTCGAGGATCTCTACTCGACGTAGTCGGCCCTTCATCGCCTGGAATGCGTCCCGCTTCGAGAAGGTCGGCTCATCGTTCTTCCGAATCCACGCGAGTACGTAACGAGCAGTCTGAACGGCGGGATCGGCACCCATCTCAGCGAATGCGGCCTGCGCGTGCGCGGTGAGGTAGTTCCCGATCTGAACAGCCTTCTCCATCGTCTCTGGGCTGATCGCGGTATCCCACGGCGTGAGCGACTCGACGTGATCAGCGATGTGGAGGAGTCCCGCAATCCTGACAACTGCTCCGACGAGTTTGCCGCCCCAATCGGTCATACTTGCCATCTCGCCGAGTGGGGCGAGCATGGGTTCGATCCGCTCTTGGTGCGCGATCACGGCCCGATGAGCGGCCTCATCGAGTTGAATTATCGGAACCGATTGTTCCTCGTTGCCGTCCGGCACAACGGGAATAGCCATGAGTCTCGAGACGTACGTCTGATAGACGGCTCGAACGGAGTCTGGAACCGGCGGCGGGTTTGGGGCGCGGCGCCCGAGTAGGCTCTTTGGGATGCTGTACAAAAAACGCGCGAGAAGCCCCAGTCCGCGAAAGCCAGGCTTCATGACCAGGCTGCGGATCACATCGACTTGTACAGTGAGCCCGATCGTCACTGCAGGAAAGGCGACGAATTCAGGCGGACGCCCCACGCGATCGACACGGACGGTGTCACCCGCATGGCCCTTTAGAAAGACCGCGAAATTCGGCGCGCCGTCCTTTGCATAACGACCGGCCATCAGGTTGAAGACGTCACCCTCGGCGCTCAACACGGCCATGCGACCGGCGTGTTGAGAAAGAAGTGTTGCGAGTCGCTCCGGGCTGCAATCATCGACGACGAATCGGGGACGAACCGGGATGCAAAGCGACTGCAATTCGATAGCGAGTGCTTCCGCGTCCTTCGTCAGTCGATCTCGATTGCTGCCTTTGGTCTTCGCCGCGTCGCCCTGGGCTCGATCCAGGGCACCCTTGAGAATCTTGAAGTGGTTCTCCGCCTTGATGATCTCCGGCTCCGCGGCGATCGCCTCCTCTTGTTCGTACTTCTCGATCGGCGCAGCCAGGTCGCGGAAAACTGCGCTCTTCCTATTGCCGGGATCCAGTGCGATGACTATGTAGACATTTAGCGGCTCGACCCAACCCTCCCGCACCTTCACGATCGCCTTTTTCGCGCAGGCGGTGGCGATTGTGGCCAAGGCGAGCATCGCAGGAAGGTCCGCCGGCGTTTGCGTCGCGATCGCCTCAGCCTCGACGAACGATTGCAGCCATGGCGGCAACGTGTTCATCGGAAACGCGGGAAGATCAAAGTCACCGAAAGGGACAGGTGCCTCCCAACCGTCACCCCGTGCGCCACAATTCTCGGAATCCTCAGAATGCGGGACCACCTTGTTGTCTTCTGGGTCGTCTGAATCGTGGTCCCGTGTGCCGCAATTCTCAGAATCCTCAGAATGCGGCGGCGCCGTGATGGGTTCCGCGTGCTCGATCGCCGCGCGGAGCTTCTCCGTGGAGTCCAATCCCGATCCGATTGCGTCCGCGGCGTCCTTCATGGCCCGACTCCTGCGACCGTGCGCAGATCGGCGATTCGGACGGCGGAGGCGACGCCGTGTAGCTCCTGAACGATCCGGCGTGCAATAGCCTGTCCAGGCTCATCCAGGTGGGGAACGACCGTCACGTCCCGGCTGCGAAACCGATCAGTGAATCCGCGCGGCCAGCGACCGACGCCTGGAAACGCGACGATCGAGAACTCCGGAAACGCCGCCTTGACCGCGAGACCGTCGTGGTCGCCCTCGACGACGATGACTCGGGCGTCAGGCATCGCGCGTAGCGTGGGAAGTCCGAGAAGCCCGGTGCGCGAACCCCGCAGGTCGTCAGACTTGCTGTGAAACCCGGGGCGAACTTTGGCGCCGCAAACGACGCCATCGACATCGAACATCGGGACAGCGAGTCTTGCCGGCCGATCCCGCCAGGGCGGCAGAACGCCGGCTTCGAACGCGTGCATCGCGTCGACGTTGGTGTGGTAGCGCTGAAGGATCTCGCGCACCCATCCGGCCGTCGCATTTCGAGTGAGGACTCGTTGAGCAAAGGCGAGGCGACGGGGAATGTACGCCGGAACGGCCAGCGGCTCGCTGGTTCTGACCGGCTGCCCTAACGCACGCGAGTTGAGTGCACCCGATCTTCCCTGCGGATTCGGGAATAGATCCGAGACTCGAAGGCCGAGCGCCCGAACGATCTCTAAGATCGAGCAGTGGGCGAAGCAGAAAACGAGAACGCGACCGTTATCGCCGACCGCAACCGAGAGACTGTTTTGTCGGTCATCGTGCGCTGGGCAACGGGCGATCCATCCGCGACCCGAGGCGCGCACATGGTTCAACCGATCGAGCAGATCACGAGCCTGTGGAGGCAGGTCGCAATGGTCTACTGCATCTGCGCGAGCGATCGAGGTTGAGTTGCGATCGTCGGCAGACGTCGTTACAATTCGTGTCATCGAATAGAACTCCTTGTCGAACGCGCCGTCGGGATCGCGAGTCCCGGCGGCCGCGTCGCTTCTAAGCTGGTGAGTTCGGCGTGTTGGCGCTCTCCCGTCGCGCGTCACGCTCGCGAAAGAGACGGTCGACGTCGGCCTCATCGAAAAGCCAGCCGAGGCTCGTTCGGATCGCACGGACCTTTCCAGCCTCCGCAAGCTTCCGCGCCCACTGGGGCGTGACGTTGAGCCGCCTGCCGGCTTGCGCAGGCGATAACCAACCTGAAGTGATCGTGCCGTTTTCCATGGAATGCTCGCCTCCTCAGAGGATGAACCGGCTCACACGCCGATCGAATCTGGGATGGAGGATAGAGCAGCTGCGAGAGGGGTCGAGAGTCTGGCGACCCTACTTAGCGGCACACAAGTCCGCCATTAAGTGGGGTAGGGTTCGCGGAGCGCGATCAGCCCAGCGGGGGGCGATGGCCCTTTCGAAATCGGAGCGTTCCAGCCGCTGACTTCTTCTGGATCAGTGTGCTCTGTCGCGTTCGCCGTCCGGCATCGTGATTTCGCAGGGCATCAGCACGACAAGTCGCGCACAACTTCTCTGGTTGCCACCGCCGGCTGGCGTCGCTCCAGACGTTCCAGAGTTTCCCGCGGGTCGGGCATCGCCCGGCTCTTCCTGGGCAATCTGAGAGTCGAGGTCGCAATGGATCCTCATCACGGAGCTTTCGCAAGAAGCGCCACACCAAAGCGAGAGGAAGTGCCGCGAATCCTTCGACTGGAACGAAGCTCTCGTTCTCGGACTTCAGACCCGGCTCACTGGTCATGAAAAATGGCGGTTCATCCGGCGAGCGCTTCGCATTCCCGAGCATCAGTCCAAGCCCACAAAGAGCGGCAACGTCCCAAAGGCCGTCGGCCGATCCAAATCGTCGTGCGACGCTGGTGACTTCGGCGATCCAATGCGGTTCGGGTGCGGGGACGGGTAGTTGGTCTAGGTAGGTTTCCGACGATGATGCCCTGCGGCGAGTACGACGGCGCTGAGCGTCGGAGACCGACTCCTCGGACTCGTAGCTCCAACATGACATCAGCAATCGGGCTCTGTCTGTGAAGAAATGAAACTCGCGCTCATGGGTCAACAGGGAATGTTCGCGGACTCCTCGGTAGCAAGGCAGGAGAATCGTCGCTTCGCGTTGGAATGCCTGGACGAACGCGCCGCGAATTGACTCGTCGGCCGAATCCAGCTCGAGCCAAAGGGTGTTGTAGATCGGGAAGCAGTCTGCAAAACGCTGCACGCACATCCACGCGGCGTCTTCAGTCACGGACCCGCCAAGAAGCGGCTCTGCGAGATCGCGGACCAAGTGATCGAGATCGTCTCTCTGCTTTTCCCAGCGCTCGATGTCTCTCATCGCGATTCGCTCTCTGGCCTCGCGCACGATTTAGGCGCCGTGGCGCCGCGCTGCACACGACCGCCACATTCGCACGATGAGGCCGTTTTCGCCATGCCGTGGAGCCGTTGGTCGCCAAGGACCACGCGAGGCGATTCGAGGAGCGCAGCTGTGACGGGTGCTGGCGGGTCATTTGGGAGGAAATGCGACTGCTTCGACTGGTGCCGAGAAGGTGGGCCGTTCAGGGCTGATTTCCTTTGGTATCGGACGCCGCGCCGTCTCGCCGGTGCGGTGCGATTCTCCGAGCGTTTCGGCAACCCGGCGTCGAGCTGACCGGAGCGAGTCCCGTCACTTCGCGCGTCAATCGCTAGCGCACGAGTGCCGACCACGCAACCCACGCCCGACGTCCGCGCGTCACGGTATCCGTCGCGGGGCGGCGTGTCCTCCGAGCGAGAAGGCCGTGGCTCGCGAACGGCGCGACCGGAATCGGCGGGGCTCCACTCGTGGTAGAGGGAGTCGAAAAACTCGTCGGTCGCCGAAACGCGCACGTGCGTGAACGGCCCATTAGAAGGTGATCGCTCCATCGACGGATGCGATCGGCGACGGATGCGGCCTCCGGATGGTGGCGAATCCGGGGGCGAAATAGCGACGGCGACAACGACGATCCGGAACGAACGCGCGGTCACGGTCGTGATCGGATTGGTCGAGGTGGTGATCGATCGCCGTGATGGCGTGAAGCATCATTCTGGCAACTACCGGGCGACCGTGAACGGAGAGGAGATCGCGCGGCGGGAGTTCGATGGGAACTGGCGGCGGATGACGGAGGCGAGGACTGCGCTCCTCGCGTCACTGGACGACATCGAAGAGTTGCATTGAGGCGAGGGACGACGATGAACACGAAGTAGTCACAGCCGGTCTACGCCGCGATTCGAAAGACGGACCTCGGCACCGAGGTGATCGACCGCTCGACCGTCTCGCCGACCTGGATGCTCGCCTCTGAGCGGGCACGACGGAACGATGAGGCGATGTTGCTCGCAGCGCTCGGATTCGCGCGCGTCGGGAAGTTCGAGATCACCGAGGTCGCGGAATGATGCGCACGACGGACGGCACAATCGGCCTCATGATCGCGAATGCTGCCGACCACGGGAGATCCTCTCTCGCCCACGCAGAGAAGTTCATCGAGATTCTCGAGACGATTGGCGACGCGTCGCAGGAGGAGATCGACGAAGGGAATCCCGACCCCAACCGCGAGAGGATCCTTCAGCACCGGGTCAATCTGAGCGCGAGGATTCGGTATGTCATTTGGCATCGGCTCAAGGGCGAGACCGAAGCGGATGAACCAGAGGCCGAAAGGTGAACACCGAGCTTCAAGCGCCATAAACCAACCGCCGGCGCGCCCCCGCGAACGCTTACGTCACGAGGCGGAAAGTCGGGTCGCCGTAGAGTACGAACGCCGCCCACGTCACCTGTCCCGTGAATTCGCTGCGCACCTTGGTCCGCGCGAGGCGGACGGCCTCACCGACCATTTCTCCCTCGAGAACGCACCGGTAGAAGTGGTTCGCAAATGCTGCGGCCGCAGCGTCGTATACGGGCCACATCGTGCCGATGCACGCAAGAGCGCCGCCGTACACGAACGCGGACGCGAGGCCCTCGGCAGGTCCTTTGAGCACAAAGTCCACTTTCGGCGCGTCGATCTCGTTGGCGACGGCGCCTGTTTCACAGGCGTTCAGAAATACGATGGGGCTGCCTTCGAGGAGCCGCTGGATCTTCTCCGCGAAGAAGATTTCGTGGTCGTGCAGCAGGAGCCCGCTCAGCTCGTGATTCTCTTGGTCGAATGCGGCGTGGCCTGCGTAATGGATCACGTCATAGCGGCCGGAAAGAAGCGCGTTGTTCAGACGGTCACCGGTCGCCTCCTCGCGGCGGAGCACATCGACCTCGATCTCGTCGCGGCTCCAGCCCGAGTTGAGGCTAATCTCGATCGCGTCGACCTCCTTCTTCGCCGCAGAGAGATTGCCCTCGGGATCGGCGTAGATCAGTAGGAACCGCTTCTTGCCGCGGGGTCTCGCGTTCTGTATGCGGGGGAACGAACGGCCCATCGGGAGGCGCGCCACGGGACGGTCCGCGCAGAGAAACCGACCGTTCGCGTGCATCAGCTCCCACGGCAGCTCCAGGTCGTTCGTCGTGATCGTCAACGAACACATCGTCTCGCTGATGTAGTCCGACATGTCCGTGGGCAGTACCACCCGTGCCATCAGGGCCCCTGTGCGCGCCAGCAGTTCGTTTAGGTCAGCCGTCAGCGCCAAATCGCTATCGGCGCTCGGCAAGCCGATGTAACGAGCCAGGCCGGGCGCTCCGGATGTGGCGGGTTGAGCCGCGGCGGGTGCTACTGGGAGCGCCGTGGCTGGGACGGGCGCGACCGGTGGAATGCGAGCTGCTGCAGTCGCCGTGTTGGGCGACGAGGAAGCAGCGCGGACCGCCGCCGCGGCCTCTGGCGCCACCCAGCTCCGACGCAGACCCGCATTGATCGCGCCAGTTACGGCGTTGAACCCGTCGCGCATGCGACCGCGGTCCGCCGCAGTGACTGTGCACTCCCCCTGTATGTTGATTCCGTGGCTCCCGGGACGGCTCGGGGTGCGGAGGAGCACCGTGTACTTGTACCGCTTGTTGCGGTCGTCGAGTGGGGATCGAAGCAGGAGGAGATCCGCCTGCCGCGCGAAGCTCCCGACGCGTTCCAGATTCTTGCGGATATCATCAAGAAGCGTCTGCTTCGCCTCGAGGTCCTTCGCGCACTGCTTGAGTAGCTCGGCGATCGGGACGTACTCGCGCTCGCGGAGGCAGCGTTCGAACTGCGTGACGAGATCGTCGATGCGAAGTAGGTTGCGCTCCGCGGGGATTAGAGGCGCGCCCTCGGCCCGCGCTACGTTTGCCTCGCGCCGCAGTTCGTCGCGGCAGGCCTTCCACTGCGCGAGACTCGCCTCGAAACCGGCGATTGTCGTCGCCTGCGCCGCGGACTTCTCCTTAAGACCGCTACGCATGTCGTCCACAAGCTCCCACAGCACGTTGTCAAGTAATGACTGAACCTCGTCAAGGGAATGCGCCGCATCGTCGTCGCCCGCCGAACGGAGGCGATCGATGCAGGTTAACACGCGCCCGAGCAAGTCCTCCATCTCCGCCAGCATCTGACTGTCGCCCGCGACGGTTGTGAGCTGTGAGCCCTGGAGCGCCTCAATCGCGCGGCGCATGTCGACGCACGCGCTCCGCTTTTCTTCGATCCTCAGAAGGAGGTCAGCCAGACGAGAGACGGAGCCGCGCACGGCCTCTGTATCATCCATCGAGCTTGCGGAGCTCCGCCTCGAGCCCCGCGGCTTTGTCCCGGAGCGTGGAGAGCTGCGACGCGAACTGCCGCTCGATGAACTCGGGTGACGAGGCATATGGCTTGGTGCTCGCTTCGAGGGCCGCGATGTTCGACTTGTAAAAATTGAGCAGGCGATGCAGCCGTAGCCATTCCCGCTGGCTCGCCGGATCCTTCGAACTAATCGGTGTCGCGGGCTCGAACTTGGACGAACTAGTGGCCGTCGGCTGCGCGACTTTCGTCCCGAGGAGGGGCCCATCGGGAACTGACATGTAAAGCACCGGCAGACCCCATTCACGGCCGCCAGGATTCGTGCGGTCGATGTTTTGCCGGCCCGCGGTCACGGCGCCGTCAAGCGGATGTCCGTCCGACGCCGCGCGATAGAAACCCTCGGCGAACGCCTGGCACATAGCGTCGGAGACGAGCTCCCGCATGCCGACAACTGCGGGCACGAACTCGGCGAGCCTTGTGGCGAAGAAGTTGGTGTGGCATGCGTTCAAGAAGACCAGATGAAGTTCCTGTACGTTGGACAGCTCAGTGCCTAGGGCGACGGGTCCGATCGTCTCCCAGGTGTTGAGAAGTGCGCCGGGGCGTCCGTGGAGCACCAGCTCCTGTGGCGGGGAGGAGAAGCCGTCGCCAGTGCCTCGCGAGCCACCCGTGCCGATGAAATGAAGGATGTGCGGACGTTTTTCTTGGATGGCATCCACAAGCGACTCCCGCGTGGCCTCGGTGAGGATTTCGAGGTGGATGTCGCTCTCCGACATGACATTCTTAAGCATCGAGATCTCGCGCTCGGAGTTGATCCCTTCGGTGACACGCGCGTCCGCGACCAGGACGCGCAGGGGCGGCGTGATCGGCCCAAGAGACAAGCGTGGCATCTGATTGCCGAACAGCTCGCGTACAATTGGCGTTCGCATCGAAAGCGCGGGAAAATCACTTCGCACTGAGTCGTAAAGAAATTCCCACGGTAGCTCGTCGAGGACTGGGTCGTTCATCGCGATGCGCAGCCTAAGCGGTGGAGCATCCGATCCGAATGATCGCACCTTCTCTTGGTACAGGCTACCCAGCGGTCCATCGAACAGCGCCGCGAACAAGTTCGCACCGAGATACTTTATGGGGTCAAGCACGCCCTTATGCGCGGTCTGTGCGCGGCGGCTCGAGATCTGCCGCGATGCGAACGAAACGGTGGAGAAAGCCTCATCGATGTCGGAGCGGCTCACGCGTAGCCGGAACGACTGAATGATGTCCGGCGTCTGCCCTCGCACCGTCGCGACAAGAGAACCCGAGATCGACTCGCCGGAACGCTCCGCGAGCGTCAATGCGATGCGCAGGTCCTCGTATCCTCTGCTTCCAGGCGGTTCCATGGTCGCTCCCGTCGCGACACGCCGTCGTCCCTCTTTCGGGAGTTCCGGGTTCGCCAGCGAATGGTACCATATGCGCCGCCGAAGGGAGGTGGCTATGGGTGGAACCGTATACGCGCTGCTGGTGGGGATCGACGTGTATCCCGATCCTCGCCATAGACTGTACGGCTGCGTCAACGATGTGAACGCGTTCGAGTCGTATCTGAATGGGCGCGTCGGCGGCGACGCTTGGCAGATCGATGGGCGGGTGCTGCGCAACGCCGAGGCGACTCGCCAGGCGATCATAGACGGCTTCCGAGTGCACCTCGCCAAGGCCGGTCCTGAAGACGTGTCCCTCTTCTACTTTTCTGGCCACGGCTCGCAGGAGACAGCGCCACCCGAGTTCTGGGAGGTCGAACCCGATCGCCTCGATGAGACGCTCGTGTGCCACGACAGCCGCGCCCCGGGAGGTTGGGACCTTGCCGACAAGGAGCTGGCCCTCCTCATTGAAGAGATCGAGGCGCGCGGACCCCACGTCGTCGTCTTCCTCGACTGCTGCCACTCGGGTTCTGGGACTCGCGTACTCGGCACGATGACGGCGACGCGGCGCATGCAGAACGACACGCGCGTCCGGCCGCCGGAGAGCTTCCTGCCCGGCGTCACGGCCCGAATCGCGGCGGTTGCGGCGTCTGGACGCGGCCTTGCGGCGAGTCCCAGCGGATGGCACGTGCATGGGTCGCGCCACGTTCTCCTCGCGGCTTGCCGGGACGACGAGGAGGCGAAGGAGTACGACACCGGGGGCGTCAAGCGCGGCGCGTTCTCGCACTTCGTGCTTGAAACCCTCCAGGGCGCAACGGGTCCGCTTACCTATCGCGACGCGTTTGCCCAGGCGCAGAATCGCGTCCACAACGTAATCGCCGCACAGTCACCGCAACTCGAGACTGGAGACCCTGCGGAACTCGACCGGCCGTTCCTCGGCGGCGCCATCGCCGACATCTCGGACTACGCGACCATTCGCCATGTGGCGGACGCGGGCTGGGTGCTTGACCGCGGCGCCATCCACGCAGTGCAGCAGCCAGAACAGGACGAGACGACGTGGCTCGCGCTATTCCCGTTCGACGCCGCGCCGGTTGCGCTGCGCAAGCTCGACGGCGCGCTCGGCAAAGCCCGCGTCGTCGTTGTCGAGCCGCACCGGAGCCGCGTGGATCTAGTTGGGATTGCCCAGCCCGACACTTCGCGCCTCTACAAGGCAGTCGTGGTGAGTCAACCGCTGCCGCCGTTCGGAGTGCGCCTCGACGGTGACGCCGCCGCTGTTGCAATAGCGCGCGACGTTCTCATGACCGCGGGGACGGAGGGCAAACAGTCGCTATTCGTGCACGAGGATGCGGCCCACCCGTCGCTCCGTCTCGTCGCGGCCGATGGTGGCTATCTGATCACACGCCCGGCAGACGATCGGCCGCTCGTCGCGAAGGTCATGGGGCAGGCCGTGGCCGACGCGCGGCTCGCCGTCGCCCGGCTTGAGCACATCGCGCGATGGCTGAAGCTCGTCCATCTGACAAATCCAGGCACTCGCATCCCTCCCGGTGCGGTACGGCTCACGATTCAGAGCGACGGTGTCGACCTGCAAGGCTCGGACCATCGCCTCGTATACGTGCAACAGGGCGGCAAGTGGCGCAACCCGCGCTTCAAAGTCCGTGTCCGGAACGACGGGAAAGCAATTCTCTATTGCGCGCTGCTCGCGCTCTCCGAGGAGTACGACGTTCGCGCATCGCTTTTTGAGGGCACGGGCATCGTGAAGCTCAGCCCTGGTGAGGAGGCTTGGGCATGCGGCGGACAGCCGCTCGTCGGCAGAATCCCTGACGAATTGCAGAAGTCTGGCATCACCGAGACGCGCGATGTGATCAAGGTAATCGCGTGCACCGCCGAGTTCGAGCCGCGGCTCCTGGAACAGGGAGCGCTGCCGCTCCCCGGCGCAAGGGATCTCACGCGCCGCATCGCGGGGCCGCCGACGAAGGGCACGCTCAACCGCCTGATGCAAAGGGTTCATGCGCGCGCCATCGTGGCCGAGTCAGACCTCGAGGACTACGACGATTGGACGACGGCGCAGGTCGGCATCACGACCGTCCGTCCACTCGAGACGGAGACGGTCACCGAAGAGGGTGCCGTCACGGTCGGCCGCGGCGTCCGCGTCGGTCCTCATCCGACGCTGAAAGCAAAAGTGCGGTTGACCACCGTGACGGAGTCCTCGCGCGATCTCGGCCAGCTTCAGATCCCAGCGATCCTGCGGGACGACCCCGCGCTCACGCCGCCGCTAGTATTCACTCCGAGCCGCGGCGCCGATCCTGGGCTCAGCGTGCTCGAGCTGACGGACGTCGGCGACAAATCCGCAGTGACATCGGCGCACCCGCTCGTCCTCAACCTCGACCTTCCGATCCCGGTGGACGAGCACGTCTTGCCGTTCGCGTTCGACGGAGAGGTGTTCCTGCCGCTCGGACGCGTGACGCAGCGAGGCGCTGCCACGACGTCGATTTCGATCGAGCGGCTGCCAGAGCCAGTTGCCGAAGGAACCAAGTCTCTCACGGGCTCCATCCGAATCTTTTTCCGCAAGATCCTGAGCGAAAAACTTGGCATCGACTTCGAGTACCCGATCCTCGCCGCAGTCGATGTCGGCGCGGACGGCAAGGTCCAATACGAACATGAGGTCACGAAAGTTCGCGAGCGCGTTGCCGCGGCCGAGCGTATCGTGCTCGTGATCCACGGCATCATTGGTGACACACGAGGGATGGCCGCGATGCCGTTGGACGGAACCGCGGACCTAGTTCTCGCGTTCGACTACGAGAACCTCAGCTCGCCGATCCAGACAGTGGCGGCGAGCCTGAAGGAGCGGCTCGCTGCGGTTGGACTCGGCGCAGGGCACGGCAAGTTCCTCCAGGTCGTCGCGCACTCCATGGGCGGACTCGTTTCACGGTGGTTCGTCGAGTTTCTAGGGGGGAATCGGGTCGTCAACCGCGTCGTCCTTTGCGGTACGCCGAACGGCGGCACGCCCTGGTCAACGGTTGAGGAATGGGCGACGAAGGTGCTCGGGTTCGCGATCAACGGGCTGACGACGGTCGCCTGGCCGGTGCGTGTACTGAGCGGGCTCACGAGGGCGCTAGAGTCGGTGGACGACACGCTCGCGCAGATGGCGCCGACGTCGGACTTCGTGAAGCAGCTTGCGTCAGGACCCGATCCTCATGTGCCCTACACGATCCTTGCCGGGAATACCTCGCTCATCCCGTCGGCCCTCGGAGCCGACGGTTCTCTCGTCGCGCGAATCCTCCAAAAGCTCTCACCCAAGTCGGTTCTGCACAACGCTGCGTCACTAGCGTTCTTCTGTGCCCCGAACGACATCGCAGCGAGTGTCGCGAGTATTGGGTCGGTTACGCTGCAACGTGAACCGGTCCCGGCCATACGTGAGGTGGCGTGCGACCACCTGACATACTTTTCGTCGGACGCGGGGCGGGCGGCGCTCGCCGAGAGACTGAAGGAGTGACCTTGCCAGCGTAGAGCAGAGGGCACTCCTCTTTTGATGAAAAGAATTGCACGGTGCGTTCCAGCATTCGAGTAATGAGCCGTAAGGCACCGTGTCTAGATTGGCGCGCGCGATATCGCAGATTCCTTTGAGAGGGCCGAGCGCGTTCTTGCCCTTCTCATTTCTCCATCCTCAGCAGGAGCAATCAACGGTACCGCGACGATTGCGATGCGAATCAGCTCGAGGGCGTCTGAACAGAGCGACTCTCCGGCCAGCCACGGGATCTCAACTTACTTCGAAGATCCTCAATGTTTCCCTTGGTTTTGTTTCACCCCCGATCCCTCATGTCCTCCGCGGTCGCGATGGTGCAACCGCAAGAACACGGAGGCATTCGAATGAACGCCAAGGCAACGAAGACGACGAAGAACGCGCGATCCGGCCAGAAGCCTAACCCGCAGGCACAGCCCCAGGCCGCGCCCGACCCAACGAACGAGCAGTCCGCCAACCCATCCGCCCCGGACGCACCGGTGGCGCCCGAATCCGCGCAGGTTTCGAAGCGGGGGAAGCGGCCGAAGGACGGAAACGCGACGCTCGCGGAACTGACTGCCGCCTTCTTGCGGCACCTCGAGGAAGCCGGCAAGAGCGCCGGGACGATCTTCAGCTACTCGATGGACTTGAAGTCAGCGACGGAGCACTTTGGCCAGGACACGCTCGCCTCGACGCTCACGCCGCAAAAGGTCGCCAACTTCTTCGCGAGCGACGCCGTGACCCTCAAGAGAAACGGCAAGAAACGAAGCTCGATCACGATCGCAAAGACGCGGCGGGTCTTCCGGCTGGCGCTCGTCTGGGCCGCGGAGCACGGGATGATCGAGAAGGCTCCGATTCCGGCAGACGAGATGGAGCATGCACGCGGCGCGGCCAAGGCCGAGACGAAAGCGACCGTGAAGCCCGCGCGTGCAAAGAAGGCAACACCGAAGTCAGCAAAGACTGTCGAGGCGCCAGCGGCTGAACCCGCTCCGGAGCCCGCGACCGCAACGCCCGCCGAGTAGCTCAGGCGCAACGACCCGGGGCCGGTCCGACGATGCACACGGGCCGGCCCTGATACTTCCGAGAGTGAAATCCAAGGAGAGATTCCATGCGCCTCACGGACGCGCTCGATCGATTCCTCGTGCAGCTTGATGCTGACGGCAGATCGATTCACACGCGCCGGCAATACGAGCGTCACGTCGGGCTGCTCGACCACTGGCTCGACTCGACGGATCACGCGCACTCGATCGAGCGAGTCAACCACGAGACGGTCGCGGCGTTCCTGTCGTCACCGATGGCGCGCAATCGTCCGGACGGAAAGCCGAAGAAGGCAACGGCGATGAATTCACTTCGAACCTCGGTCCGCACGTTCTTTCGGTTCGCGCACGCCGCTGGATACGTCGCCCAAGATCCCGGGCGGTTGATCAAGAGGGCGATCACCTCGCCCGGCCCTCCGCGATCGTTGTCGGTCGATGAGCAAGATCGGCTGACCGACATCCTCGCGAAGGGTGAGAGCTTCGAAGACCGCCGCGACGCCGTCCTCTTCGGGTTCATGTTGCGGAGCGGCGCCCGCGTCGGCTCCACGGTCGCGCTCAACGTCGAGGACGTCGACATACACGCGCAAGAAGTTCGCATCCACGCGAAAGGCGACCGCGTCGAGAAGATCTACCTGTCTGCGGAGACCGCCGAGCAGCTACGGACGTGGATCGGCGAGCGACCCGATGGGCCGCTCTTCGCGACGAGGCACGGTGGACGGCTCACGACGCGGCAGGTCGCGCGAAGGCTTGGGCAGTGGGTCGAGATCGCGGGGATCAAGCGGGCCGCGAGTCCGCATTCGTTGAGGCATTCGTTCGCGATGCACTTGTACGCAAGGACGCACGACGTGCTCCTGGTGAAGGAGGCGCTGCGGCACCGCAGTGTGGCGAGCACGCTGGTGTACGCGCGTGTGGATGGGGAACGACTGCGATCAGCTCTGGGGTGAGCGCCTAGGGCGTCGGCCCGATCTGAAGCGCGAGCAGGGGTCCCCACCAAACGTTTGACTGCTGCGATGTCGCTAAAGCGCTCAGCCGCCCCGAAGTCGACACAGGGACGACGGGAAGCGGATATCGCGCGGTGAGACCGGAACTCTGGACGGCTTGAAAGAACTGCGGGCCGGGTCGATACGTCCGGCCTTGCCAGTCGCCGTGCTGAACGAAGCAGGCCGTTTCCGTTCGAGCAACCTGGTCGAACACCATGATTAGCGGCTGCTGATCCAGGGCTTGGTCTTTGAAATCTACTCTGAGCGGCGACGCGATGATCGTGGAGCGATCGAGCACACCGGAGTTCATTACGACGATCCGGTTGCTCTTCACGAGCAGGTTGAGTGGGATGAGTCCACTCATTATGCAGGACGAATCACATACGACGTAGTGATTTGGTGGACAGATCTTGTTCCACGCTTCGAGCGCCCCGGGCTGCAGATTGAACGGCGATAGCCACATCGTAAGTCTCGCTCCTTGAGGATGTCTGTCTCGGATAGCTGGCCGAATAATCATCCGTTCGTGTCGGCGAGAAGTAAGCGCAGGAGCTTCTCAAATTCGATCGACGACCTCAATCGTCACGTCCTTCCCGTCCGAGATGAACCGAATCGGCCTCCCTCGCCGCACGGCCTCGTTCGCCAGCGCGACGAGCTTCATCCAGAACTCAAGGTCGGGGATCTTTGCGAACGGAAGCGTGATCGAGTCGCTCTTTCGATTCGTCCGTGGCGAGACGGTGCGACCGATCAGATTCTCGACGGCGATGTCGATCTTCCGCGGACGACCGGGACCGCGCTTCGGTGGGGCTGGCGTCGGTTCTGCCTCGATCTTCCGCGGCCTACCCGGTCGTCGCTTCGGCACTTCCGATGCAACCGGCTCCTTTGGCAACCCCGCAAGAATCCGCGCCACGTTCTCTCGATACTTCGCCTCGATCGTGTAGACGCGCTTTCCGGTCGTTCCATCCTTCGCCGAGGTGAAGAGCGGTTCCTTTCCTCGCGCCTTGGCGTACCCCTGCGCGTTCGCAGCGACCATATGCTGCACGCCGAGTTCTCTGGTCGTTCCGCTACCATGGACGGCGAGGCCGTGGAGGAAGGTG
>JACOTG010000091.1 GCA_016178505.1 Planctomycetota bacterium
GAACCCAGCGACGGCAGGTCGTCGCGCCGAAAGCGGACGTCGATTTCGCGCTAGCTGCCGCGGACGAAGCGGAAAAAGGAAAGGCCCACGTCGTCGTGCGCGCCGTCGACGACGCGACCGGAGCGCCGATCACCAGTTTCGAAGCAAGCTTCGCCAACGAATCCGGGGCGCAAGAACTGAGGCCGGATAGGTACGGGTGGCTCGTCGAATACCCGCTCGAAAAGCCGGGCATCGCGGAGATCGATCTTACGGCTGCGCGCTGGGTTGTCCTCATCCAACCGACGGGCTACTTTCAGTGGACGGTAAAGCACTTCGAGATTCAGCGCATCGATCGTACCTACGCGATCACGGCCCGATTGAAATCGCTCCAGCCGGAAGGTGAACTGGGATCCTTGCGAGTCACCGTCGTTGACTCCACTGGATTGCACGTTCCAGCCGGATTTGTAGGCGCTCGATGGGAGTCACCGCACGATGGCGGTCTTCGCCGGGTTGGCGAGGCGGTTCGGGAAGGAAGCATCGGCGGACCAGCGACGCGCTCGATCGTGGAGCGCCTAGCCGGCCCAGACATCAAATGGACCCACTCGGACGACGTCACCGTCGACGAACGCGCTCCAGACGAATCGACCCGCGCCCCGTTTTCCAGCTCGTCGGTCGCGACAACGCTTCCGCTCAGAGACTACTCCGAAGGTGGGGAGAAGCTGGTGAAGAGAATCGTCGGCGGCGGCGCGAAGTTCGACGGCCTCAAGATCGGGCGATACGCGGTGAACGTCGTTCCGCTCGGCGATCCCTACATGGTCCTTCTGCAGGCAAGCGCATGGATTCGGCCGGCCCAGCGGACCGATCTCTATCTCATCGTCGAGATCGGCGGCAAGCTCTTGGCGCGATTGAAAGACACTGAAGGACATCCCATCTCCGCCGAGTACATGATTCTCCGGAACAACGATGTCCGGTCTGCTCCATCCTATCCCGAACCACTCAACGACACGGATTGGGTCTACCCGGCGCTTCCAGCAGGCAACTACTCGATGGAGGTTCGCTGCTGGGGCTTCGAGGGACGTACGGAAGCGGTCGAGTTGCGGGCGCATGAGACGACGGTGCTCGAGGCCACGTTGTCGCGATCGCGTTGAGCTTCTTTCACGACGGAGAAAGCAATCAATGACACAGACTCAAGCGTTGAAGAAGTTGAAGCGATCGTGCTGGCGGGCGCTCGAGCACTTGCTGAAGGAAGCGTACCAGGACGGGTTCGACGCGGGGCTCGCACGCGCGCACGGGACCGGGCGGCGCGGGCGCACGATTCGCGCGGATGCGACAGTCGACGGGCTCGTGCAGCGCATCGAGGATCACTTCGGGCTCGAGCGCTACGGCTTCGAGGTCCGCATCGTGCACGCGGCGTCGGGGCGGCGCGTGCCCGCGAGCGACTCGATCAACCGCTATCGTCGCGAGGAGTGACGGCGGTCACACTCCGATCGGATGCCAGATCGTCTTGATCTCGACGAAGGGCTCGATCCAGAGTGGCGACTGCGCTTCGGGCTCGAACCACGGCGCGCCGTGCGGCTCGCGCATCACGCGGACGCGCTTCACGTTCTCGGCGCCTTCGGTTTGCACCAGCTTCGCCTCGGCTTCGTCGCGCGTCGCGAGGAGGATGCCGCCGACGTCCATGTGCTTCGCGAGATGCGGCAGCAGCTCCGAGCGCTGGCCGGCGAGCAGGTTCACGACGCCCGCGGGCACGTCGCTGGTCGCGAGCACTTCCGCGAACGTGAGCGCGGCGAGCGGCGCCTTCTCCGAGACGATCACGACCGCCGCGTTGCCCGACACGATCACGGGATAGAGCGTCGAGACGAGACCGAGGAGCGGCGCCTCGTCGGGCGCGACCACGCCGATGATTCCCACCGGCTCGGCGATGCTGAAGTTGAAGTACGGCCCGGCGACCGGGTTCATGCTGCCGAGCGTCGTCTGGAATTTGTCGGCCCACCCCGCATACCAAACCGCGCGGTCGATCGCGTGCGTGACTTCGGCGCCCGCCTGCTTCGCGGTGGCACCGGTCGACATCGAGATCTCCTCGACGAACTGCGCGCGACGCCCCTCGAGCATCTCGGCGACGCGATACAAAATCTGACTGCGGAGGTACGCGGTGCGCGACGCCCATCCCGGCTGCGCCTTCCGCGCAGCGCTGACCGCGGCGCGCAAATCCTTCCGCGACCCGCGGGCCACGTTCACGGCCGCCGAGCCCTTCCGAACCAGCGTCGGCTGGAACGACCGCCCCGACTCCGACCGAATGAACTCCCCCCCAACGAACAGCTTGTAAGTCTTCCGAACGTCAATCCGTCCAGCCATGCCAATCTCCCAATCCCGTCAAATGGGGTCAGACCCCGGACGACGGCGCCATGCCGCACCAACGTCCGTCGTCTGGGGTCTGACCCTTTTAGCCGAAGGTGAGGTAGGACATTAGGCCCTGGCGGCCGCCTTCGCGACCGAAGCCGCTTTCTTTGTAGCCGCCGAACGGGGCGGCTGGGTCGAACTTGTTGTAGGTGTTCGTCCAGATGACGCCGGCTTTGAGGCGCGTCGCCATGTGGAGGATCTTCGCGCCCTTGTCGGTCCAGATGCCGGCCGAGAGGCCGTAGAACGTGTTGTTCGCTTTTTCGATTCCTTCGTCGGGCGTGCGGAACGTGAGGATCGACAGCACGGGCCCGAAGATCTCCTCTCGCGCGATGCGGTTCGACTGCGCGACGCCCGTGAAGAACGTCGGCGCGAACCAGAAGCCGCGCGACGGCATCGTGCAGCACGTCTGGTGGATCTCGGCGCCCTCGTCGACGCCCGACTGCACGAGCCCGCGAATCTTGTCGAGCTGCATCTTCGAGTTGATGGCGCCGACGTCCGTGTTCTTGTCGAGCGGGTCGCCGAGCCGCAGCGTCTGGATGCGATCGCCGAGCTTCTTCACCACGAGATCGTGCACCGACTCCTGCACGAGCAAGCGCGAGCCCGCGCAACAGACGTGACCCTGGTTGAAGTAGATGCCGTTGATGATGCCTTCGACCGCTTGGTCGATCGCCGCGTCCTCGAAGATGATGTTCGCCGCCTTGCCGCCGAGTTCGAGCGTGAGGCGCTTGCGAGTGCCCGCGACCGAGCGCTGGATCGCCTTGCCCACTTCCGTCGAGCCCGTGAACGCGACCTTGTCGAGGCCCGGATGCGCGACGAGCGCGCGCCCCGTCTCGGGCCCGCCGGTCAAAATGTTCACGACGCCCGGCGGCAGCTCCGCGTCGCGCACGATCTCGGCGAGGCGCAGCGCGGTGAGCGGCGTCGTCTCGGCCGGCTTCAGCACAACGGTGTTGCCGCATGCGAGCGCCGGCGCGATCTTCCACGCCGCCATGAGCAGCGGGAAGTTCCACGGGATCACCTGCCCCGCGACGCCGAGCGAGCGCGGCGTCTTGCCGGGGAAGACGTACTCGAGCTTGTCCGCCCAACCCGCGTGATAGAAGAAGTGCGCCGCGGCGAGCGGCACGTCGACGTCACGCGACTCGCGAATCGGTTTGCCGCCGTCGAGCGACTCCAGGATCGCCAGCTCTCGAGCGCGCTCCTGGATCAGGCGAGCGATTCGATAGAGGTACTTCGCGCGCTCGGCGCCCGGCATCTTCGACAACACGTCGCGATACGCTTTGCGCGCAGCCGCGACCGCGACATCGACGTCCTCGGGCCCCGCGTCGGCAACGACCGACAGCTTTTCCTCGGTCGCCGGGTTGATCGTCTCGAACGTGCGTCCCGCCTTCGCGGGCACGAATCGCCCGCCGATGAAGAGGTCGTAGCGCTCGGCGATCTTGACGTGATCGCGCGCCTCGGGAGCCGGCGCGTAATCCCACTTCGTCGCCGCCGGCTTCGGTGCGGACTCCGACACGAGCGACTTCGAGATGCGAGTGGTCTTGTCCACGCCTGATCCTTTTCGCGTCGAGGTTCTGGGTCGCGTCGCCCGCGATCCTCCTCGCGACTAGTCCTTGGTGAAGTAATCCTCGTTCTGGTAGCGGCCCGTGCGCTCCTTCTCGAGCTGCATGAGCACGTCGTTCAGCAAGGTCGACGCGCCGAAGCGGAAGCGATCGGCCGTCAGCCACTCGTCGCCGAGCGTCTCCTTCACGAGCACGAGATACGCGAGCGAATCCTTCGCCGTGCGAATGCCGCCGGCGACCTTCACGCCGATCGCGCGCCCGTTCTCGTGGAGGAAGTCGCGGACCGCTTCGAGCATGACCAGCGCCACCGGCAGCGTCGCGGCCGGCGTCACCTTGCCCGTCGAGGTCTTGATGAAGTCGGCGCCCGCGAGCATCGCGATCCGCGAGGCGCGGCGCACGTTGTCGTACGTCTCCAGCTCGCCCGTCTCGAGGATGACCTTGAGGTGCGCGTCGCCGCACGCCTCTTTGACCTGAGCGATCTCGTCGTACACCTTCGCGTAGTCGCCCGCGAGGAACGCTCCGCGATCGATCACCATGTCGACTTCGTCCGCGCCGTCCGCGACGACGCGCTCGACCTCCGTGATCTTCAGCGCCAGCGGCAGCTGCCCGCTCGGGAACGACGTCGCGACGGCGGCGACCTTCACGCCCGATCCCTCGAGCGTCTTCTTCGCGACCGCGACGAGGTTCGGATACACGCAGATTGCGGCAACCGACGGAATGCTCGCGTCGCCGACGAGCGGGTGCATCGCCTTCTGGCACAGCGCGGCGACTTTCCCCGGCGAGTCCTTGCCCTCGAGCGTCGTGAGGTCGGTCATCGAGACGACGAGCTTCAGCCCTGCGACCTTCGCGCCCTTCTTGATGCTGCGCTTCGCGAGCGTCGACGCGCGCTCCTCGACGCCGACCCGATCGACCGGCCGAATGGCAAACGCGCCAGGCGAGGGAATGCGCAACGCAGGGCTGATGGATTCGGGATTCACGCGCCCAAGCCTAGGCGGCCCGCCCGCGCGTGTCAATTCTCGCGCGAGCTTGACGTCGTCCCTCCTGGCGCGGTATCCCTGCCGTTGCGCATAGCGCAGCGAGGAGAACCTTGCGGTACACCACGAGAGTGCTCGTGCTCGCAACGGCGGTCGTGTGCAACGCCCGCACGCGCGCGGGAACCGTGGAGCGCGTCAGCGTTGCATCCGACGGCGGGCAAGCGAATGGCCGAAGCTACACGGAGTCATACGAGCGTCCGTCGCTTTCCGACGATGGTCGATTCGTCGCATTCGCAAGCCTCGCCACCAACCTCGTTCCCGGCGACACGAACGGTGTTTCCGACGTCTTCATTCACGATCGGCAGACGGGCGAGACCTTGCGTGTGAGCGTCGACTCGAGCGGCGGTGGCGCGAACCGCGCGAGCCATCATCCTTCGATCTCTGCCGACGGGCGCTGGATCGCGTTTTCAAGCGAGGCCTCCAACGTCGTCCCGGGAGATACGAATCTCTGTCGAGATTTTCAGACCAATCAGTTGGTCCCGTGCGCTGACATCTTCGTTCACGATCGGATCGGCGGAACGACGACTCGCGTCAGCGTCAGTTCCGCAGGGCAGCAGTCGAATGAACAAAGTCTGTGGCCGTCGATATCGCGAGAAGGCCGGTATGTGGCCTTCGAAAGCCTCGCGAGCAACCTGGTCGAAGGCGACACGAACGACCAGCTCGACGTGTTCGTGCACGATCAAGCCGACGGTTCGACGACTCGCGTTAGCGTGACCGGAGCGAATCAGCAATCGTCTTTCGCAACCTTTTCACCGGCGATCTCCGCCGAGGGACGATTCGTCGCGTTCGCCGGCTCATTGGAACAGGATGGACCACCCTCCCCGTATCCCGCGTTGTACGTGCGCGATCGTGAGGCGGCGTGGACCGATTCGCTCGGCACCGGGTCGGCGCCGTCGCTGTCAGAAGACGGGCGGTACGTCGTTTTCCAGGGCAGCGGATTGACTGTCGTCGATCGCGAGACGCGCATGATCGATCCCGTCGGCCCAGCCGGCACCGCGGAGGGGTACATCGGATGGCTGCCGACGATCTCGTCGAACGGTCGGTTCATTTGCTTCCAGAGCGAGAACGCCTCGATCGTGCGAGGCGATTACAATCAATCCTCTGACGTTTTCGTTCACGACCGCACCGTGCGACGCACGTGGCGCGTCAGTGTCCGGTGGGATCTCGATGAATCCAACGCGGCGAGCTTCTACTCGACTCTGTCCGGCGACGGTCGCTTCGCGGCCTACGTCAGCCGCTCGACAAACCTCGTACCAGCAGACACCAATGCGGTGGAAGACGTCTTCGTCCAAAGCCGCGACCTCGTCGTCTTGAACAATCTATCGCCGGTGACTGGATCCGAACTCGGCGGCGATCTCGTCACGCTGCGCGGCGCCTGTTTCCCTCGAGCATCGCCGCCGACCGTGTGGTTCGGCTCGACGCCCGTGGTTCCGCTGCGGGTCGGACTCGAGCGAATTCTCGTCCAATCGCCGCCGGGCAGCGGAGTCGTCGACGTCGCCGTCAGCGTGTCCAGCAACTTCGTGACGCTAGAGTCGGCGTTTCGCTACGTCGACCCGGCGGCTGCGGCACGGTACGGAAACGTCAACGCCGCGCGCGGGGATCGCGAGAACGTGCTGCTCGTGAACGCGCTCGCGGGCGAGGAAGTGACGCGCGCACTGTCCGTGCCTCTCGGGCAGCGGCTCACGACCGTCATGCTCGCGCCGTCGAGCCGGGCGAGCGCTCCGTTCGTCCTCTTCGCATGGGCCGGCGAGCCCGACATGACGACGCTCGCGCCGCTCCCGCGCAGCGCGGGCACGCTCGTGTTTCCCCCGCCGTTCACGGGACGCGCGCCGCAGCCTCGCGCGATCTGGAACAACCTCGGCTTCGCGAACACGCTCGGCACCGCGTCGCTGCCGTCGATCCCAGCGCCTTCGATCGTTTTTACAGCGCCGCACGGCGCCGCGCGTCCCGCCACCATCACGATGCAAGGCCTCATTGCAGACGACGCGGCGCGTATCCCGGAGCAAGTCAGCGTGACCAACGCGGTGATCGTGCGCATTCGTTGAAGCGGCCAGGCCTGGAGATGAGCGAGTTCATGAACGCCGGGGGGTACCACGACGCGTTCGATGATCTCCTCGCCGAGCGCTCCTCTCCCGCAGTAGAATCCCGCCCCACCTCACCCGGGGAACGACTTGAAGAGGAGAGTCCACATGCCTACCACAGAGCCGTCTCCGTCGTTGCCCCACGTCACATCGATCGCCGGATCCTTCTCGTTCGCGGCCAAACCGTGATGCTCGACGCCGACCTCGCTCGCTTGTACGGCGTCTCGACGAAGGTCTTGAATCAGGCGGTTCGCCGAAACTCATCACGTTTTCCTGCGGATTTCATGTTCAGGCTGACGCCCGAGGAGGTCGCCGAGGCTTTGAGGTCACAATTTGTGACCTCAAACGTCGGGCGCGGCGGACGGCGAAACACGCCGTTCGCATTCACCGAGCAAGGGATCGCAATGCTCTCGAGCGTGCTGCGCAGCGAGCGTGCGATTCAAGTGAACATCGCGATCATGCGCGCGTTCGTGCGATTGCGGCAGCTCCTCGGGTCGAACGAGCTTCTTGCGCGACGGCTCGACGACATCGAGAAGCGACATCACGGGCTCGCGCGCGTCGTGGTCGACCTCATCACGCAGATCAGCGAGCGCTCGGTGGCGCCGAAGCGGCGCGAGAGGATCGGCTTTCGAGCGATTCCGCGGCGAACGTGAAACGACGCGAGGCCCAGGCGATGAGCCCGGGCCTCGCGAATGGGAGCGATGAAACGTTACGGCATGTTCAGTTCGATCATGTACCAGCTCACGTGCGGAACTCCGATGAGCAGCGCGCCGCCGACGCCGTTCGAGGACTCCCAATCCTCGAACTGCCGGCCGAGCACGTTGCCGGCGTAGTCGGTCGCGGGGAATCCGTGGAGCGTCTCGACGCCTTCGAACCACTCGGTGGACGTGATGCCAATGCAGGCGTCGACCTGCGTGGCGAAGCCTTGGTCGATGAGTAGGAATCGGTCGCCTGGATACTGCGGCGCGACCCAGTTGCCGATTCGCTTCTGCGTGAAGCCACCCACGGTCGGAGGAGGTTGCGAGATGTACGACGAGTTGCAAACGGTATTGCCGCGGATGAGCGTGTCGATGTACTGCGCACTCGCGACCGCGGGATTGCACGGACAAGACTGATTACCGGGTACGACCGTCGCGCCCGCGAGGGGATCCCGGTTACGGCAGATCGCGGGCAACGATGGAAAGTCGTTCCGGCGAATCGAGCCCTGGTTCGACGTGCCCTGCGAGAACGGGATCGTGGCGGGGTTGATGACGAAGTTCGCGCTCGGCCAGACGAAGTCGAACGACACGGTCGGATGGAATCCCGCCGCACCGGCCGGACGACCGGTGAAACTCGCGTGCGCGATGAAGTCCTTGTCGTGATTGAGCGCGCCGGAGGTCAACCATCGTCCGTTGATGCAGTCGAACGCGTAATCGATGTAGCCGGAGAAGTAGACACGGCCGAACGTCGACACGCAGCCGGGTTTGACGCACGGGTTTGTCTGCGCCGTGACCAACGCACTCGGAACGAGGTCGGCGTTCAGCAAGAAGCGCCACGAGCCGAGCTGGTTTCCGAACGTGTCGATCTCGAGCCAGTTCCGCACGTATTGCGCGCGAAGTGTTCCGGACCAGAGGACCTGGCCCGGCGTGCCGCAGGTCTTCACCGTGGCGCGGATGGTGTAGAGGCCGCACACGGGCCCGCCGCCCCGAACCGGCGCTGTCGGCGCTCCGAGCACGAGACACAGTGGGCGATCCAAGCGCCTCTGACAAGATTCGAAGCAGATGAAACGCACATCCGTCGTCAGCGCCGGGAACGCCGGCAGAGTTGCGCCCGCTGGCGTGCAGCACGGCCCGGACAGCCCGTCCGGCCCGCACTGCGCGGATGCCGGCGTCGCCGCGACGCCCCAAGCCGCGAGCACCAACGACGCGATCCCAACCCAATGCTTGAAACCGAATGACATGTCATTCCTCCTCTTTCCGAATCGCGCCGCAGGGTCGCGCCGGCGCGGTGGCCCATCGAAATCGTGACTGACTCGACATCCCCTCGGATGGCGTAGATGTAGATCATCGAGTTTCGCCGACAGGGATGCAAGCGCGCGGCAACGGACTTTCGGACGGAGTTTCTCGCCGAAGAGCCCCGCACGCTAAGGATCCGTGACAAAATAACGTGAGCGTATTGCCGAGGGATTTTCGTGTGGGGCGAGGCGCGGCGAGGAAGCGGCCTGGAGGGTCGCTGGCGAGGAGCAACGACGCCGAGAGCCCGCAACTGCGGGTCTCTCGGTCGATCGGCACGCCGATCGACCCGGCGCGAAAAGACCCGGCAAGACGCCGCGAGCGCCGAATCGCAACTGCGATTTGGCGCGATTATTTTGTCACGGGTCCTAAGAGGTCCGCGCGGACGTGGCCGGGTTCAGAGCTTCAGGCTCGCGAAGTTCTTCTCGCTCAGCCCGGCGCGCTTCTTGAAGTCGTCGACGTCCGCGAACGGTGCCCGCCGTCTCTGCGACAACCACGATTCGACCTGAGAGTCGGCGATCCCCGGGATCAAACGAAGAACGCCCTCCTCCGCCGTGTTCACGTCGAATACGAGCGGCGATGCGTCGCCGAACGCCACGAGCTTCACGGTCCGCTCGGGAACTTCGCAGCGAATCTGCGGACCCACGAGATCCCGCGCGATCTTTCCGTCCTTCAGAATCTTCGCCCGCCACTCGGCGCGCGCCTTCGCGATCTTTCCGTTTGCGCGCTCCGCCAGGTCCAGGCGCAGCGCTCCGAGGTAATGGTCTCGCCACATCTCGAGCGCTCGTGCGTCGACGAACGTGCCGTGCGTCAGATCCAGGAACACGTCGACGACTTCGCCCGATTTCGCCGGGAACTGCTCGATGAACGACTCCACGAAACGCAGCAGGTACGGCGTGTCCGCATCGATCGGTTTCGATCGGAACATCGCGGCCAACGATGCCAGCACCTCGTCGTGGCGGTCGTGGGCGACGCGCGCATCGGGCACGTCGCCGCCACGCATCACGATCGAGAAAAAGAACGAGGCGTAGAAGCCTTCCGATTGCAGCAGTTGATCCGGCTCGCGAAGCGTCGCGAAGTCGCGGCTCTTGTCGAGCTGCACGCGCAGATAGTCGGGCCCTCGAAACGCGGCGGCGAACGCAAAGTCGTTCTCGCGGACTTCGTCGTAACGGGCGCGCGTCTGCGAGTACGAGAGCAGGTCGCTCGAGTGGCGGAAGTACTCGCTTCGAATCTGCGCGGGCAGGCCGAACTGGAAGCGCTGATGGTGGTAGCGATCCTTCAGGGTCGGATCGCTCGCCAGGTGCGCGGCGAGCGTCTCGAGGTGGATCGCGAAGCCTTCGTTGAACGCCGTGCCGCGGTCGGTGAGCGCGAACGTCGTGTGCGGAATCGAGGCGAGGTCGCGCGTCGCGATGCCATCGCCCGCATTGAGGAGCGCGAGCACCATGTGACCCGTTTCGTGGAGCAACGTGGTTGCAAAGGCCGGCTCCTGCGGAGCGAGCTTGATGTACGGCGTCTTCGGGCACTCTTCCGTCCCGGCGTCGGTCTTCAGGCGGAAGCCGATGTCCGCATGGTTTCCCTCGGGAACGAGCGCGACGTAGTAGATCGGTTGATCCTCGATCGGCTCGCCCTTGTGACCGATTCGCCACGCGCGCCGATACAGGTCCATGGCGAGGCGCGCGGATTCGTTCGCCATCCAATTCGTCAGCGACTGCACGCGCGCCGGATCCGACACGAGCCGATACAGGGCGCCAGCGCGGTCGCCCGATTCCGCCTCGGGCTCGAGAAACACGACACGAACGCCTTCGACGGGCGCCTCCGCCCTCACCGTTCCCGACGACGACGCGACGACCACTCCGAGAACGAACGACACGATCGCCTTCATCGAGCACCGCCTTCCTATCGACCCGAGCGCCGGCGCTCGTATCCGGATGCACTTGTCTTCTTTGGCGAGCGGCACCAGATACGGACTAGCGTCCGATCGGTTCATGATCCTACCGGACGCGGCGGACGGCGAAAGGAGCCAGAGAGACATCGAATGGACGCGAAGGTCGTACGGTTTGGCGCGCTCAGGGATTCGAGATCGTGGGTGCGCCCGCTCCCCGACCTCGAAATCGATCGGCGACGCCGGCGACGGCGCCCTGCGGCGAAAACACACCTTGTGGTAAGCTGCTCGCCCTTGGATTTTGGATAGGAGAGAGACATGAAGACACGCACGCGCGTCTCGGCCACGCTTCCGACTTCCGGGGCGCGAGCGGCCGTGTACCACCTCGACATCTCGCCGGGCGACGTCAACCCGTTCGTGATCCTCGTCGGCAACCCGGAGCGGGCACGGCGCATGGCGTCGCTGCTCGATCGCGTCGACGTCGAGCGCGCGCACCGCGAGTTCGTCACGATCTCCGGCCGACACGACGGCCTGCCGGTCACGTTCTGCGGCACCGGCATCGGCTGCGACAACACCGAGATCGCGCTCATCGAACTGGCGCAGGTCGCGGACAACCTCACGCTCATCCGCGCGGGCACGTGCGGTGCGCTTCACGAGGCAATCGACCTCGGCGACCTCGTCGTGACGAGCGGCGCCATGCGACTCGAGAACACGTCGCTCGCGTACGTCGACCCGGGCTATCCCGCGGTCTCGCACCACGAGGTCGTCGGCGCGCTCGTGCAAGCGGCGGCTCGCGAGAAAGCGCCGTGCCACGTCGGCATCACCGCGACGGCCTCCGGCTTCTACGGCGCACAAGGACGATCCGTGCCCGGCTTCCCGGCGAAAGATCCCGAGCTGCCGGCGCGCCTCGCCGCGCAAGGCGTGCTGAACTTCGAAATGGAAGCGTCGACGCTCCTCACGCTCGCGTCGCTGCGCGGATTTCGCGCGGGCGTCGTATGCACCGTGTTCGCGTCGCGTACGCGCGACCGCTTCATGCCCGAAGAGGAGCGCCGCTCCGCCGAGGACCGCTGCATTCGCGTCGCGCTCGGCGGCTTGCACGCGCTCGCCGCGGTGAATCGGCGATCCAAGTGAGCGCCGTGGGCCATCGTCCGGAGGAAACATGAAAAGCGAATTCGAACTCTTGCAGGAGGCGAAGGCCTTCATCCGCAAGACCACGTCGTTCGAGCCGAAAGTCGCGCTGCTCCTCGGGTCGGGCCTCGGCCCTGTGAGCGAGGCGCTGGAGCCGGTCGCCGTCTTCAAGAGCGAGACTATCCCGCACTTCCCGAAATGCACGGTCGTCGCGCACGAGGGCACGCTCGCGCTCGGGAAGCTCGGCGGCCTCGACTGCCTTGCGCTGCGCGGGCGCTTCCACCTCTACGAGGGGTACTCGGTGCGCGAGATCGTGCGGCCCGTTCGGCTCGCTCGCCTGCTCGGCGCGCAGATCCTCGTGGTGACGAACGCGGCGGGCGGCATTCGCGCCGATCTGCAGCCGGGCGACCTCATGCTGATCAGCGATCACATCAACCTCACGGGCGTGAACCCGCTGACGGGCGACAACGAAGAGCCGCTCGGCACGCGATTCCCCGACATGAGCGAAGCGTACGACAAGAGCCTTCGCACACTCGCGCGCGACGAAGCGCGGGCCGCGGGTTTCCCGCTCGCCGAGGGCGTCTACGCAGGGCTCGCCGGGCCGTCGTACGAGACGCCCGCCGAGATCCGCATGCTGCGCAACGTCGGCGCCGACGCCGTCGGCATGTCGACCGTGTGCGAGGTGATCGCGGGCGTGCACGCGGGCCTGCGCGTGCTCGGCGTGAGCTGCATCACGAACCGCGCGGCCGGCCTTTCCGAGGGACGCCTGTCGCACGAGGAAGTGCTCGCGACGACGTCGAAGTACAAGGACCGCTATTCGGAGCTGATTGCGCGCGTGCTGCGGCGCTTCGCAAAGGACGGCGTGAAATGACGCGCGCCGAATGCGACGCGCTCGTCGTCCGCGCGCGCGCCGCGCGGCAGCGAGCCTACGCGCCCTACTCGAAGTACCTCGTCGGCGCCGCGCTCCTCGGAGTGGACGGCGTGATCTACGAAGGCTGCAACGTCGAGAATGCCTCGTACGGCGGCACGATCTGCGCCGAGCGCACGGCCGTCGTTCGAGCCGTCGCGTCGGGCTGCCGCGAGTTCCGCGCGATCGCGATCACGACGAGCAGCCCGAAGCCCGCGCCGCCTTGCGGATTCTGTCTCCAGGTGATGTCCGAGTTCGCATCGGATCTACCGATCATCCTCTCGGCGCCGAAGGGCGCGTGGAAGCTCACGAGCATTCGCAAGCTCCTCCCGATGGCGTTCGTGAAAAAGGACCTATGACTCTCGTTTCGACCCTGCTCGTCGCGCTCGCGCTGGGATGCGCGACCTCGCAGCCCAAGACCGCCGCCGACGTCGTCATCGTCGCCGGTCGCGTCGTGACGATGGACGCGAAGACGGCCGTGCTCGAGCCCGGCGCCGTCGCCGTCGCGGGAACGAAGATCGTCGCCGTCGGCTCGCCCGCGGACGTCGCGGCGAGCGTCGACGCGAAACGGACCATCGACGCGCCCGACTCCGTGCTCATCCCCGGGCTCGTGAACGTGCACACGCATGTTCCCATGACGCTGTTCCGCGGATTCACGGACGGGCTCTCGCTCGAGGCGTGGCTGCAAACCAAGATCTTCCCCGCCGAGAAGGTCGGCGTGACGCCGGAGTCCGTGCGCGCCGGCACGCGCCTCGGACTCGCCGAGATGATCCGCGGCGGCACGACGACCTACTGCGACATGTACTACTTCGAGGATGCGGTCGCCGAGGAGACGAAGCGCGCCGGCGTGCGCGGCGTGCTCGGCGAGACGGTCATCGGGTTTCCCGTCGCCGACGCGCCCGACACCGACGCCTCGCTCGCGCTCACGGAATCGTTCATGAAGCACTGGCACGACGACCCGCTGATCGTCGCCGCGGTCGCACCGCACTCGACCTACACGGTCTCCGCCGACGTCTTGAAGAAGTGCCGCGCGCTCGCGAACAAATACGACGCTCCGCTCGTCACGCATTTCTGCGAGACGCGAGCCGAGGTCGCGGACGTGCAGAAGCGCTTCGGCAAGACGCCGATCGCGTACGCCGAGTCGCTCGATTTGTTCTCGGGCCGCACGGTCGCCGCGCACGTCGTGCATCCGACCGCGGACGAGATCGCGATCCTCGCGAAGCGTCACGTCGGCGTCGGCCACTGCCCGCAAAGCAACATGAAGCTCGGCTCCGGCGCCGCGCCCGTCCCTGCGCTGTTGAAAGCGGGCATCGCGCTCGGCCTCGGCACGGACGGCGCCGCGAGCAACGACGACCTCGACCTTTTCGAGGAGATCGACACCGCGGCGAAGCTGCAGAAGCTCGTCGCCCTCGACCCGACCGCCATCGACGCGAAGACCGTTTTTTCGATGGCGACGATCGGCGGCGCGCGCGCCCTCGGCCTCGATTCGAAGATCGGATCGATCGAGGTCGGCAAGGAAGCGGATCTCGTGCTCGTCGGCGGGACGCGCGCGGGCCTCGTTCCGCGGGGCGACGTCTGGGGATTCCTCGCCTACATCGTGAAGGCGTCGGACGTGCAAACCGTGATGGTGGCCGGCCACATCCTTCTCGAGCGCGGAGTCCTAACGACCATCGACGAGTCCGCCGCGGCGCGCGAGGTCACAGCGTGGCGCGCGAAGATCGAGGCCGCACTGCCGAAGTAGTAGGAGCCAGCGGTTGTCCTCCGGATTCTCACGATCCTTTTCGATTAAGCATTGAATCAGGGCGTCGCCGTCGGGCAACCCGGCGCTTGTCGTCCCGGCCAAACGTATTCAGAATGCTGTGATGCTTGGTGTCCTGAAGGCTTCGTGCGCCATCCTTGCAACGTCCTTCGCCGCGGACGCGAAAGAATGTGCTCAGTGCACTCCGGGTGGCGCGCTCTGCGTGACGCACGCCCAAGAACAAGCGAACGTGTTCGCGGATTGCTTGCCGCGTTTTGAGACGCCTCCGCGCGGTGTGTCGCTCGATGATGAAGCCAAGTCCGGGCTCGAAGCGTTGCATCGCATTGCGGCTCTGGATGAATCACACATCAATGCACCGTCGGCAGCGGTCGTGGACGCGCTTGCCGCCGGTGTTCACGACGTGAATTTCAAGGTGTCCCAGGAAGCGATAAAATTGCTCTATTCATCGCGAAATCGCGATGCCGTCGTCGTCGCAAGCGCCAAGCTCCTCGCGGCGACCACCGACTTCCTGGCACATCCGCCCAAGTTCCCCGTCATCCAATTCGGCAAGGAACCAAAGAGCCCATCTGCGGCAGAGATGGACGGGCAATCACATCGATGGGCACGATGCATCGTTGCCATGGCCATCGCGCCGGACGTGTTGATCAACACGGGATCTCTTCGGGATGATCGCGCGGTCGCCGCATTGCGCGCGTTCGTGACCAGCGAAATCAACGCGAAGGGATCCATCCACGTCGCGGGCCCGATCGCGCTGCTCGATCTCGGGACGAGAGACGCCGTGCGCACGGTTCTCGACGCGCTCGATGCGTTCGAGCGCGCGCGATCCTGGGCCAACGCCTACAAGGGACGTCGTCCGGATCCCGCGCTTGGAAAGGTCGTCCACGATCGTCTCGTCGAGCTCGCCGTGAAAATGGGGCTAGCGGAGACGCCGACCTGGGTACCCGGGGCAACAGCGAAATGGCGCAAGTGGTTCGAGAAGAATCAGGCGTCGTTCCCCGAAAATCTTGGAACACTGTCGTCGGTGCCAGGCAAGAGCGTCGGCCACTGATCGCCGTCGACGAATACGCCGCGGCGCGCGAGGTCACAGCGTGGCGCGCGAAGATCGAGGCCGCGCTGCCGAGGTAGTCGCGAGCCTTCGCGCATTTTCTTCACGGCGTGAAGAGATTACCGATCTTCGAGCCGCCATCGGCGATCATCCGCGCATCCCTCGATCGTCGCGTCGAGCGGCAGCATTCGGAAACTCGCTGGCCCTTCGTTTGCTCCACGAGCGCCCCGTGATTCCGAGTTGCAACCCGTACACGACCCGCACGAAAGGAGCAGAAAGAGTCATGGCAAAAACCGTCGTGGGATTGTTCGATACGGTCGCCGATGCGCACGACGCGATTCACGATCTCGAATCCAGCGGATTCAAGGCGCGCAACATCAGCATGGTCACGCCGGATAGCAAGACGATGGGGACGGTGGACAAGGTCGAGAAGCCGCAGTCCAAAGCCGCAAAGGGCGCCGCGATCGGTGCGGGCGTCGGTGGAGCCGCGGGACTTCTCGCGAGCCTCGCCGGATTGACCGTTCCCGTGATCGGTCCGGTGCTGGCCGCAGGCCCGGTGTTCGCCACACTCGTCGGGGCGGGTGCGGGAGCGGCCACGGGCGGCCTGATCGGGGCTCTCACGAAGGCGGGAATCCCAGGATACGAAGCGGAACTCTTCGCGGAAGCGATCCGACACGGTGGCACGCTCGTCCTCGTGCACGCCAAAGACAACGATGCCGATCGAGCGGCGAACGTGTTCCGCCGACACCACCCGACGAACATCGCCGAGCGCGAAGCCGAGTGGATGAAGAAGGGCTGGGTCGCCAAGCAGGCTCGTCCCGCCAAGGAGGCGATGAACCGAGTGATCTACAGCGACGTTTACATTTACACCGGCACGTTCGATCCGGTGGAATCCGAGGACTTGGGAGTCAGCTAGAGCCAAGGAAGCGTGGCGCGGATCGGATCCCGAGTCCGGTCGCGCACCGATCGAGAGCGCGCTTCACTTGGGCTTCGATCCGCGCCGGCTTCCTTTCTTCGTTGTAGTTCCTGCTCCTGCCGGAAGAAAAATTGGACGACGAGCGCTCGCACACGTCGCGGGGTGACGGCGTCACGTCGACGATGGGGTGCCCGGCTTCTACGTGAGTGTGCGGGTTACTTGGGGAGCTTCGCGAGCCGCTCCCAGGCGATCGCTTCGTACGGAGTGCCGGCGGCGTCCTTCACGATGGCCTCGTAAACCATTCTCGCCGAAGCCGAGTCGCCGGACGCGTTCGCTTGCGCGGCGACGACGAGCCGCTCGAGCGACGTCAGCGCGGCTTGCGCACCGCGTTCGGCCGTGTCCGAGCCGGCGAAGTCCGTCTGCAGTTTCTCGACCGCAGCCTTTGCCCCGTCGAAGTTCCCCTTCTGCGCGAGCCCAGCGGCCTTTTCGAGCGCCTGAGTCGCGGCTTCCTCGCAGCGATCGTGGAGCGCGCGCAGCCGAACCTTGCCGTCGCACCAGCCGGGCGCACCGTCGGCCTCGCGCGCGGCGCGAATCACGGCACCGAACTTCTTCGCGTCGAATTCCTTCGTCGCCGCGTCCGCCGCCTCGGCGAGTTTCTTTTCGACGTCGGCAGGCGATCGCATCGCGTCACTGGAGAGCGCGGCCTGAAGATCCGACTTGAACGCGACCACGCTGCGAAAGCCGTTCGTGCTGCGGATGATCTTGCCCTCGGGCGTGACGTAGACGAAGCATGGCAGCGTGTACTTGTTGCCGACGCCGTGAACGTCTCGAAGGATGGCGTCGATGTCGAACGGCGCGTGGTCGGTGTCGACCTCGAGACAGACGAAGTCGCGCGCGAGCGTGCTGCGAATGGCGCCATCGACGAGCACGCTCTTCGCCATCGCCTGGCAGTTGCCGCACGTCGCGCGCTTCTCTTCGATCACGACGGGCCGGCCGAGCTTCTTCGCGGTGGCGATCGCATCGTCGAGCTTCGTCAGCCAAACGACTTCCGTCGTCGCATGCGCGGTCGCTGCGCCACCCACGACGAGGCCTAGAATCACGACAAACGGCATCATTGAAAACTTCATGACGTCATTCTCCCGGGAATCGGCGACGCGTTCTGATGATTCCCTCGCAGCTGCCGAGAAGGGAACGGCAAGTCACATGTCCGGGCTGCGAGCAGGATAACCGAACTCGGCACGAAATCAGAACCTCCTCATCGGCGACGGTTGCCGCCGTGAGCGCGCTGACGAGTCCGAGGCTTACGAGTCTCCCGGATCAGGGAGTGATGACCGTGACGCAGTTCGTCTGGACGAACGTCGTGTCCGGCAGGCGAACGGCGCCCTGTGCGTGCCACGTCGCGGCGCTCGGCGCCGTCCACGACGCCGTCACGCTGCCCGTCGCGTTCGTTCGAAGCGTCCGCGGCAGCCAGCCCGTTTGAACGGCGCCGAAGCAGAACGTGAAGCCGAGTCGCGTCATCGAGCCCGGCGGCCCCACCGCGAGTCCGACCGGCCGGTTGGGCGGACCGTAGACGATGAACGTGACGGATCGCCCAGCCTGGCTGAACGCGAGCTCGATGGGGTTCTCGCCGTAGGTGTAGGCGTTCGTGAGCGTCGACGTGCCGCCCAGTTGGTTGACGCTGACGTCGACCACTTGTCCGATCGCGGTGCCCGCGGGAACCGTCACGCGGATGCCGGTCGAGCCGGTGCGCGAGACGACAGGTGCGTTCACTCCGCCGAACGTCACGGCGGCGGCCGGCGAGAAGTCAGTGCCGACGAGATCGACGGCGTTGCCGCCGCGAACCGGTCCGGTCGCCGGGTTGACCGAGGTCAGCATCGGCGGGACTTGCGTCGCGAGAGGCAGGATGAAGTCGGCGATGACCGGGCGGTGATCCGCGGCAATGCCGCTGGCCACGCCCGCACCGCCCGCCATTCCGACGATCTCGGGCGGCATCGCCGTCGAGGGCGTCACGTTGGCGCTGTTGAAAACCCACGCGCGGCGCAGCGTCGCGATCGAATCTTGCCACGCGAGGTAGTCGAACTTCGCGGAGCCTTCCGTGCTGCGACCATTGTTGAAGACGTCGCGTGCGTCGTCGTACGTCGCATCGGTTCGGTTGCGATCGAGGCCATCGGTGCCGCCGGCCGCCCCACCCAGCGTGAGCCACTCGGCCGGACCCTTGCGCCCGTTCGTGTTCTCGTCCTCGTTCCAGTCGCCGCCCATGATCACTGGCGTGCTCGCGTCGAGCACGGACGTGACGGTGGGAATGTCGCCGATCTTGTTGCGCGGATCCGGCGTCGAGCCGCCTGCGCCGTTGAACATGTAGTCGACATAGTAGGCAACGTTCTCGGAGGCCGTGATGCGCTGCGCCATCGACGACGCATCGCTGCCGCTCTTCAAGTGAGCGCAGCCCATCACGAGATTCCCCGCATAGAGCCCGTCGGGCAAGTTGATCTCGGCGAACATGAACCCGCGGATCCCGCCGGTGCCCCCCGGCGCGTAGAGATCGGCGCTGACGGACTGAATGTCCGAGAGCTGGCTTCGGCCGTCGCCGTTGAGATCGGCGAACGGATAGCGGCTCAAGATGACGTTGCGGTTGAATCCGTCGTTGGAGCCGCTGACGAACACGTTCGGAAGATCGTAGGTCGCGGCGTACTTCTGCACCCACGATGTCACCGCGGAGTTGCCGTGGAACGGATCGTTGCCGCCGTGGAGAAAGAGATTGACCGTGGTCGTGAGGTTTGCGACCGAGTCGACGCCGCTCCCCGTTCCCTCGCCGTTGTTGTCGCCGCACTCTTGGAGGATGAGCACGTCCGGTTTCATCGCCGCGACGATGCGCGCGAGGCCCGACCAGTCGTTGAAGCCCTCGACCTTGTTGTTGCTCGAGCAAATGCCGTCCTGCACGTTCCACGTCATCACGCGCAGATCCTCGGCCTGCGTCTTGCCCCATTGCCCCGCGGCCGGGTCCCACTGCGCTCGCGCCACGACGCCGACGACAAGCACACCGGCGACGACCCAAAGCTTTCGCAACGTGTTCATCCGATCTCCAACCTCGTTGTTGTCTCGATGATGGTCATGACGGCGGGTCGGCGCCCCGTGAGGGACGCCGACCCGCGCAAGATATTACTCGAAGATACGAATCACTGCGAAACCACGACGATGCCGTTCGTCACGCCGGCCTGTCCGCTCGGAGAACCCGGATCCAGCTCGATTCCCTGGAAGAAGAAGGTCCCCGTTCGATGCAGGCCCGCAGGAACGTTGAGCAGCGTGTACGACGGGTTCGCGGGCTGTGTCGGCGGGCCAGGCCAGTTCTCGGTGCCGAGCTGCGGCCGGCCGACGTTGTTGGCGATCTTCGCCGGCTGACCCGAGCCCGCGGTGAGCGGCGTGCGACGGCAGATCGTGCCCACGTTGAACGGCAGATTGCTCAACGTCGCCGCCGTCGGGGCGCCGACCCAGACGTACATCGCGTAGCGACGTCCGCCGGCCGGCGTCTGGTCGATGCGAAGAGTGAACGGCGTCGTCGGCGTGACGTTGACGACGCGATCCGGAGTCGAACCGGTTTGTCCGTTGATGAAGACGGTGTTTGCCGGAGTCGACGCGGCGCCCGTGTTGATGTTGCCGGCGCGGCACGCGATCTCCGGATCCGGCGTGACCGAGCCGACGTAGAGGAGCACGTTGTACTCCTGGTCGAGGCTGTTCGGATCGCCGTTGGCGCCCGTCACCTTGTTGAACTGGCCGTCGCCGTTCACGTCGTAGACGATCTCGGCTCCGAGCACGAGTCCACCGAGCGTATCGGGGCTTCGCGGGGCCAGCGCCGACGGATCGATGCCGCGGTGAGCGGACTGAATGATGTTGCTCGAATAGGTCGAGCCCGAGCTGATCGAGTCCGCGTCGGCGATCGTCAGGAAGCGAATCTGGTAGTCGGTGTTCGAGTTGTTGCCGTGGAAGATGCGGCCGGCGTCGAACAGCAGCTCGAGTTCATAGCTGAAGTTCGTGGGGTTGTAGACCGCGCGAACGAGCGCGCTGTCGAAGTCGCTCGCCTGACTCGGAATCAAGCGCTCGACGGCCGCCATGAAGTAGAGGTTGCCAACCGAGTCCATCATCGGGCAGGAGATCGACGGACCGAGCGGCGAGCCGCCGGTCACGTTTGCGAGGGACGTGAGGTAGCCGACGATGTTGCCACCGGGGCCGTCGAGGATCGGCTTGCCGCGCGAGGCGAACGCATCGTCGAGGCTGTATGCCGCGATCGTCCACTCGGTCTGGCCGCTCGAATCGGTGCGGGCGACCGCAATGTAGTCGAATGGGTTGTTGTTCGCGACGAACGTCGGGTAGGCCACCGTCGCTGCGGTGAGCAGGCGGCCGGCCTGATCGACTCCGAGCGCCACCTGCCCGCTGCCGCCGCGGAACCCGGTCTGGCTGCCGTTGTGCGTGAAGACGTTGCGGCCCGATCCCGTGGTCGCCGGCACGAAGCCCGTCGTGGGATCCGTGATGAGGTTCGACGCGGGCAGCGTGAGCGCCAGCGTGCCCGTCACCGCAGCGTTGTTGCCGATGCCCCAGATGTTCATCGTGTCGGTATCCGAACCGCTGCCGCCGATCTTGCCGAGCAGGCCGGCGACGCCGTTCACGCTTCCGATGAACGCGAAGTTGCTATGGGTGTAGCCGACCGCACCGCGGTGGTCGGTCACCAAGGGATCCAGGTGCGTCGAATCCGCGGTCGTCGTGCCTGCGGTCGCTTCACGCACGTAACGGTTCGAGAAGTTCGAGCCGATCAGGCACGGACGGCCGATCACCGACTGCGGGATGCAGTTCGGCGTGTTGTGCGTCGTCGCATTTCCCGAGAGCAAGACGTCCGTCGACGCCGCGTCCGAGGAGGTGGCCGCGTTCAGGATGTTCAGGCTGCCCGCGTTGCGAGCCAGCATGCGAACGCGATAGTAGTTGTTCAAGGTGACCTTCACGAGCGCGCCGCAGTTCGTTTGCACGCCGAAGTCGTCCGCGCGGAAGTACGTGTTGCCGTTCGAGTCGACGGCCCCCGCGCCAACCTGCGCGATGTTGCAGGTGCCGTCGGTGCCGTTGACCGCAGCGTTGATGCGCGAGACGAAGAGGCGGGCGGGATTCGTCGTCTGGTAGTTGACGACGCCGCCGATGATGTTGTTGCTGTTCCCGCCGAACTCGGAGAACATCACGCCGAACTGAATGCCCGTGCGACCGGTCGTGTTGATCGCGGTGCCCGGCGAATTGAGGTTCGGGTTTGGATTGATGCCGATGCCCTGGCCCGACCACGAGTCATAGCTGTTGAACGCGAACGGCACGTTCGTGAGGACCGTGTCGCTAGCGGCTTGGGCGCTCAACTGCGAGGTGAAGAACGCCTGCGGCGCGGCCGAGTCCTTGCTCGCCTTGATGATCGGCGCGATGCCGAACGTCGTGCCCCACGACGACGCGAACGACTGGAGGTCGACGACGTAGTTGTTCCTCTGCTCGCCAAGGTCGTAGGCGCTGACGGCATCACCCGGTAGACCCTGCTGCGACGACACGCTGTCCTGAGCCAGCGCGGGGCTCGCCGCGAGCGCGGCCACGATACAACTCACGAGCTTACGCGAGTACGACATAGGCTGATGACCTCCTTCTTCTCGATCCTTCGAATCTCTTCGTTGCGTCTCGATGAACGATGATTTCCAATTCGACGCGGCACCGGATTCCCCAGCGCGGAGAGGGACATGGAGTTTCTGCCGCGCGGAGTCCGGAGTTCACTCGATCGTTTGCGTTCGTTGCGACATCGATCCCCCTTGTGCCCGGCGACGCCGTCGCCGTCGGTCTTGCGTTCCGATGTCGCTTCTATCCCTCGTATCGCGCCACCCGCTTGCGCACGGGATGACGCACCAGCTCTTCGGCGCTGCATAGGATGCCAGGCCTTTCGAGACCTGGGAACAAGAGATCGTGAAATTTTCGAGATGGCGGCCTGGGACGAGTGCGGGCCGCGCGGCCGGTCATTACAATGCCGCGACTTTGTTGAGAAACATCGAGACCTCGGGATTGCCGGAGAAAACCATGCGCCATCGGCCTTTTGCGCTCCTGTTGTCCGTCGTCGCGCTCGTCGCCTGCGTCGCGGTGGCCCCCTCCGGCGCCGGCGCGCCGCAAGCATCGGCGGAGCGCCCGCACGCCGTGATCTTCATGATCGGCGACGGTTTCGGCATCTCGCAGCTCGCGTTTTCGCGGAACGTCGTCGTCGGCAAGGGAAAGCGGTTCGTCCTCGAGTCGCTTCCCGTGGTCGGCCTCATGACGACCTGGTCCGCCTCGAACGCCGTGACCGACAGCGGCGCCGCCGCGACCGCCATGGGCGCGGGCGTGAAGACCGACAACAAGCACATCGGGATGGACGCCGCGGGCAAACCGGTCAGTACGTTTGCCGATCGCGCGAAGGAGCAAGGCTGGAAGCTCGGCTACGTCACGACCACGCGCATCACGCACGCGACTCCGGCTGCGTGCTACGGCCACGTGATCAACCGGGACGACGAGTGGACGATCGCCGAGCAAATCCTCGTGCAAAGGCCCGACGTCGCGCTCGGAGGCGGCGCTGCGTTTTTCCTTCCAGCGGCCAAGCAGGGCAAGCGCACGGACGGGCGCGATCTCCTCGAGGAAGCGCGGAAGCTCGGCTACGCGGTGTGGCAGCGCGGTGACGCCTGGACCTCTCCCCCACCCGATCGACTTCTCGGCGTCTTCGCGAACGATCATCTCGCGTACAAGCTCGACGACGCGCGCCTCCCGCCGGAGCGACGCGACCCGCCGCTCGACAAGCTCACGTCGCTCGCGCTCGACGTGCTCACCAAGCGAACGGACGGCGCGAAGGACGATCGCGGCTTCTACCTCATGATCGAAGGCGGTCGCATCGATCACGCTTGCCACGAGCACGACGCAGCCGGTTGCGCCGCCGAAGCCGCCGACTTCGATCGCGCCGTCGCGGTGGTGCTGGAGTTCCAGAAGAAGCACCCCGACACGCTGGTCGTTCTCACCGCAGACCACGCGACCGGCGGCCTCGCGATGAACGACACCGTCGACTGGGACGCGGTCAAGCGACAGAAGTGCTCGCTGCTTTGGCTCTCCGGCCAAGTGAGGAGCGGCGGTGCGGGCGCCGCGCTCATCAACGAGATGACGGGTTACACGGATTTCGGCGACGAGGACGTGAAGGTCGTGCGCGACGCGGTCGACGACTACCAGGGCGCGCGCGAGCTGGGCCACCGCCTCGGGCGGCGTCAAGGCGTCACGTGGGTCCCGCGCATCAACTTCCAGGACACGTTCGGCCACACCGGCGAGGACGTCGCCGTCTTCGCGGGCGGGCCCGGGTCATCGCACTTCGCCGGCGAGATCGACAACACCGACATCCCGCGCCTCTTCTGCAAGCTCCTCGGCTGGCACGACCCGAACTGAGTTTCTTAAAGTGTCACTTTAAGATTCTCAAGACGCTGTTTTAGCTACTGGATGCGCAGGATGATCGCGTTGGTGATGCTCACGCGCTGCGGCAGGAGCGAGCCGTCGTCCTGGATGAAGCCCTGGAATGTCGCGATGACGGCGCGGTGCGCCCCTGTGCGGCGATTGAGAATCGTCGACGGCGCTGGGCTCGACGGGTAGCTCGGCACGCCGAGCCGTTGGCGGAAACCGAGGTTGTTCCAGATGCGGATCGGTTGCGGTCCGCCGCCGCTCACCGGCGTCGGGAACACGGTGTAGCCGAGGCCACCCGGATGCACGGCGAGGTTGCTCGCATCCGGGGCGCCCGCCCAGGCGTAGAGCGCGAACGGCGCAGCGTGAGTGTTCGCGGGCGGCGCCGTCATCGTGAAGAGCAACCCGTCGGTCGTGCCGAGCGAGACCTCGCGAAGCGCGTTGCCCGTGCCGCCGTTGATCGTGAACACGTCGGCGCGATCGCCAAACGCCATGTTCACGTTGCCGAACCGCGCCGCGATTTCCGGCGCCACGTAGGTGAAGTTCGTCGGCGCCGTGATGCAGCCGTTGGAGTTCGACACCACGACGTCGACGGTGCCCGTTCCCGGTGGCGTGAGAACGCGAACGAACGAAGGATTCGCGTCGACCACCGTTCCGGCGACTCCACCAAACGTCACCGTCGTCGCTCCCGTTCCGGCGAGGCCGACGCCGGAGAGCTTCACGAGATCGCCTCCCGCTTCCGAGCCAGATCTGGGTACGACGGCATCCACCCCGATGGCGCCACGCACGTTTTCGAAAGTGTCGCCGAATCCGTTGGTGTCGTTCGCGACGAGGTTCGTCGCAGAGCTTTGGAAGACGATCACTCCGCCGTCTCCGGAGATCGCCGGGAACGTGCTGGCGCCGTCCGTGAACGCGCATCCGCCGGCGACGCTCACGCGCGCGGTCGTCCCCGCGACGCGATCGCGAACGAAGATGTCGCCCAACGCGTTCGTGTCACCGACCACGAGGTTCGTCGCGGTGCTCTGGAAAACGACGTAGCGTGCGTCTCCCGAGATGGCCGGCCGCCCGCAGAACCCGTTCGCCTGGCCGCCGCTCGCCGTGAGGCTCACGAGCTCGGTCGCCAGCGACACGCGGTCGTATACGAAGATGTCGGACTGGTTGTTCGTGTCACCGGCGACGAGGTTCGTCGCCGAACTCTGGAACACGACGTAGCGTCCGTCGGCAGAGATGCTCGGCAGCGAGCAGTCGTTGTTGGCCTGCTCGCCGCTCGACGAGACGCTGCACAGGTAATTCACGCCCGACGAGAGTTCCCGAAGGATGACATCTTGCCGACGGTTCGCATCGCCGAGCACGATGTTCGTCGCCCGCGTCACGAACGCGATCCACAAGCCGTCCGACGACAGCTGGCAGCTTCCGCTGAAGTCGTTCGACTGCGCGCCGCCCGGACCGAGGTTCACTCGCGTGGTGACGCCCGTCAGGCGATCGGTCATGTAGATGTCCTGGTAGCCGTTCGTGTCGCCCGTGTCGTAGCGCGCGGTTGCGTCGAAGGCCACGAACCGTCCGTCGCCGGAGATCGTGGGGTTGAACGAGTTGCCCATCACCTCGCCGCCGCCGGTCGAGAGGCTGACTCGCGTCGTCATGCCCGTGAGCACTTCGTACACGAAGATGTCCTTGCTTCCGTTCACGTCCATTGGAACCAGGTTGTACGCGTCGCTCTCGAACGCAACGACGAGCCCGTCCATCGACAGCACCGGATGCGCGCTTTGGAACTGGCCCTGCACGCCGGTCGACGAGACGCTCGCCCGCGTGATCACGCCGGTGCTTCGATTGCGGACGAAGATGTCCGCTTGGCCGTTGGTGTCGTTCGCCACGAAGTTCGACGCTTCGCTGACGAACGCTTCGGTGCTTCCATCGAGGGAGACGACACAGCCCGTGCTTTCCCCGTTCCCGGGCGTGCCGGAGACGTCGACGCTGACGCGTGAAATCGTCTGAGCCGATGCCGTCATGGCGCCGGCGACGACGAGGGTGACGAGAAGCGACGAGTTCGTTCCAGCGATCATGGCCTGACTCCCTTTCTGAATCTCCCGGTCATCGACGACGACTTTCCAACGACGAGAAATCAATACTCGATCATCGCTTTGCGCCGCCCACTTCCGCGGCACCGTAGTGACGCACGAGGTAATCGTGAACCTGCTCATCGGTCGGCGCACTCGACGTCCATGCGCCCCAGTAGAGCGCCGCGAGCATCGACGCGCCGTCGGCGAGGCGCGCGACGATGAGCTTCTTGCCCGCGGCCTCGTTCAGCCCGCCGTCCTTCTCCAGCTTGTAGAGCGGCTCGACTTCGCCGAGCGAGCGACGGATCTCGTCGATCACGTCGTTCCACGGCGCCTTCGGATCGGCGATCGCGCGCTGCGGCAGCTCGACCTTGCCGCGAAGCGAATCGACGTTGAGTTGGTGGAACGCGAGCACGCCGCCATCGATCATCTCGTGGAATTTCCGCGACGTCGTGTACCCGTTCGGATTGGCGCCGGCCCAGCCGTTGAAGTGCTTCGACGTGTGGAGCGGCTGCGCGGCGTCGCCCACGAAGTGGCTGAGCAGGCCCATCTCCACCTCGACGTTGGCGTGCGCCATCGCCATTTCCTCCGGCTTCACGCGATCGCCGACCTTCTCGAGAAGGCGCAGCGTCTGAAAGCTCGCGGAGAGCTTCGCGTAGTGCTCGAGGATCGAGTACGGGAGGAAGCCCGGCCACTCGCGACTCTTGTCCGCGTCCTTCGCGGGGTCGTACGGCATCATCCGATCGTTCGGCTTCTGCTTCGCGAGCACCATCGCTTTCAGGTACTCGTAGCGGAACGGCGGCAGCGTTTCGAGCGACAGACCGAGCGGCTCGAGATACTCGACGTCGATGTAGTGATCGGGGCTGTTCTCGTGCGCCATCGGGACGATCGACGTCCCGCGCCAGCGGTCGGGCTCGTTGCTCTCCCACGCGACTCGCGAAACGAACGCGGGGTCGCGCATCCACGCGGGCGCTTCCTTTGGCAGCGCGTCGAGCGCGAGCGTCGTGACGATGCGATGACCCTCACCGTCCCACGCGAGCGCCGTCGCCGCGCACAGCGAGAATCCAACGACGCTGATGCCGAAGGCGTGTCGCATGACGCTCCGTTTGACCGCGATCACTTCGGACGCGGTCGAGCCGCAGAGAAGAGACGACCCATCTCCGCCGAGGGCATTCGCACCGCTGCCGTCGGCGCGAGTACATTACCCCATTTACCGCCGCAGGGAAACGACCACTCCGCCGGTCCTGACCGCCGCGTGCACCCCATTTACCGCCGCAGGGAAACGACCACTCCGCCGGTCCTGACCGCCGCGTGCACCCCATTTACCGCCGCAGGGAAACGACCAC
>JACOTG010000081.1 GCA_016178505.1 Planctomycetota bacterium
GGCATCGTTGGCGGCGTGCAGCGTGTACACCGCGCGAGTCTGATCGGCCGGGATCTCCTTTGCCTCGACGACTTCCACGCCCTTGGGAAGCCTGTCGAACTTCACCTTCACGGGGCCGTCGATGTTCTCTCGGCTGATCGAAATGGCGATTTCATTGACTTCGCCGCGCTTCAGCGTCTGATTCGACGGTTTGGTCAGCGACAGCTTCTTGCCCAACGAACCACGTGTCGTGCTGGAATCGCACGCAGATCCGGCGAGGACGAAGGCGAGAGCGAGAGCACTGTAGAGAATCGTTTTCACAAGACACCTCCTCATTGAGTTCTGAGCGGTCACCCGATCGGCAATCCTGGAAATCGCTCGATTGCGAACAGTGTGCACGAGGGTGTAGATGGCAAGTGCCGTGCCTGAATCGTGGACTTTTTCTTCGCGTCTGTCAGTTTCTCGTCGTCGAGACGGCCGGAGGAGTCCCGATCAGCGAGGTTCACCGGGGGTGGGCGCTCTCGGCGGGATGCGCACGATGCGCGGCTCCCAGGACTGATCGATGCGTGTGAGCGCGACGAGATGGCCGCTCGTCCCGAGAGCGTGGCAGGCCGAGCGCTGCTCGTCGATCTGCACGGCGATCGCGTCCCATCCTTGCAGCACGGCGACGACGCGCTTCGCGGGGACGGCCTCGCCGCCATGCTGCGCGGGCGGACGATTGAGCGGCCGTCACGATCACTCCGCGATGCTCGCTCCCTTCGATGCCTTCGCGATCGGCGCACCGAACAATGCGATGACTCCGACGACCGAACGCGGGAGGTCTCTCGCCTTCACGGACGCCTCCATCGAATGTGCGAATGCGGCCAGCACACTCTCCCGACGAGGGGTTTGCCGACGTCCCTCGTCGATCCGCGCGCGTGCCTTGCGCCGGCGAAGCCGCACAGGGTAGAGTCTCTAGCCATGTCGCCCCGAGTACTGAGACTCCTGTTCGACCGCGCTCTCCCGGCCGTTCTCGTCGCGCTATTCATTTTCGGTGAGATTCCGCATCGCTGCTGTCTCCTCGGCGCAACGTCACATTGTGGCGCCGATCGAACGGCGGAGCACGCAGCGTGCTGTTGCGGTGCCAATGCACCGACGTCGACCTCCCCGACTCTCATGACGCACCGCGACGCGTGTCCCTGCGAGATCGGCGAGCCCGCGATCGTCTCCGCGTCTCCGAGGCCGTCGGATCCGACGGTGGCTGGCGTCGATGTCGTCGCATCGACTGCGACACTGGGAGTCGTCCTGCCGAGCATCGTCGCCGTCGTGCGGACGCGCGGTGCGCCGCACTCGTCGTCGCCGCTCTTCATCCTGCACTCGACACTTCGGATCTAGACTTCCCCGCACTTCGCCGCGTCGTCGATTCACCACGGTCTCACGCACTTTCTTCAGGAGGAATTTACGTGTTTGCAACCACTCGCTTCGCTTCGCTCTTTTTCTTCGTCGCCGCGCTCGCGTCGACGTCCGGTGATCCCTACCTTCTCGACATCGACCCCGTATCCGGCGAGAAGCTTGGCGAAAATCCGGTCATCGTGCAGGCCGAAGGCCGCGAGCTGCGCTTCGCCTCGCAAGCGAACGCGGACGCGTTCAAGGCCGATCCGGCGAAGTACCGCGCCGCGATCGACGAGAAACTCACGCAACAGCAACTGCCGTTCTACCCGCTCGACACGTGCCCGGTGTCTAGCGCGAAGCTCGGCGGCATGGGCAAGCCGGTGGACGTCGTCGTCGGGAATCGTCTCGTCCGATTCTGCTGCGGAGGCTGCAAGCCGAAGTTCGAGAAGGACCCCGCGACGTTCCTCGCGAAGCTCGACGAAGCCGTGATCGCGAAGCAGAAGCCGGGCTATCCGCTCGGAACCTGCGTCGTCTCCGGCGACAAGCTCGGCGGCGAGATGGGCAAGCCGGTGGACGTCGTCATCGGCAATCGGCTGGTCCGTTTGTGCTGCAGCGACTGCATCCGTGATCTTCGCGCGAACCCTCGGAAGTTCCTCGCGAAGCTCGACGCCGCCGCTCCGGCGAAGTAGGCGAATCATGAAACGCGCACGACTGTTGTCCATCGCCGCGTCGCTCGCGCTGGCGGGCTGCGCGACCCCGCCGACGATCGTCGAGCTGCCGCCGGACCATCCGGCGAATCCGGCGGCGTCGGAGGCTCCGGCGCCCCCGGAGTCGTCGACACTTTCGTTCGAGCGGACCCCGAAGAGTCCCGACGACGCGAGGCCGAAATGAAGATCACGGTCGCCATGGTCACGGTCGTCGCCATCGTCGCCGGCTGCGCGAGCGTCCCAAAGGACGCGGGATTTGGAGACGTCGAGAAATCGGTTGCCGAGCGAACGGGCCTGCGCGTCCACTGGAACCAAGGTACGGCCGCGGATGCGGAAGCCGCCGCGGCCGTGCGCTCTCTTCTCGACAACGAGCTGTCCGTCGATGACGTCGTGCAGGTTGCGCTCCTCGAGAACCGAAATCTCCAGGCTATCTACGAGGATCTCGGCGTTGCTCAAGCCGACCTCGTTCAAGCGGGACTGTTGAAGAATCCCCGGTTCCACGTCGAGATTCGCTTTCCCGAGCGACCGGTCGCGCCGCTCGAGCTCGATCTGTTTCAGGATTTCCTCGACCTGTTCCTGTTGCCGCTTCGAAAGCGACAGGCCGGCGCGCGCTTCGAGGAATCGAAGCTCCGAGTCGCAAATGCCGTTCTCGACCTCGCGGCCGAGGTGAAGGTCGCGTTCTTTCGGTTGCAAGCGAGCCAACAGTTGGTCGAAATGCGGCGCTCGGTCGTCGATGCGGCCGCAGCGTCGCGCGATGCCGCGACGCGACTGCACGCCGCCGGCAACGTCACCGACCTCGACCTCGCAAACGAGGAAGCGCTTTTCCATCAATCGAAGCTCGACCTCGCCGATGCCGAGACCGCGGTACTCGACGACCGCGAGTCGTTGAATGTGCTCATGGGACTGTGGGGAAGCGCCACACAGTGGAGGATCGCAGGTCGCCTACCCGAGATCCCGCCGGACGAAGTGCCGCGAGCCGGCCTCGAGTCGCTGGCGATCTCGAGGAGACTGGACCTCGCGGCAGCGAGACGCGAGGTCGAAGCGACCGCGCAAAGCCTCGGAATCGCGAAATGGACACCCCTCATGCCGGAGGCCTTCATCGGAATACACAGCGAGCGCGAACCGGACGGGCTGAACACCGTTGGACCGTCGGTCGACATTCCGGTGCCGATCTTCGACCAAGGACAAGCCGCGCGCAGCCACGCCCGATCGATGCTCCGCCAAACGGAAGAGCGATTCGCGGCGCTCGCGATCGAGATTCGCTCGCAGGTACGCATGCGGCATAACCAGCTCGTCGCCGCACGTCGTCGCTCCGAGTACTACCGACGCGTGGTTCTGCCGCTTCGAGCGCACATCGTCGAGGAAACCCAACTCCAGTACAACGCGATGCAGTCGGGAGTTTTTCAACTCCTCCAGGCCAAACAGTCGGAGATCGACGCAGGGCAGCGCTACATCGAAGCGCTCGGTGACTATTGGCGGGCGCGGGCGGAGCTGGAGCGCGCCGTTGGCGGCCATCTCGAGGCACCACAGTCGAAGGAATCGGAGAAACGCTCATGACTCGACGAAAGCTGACGGTCAGCAGGCGGGAAATGATTGCGTCGAGCGCTGCGGCCCTCGCCGGAGCGGCCGTGCTCGACGGACGGACTGCGTTTGCGGCGGCTTCGCCGTCAGCGGAGCCGGCGAGCGCGTCGAGCGACTCGCCGGGCGAACCGGGAAAGGACTACGTGCCCGTCGTCACTCCGAACGGCGCCACGCTGCCGTGGAAGCTCGTGAACGGCGTGAAGGTCTACCACTTGATCGTCGAGCCGGTGAGGCACGAGTTCGCCCCCGGGCTGGAAGCCGAGTGTTGGGGCTACAACGGTCGAGTCCACGGGCCGACGATCGAAGCGCTCGAGGGTGATCGCGTTCGCGTCTACGTCACCAACCGCCTGCTCGCGCCGACGACGGTCCACTGGCACGGCGTCTTCCTGCCGAACGGCATGGACGGCGTCGGAGGCTTGACGCAGCGCGCCATTCAGCCCGGCGAGACGTTCAAGTACGAGTGGACGTTTCGACAGCACGGCACGTTCATGTACCACTCGCATCACGACGAGATGACGCAGATGGCGATGGGACTACTGGGACTCATCGTCGTCCATCCGCGAAAGCCGACGCGCCCGAAAGCGGATCGCGATTACGCGATGATGCTCAGTGAATGGCGGATCCGTCCCGGCACGTATCGGCCGGACCCGAACGAGATGACCGACTTCAACCTGCTCACGATGAATGCGCGCTGCTTTCCGGGGACGCAACCGCTCGTTGCGAAGGTCGGCGAGCGCGTGCGCATCCGGATCGGCAACCTGAGCGCCATGGACCATCACCCGATCCACTTGCACGGCTATCGATTCCTGATCGTCGAGACCGACGGCGGCGAGCTCCCCGAATCCGCGCGTTGGCCCGAGACGACGGTGCTCGTCCCGACCGGGAGTACGCGCACCGTCGAGTTCGTCGCCGACGTGCCGGGGGACTGGGCCATGCACTGTCACATGACCCATCACGTGATGAACCAAATGGGCCACAACATTCCCAACATGATCGGCGTCGATGCGGGCGCGCTGGACGAGAGCGTGCGCCGACTGTTGCCGGGCTACATGACGATGGGTCAAGCCGGAATGGGAGACATGGCCGAGATGGGCATGTCGGTTCCGAAGAACAGCATTCCGATGGTCGGTGGCCGCGGTCCCTTCGACGTCATCACGATGGGCGGCATGTTCACGATCCTGAAAGTGCGCGAGAACGTCGCCGGCACCGACGACCCCGGTTGGTTCCAGCATCCCGCCGGAAGCGTCTCGACGGTGGCGACCCGCGACGATCTTCGAGCCGACGGCGTCGACGTTCCGGCTCCGAAGCCCACATCGACGACGAGCGCGGTGTACACGTGCCCGATGCA
>JACOTG010000109.1 GCA_016178505.1 Planctomycetota bacterium
ACACGAGCGTCCCAACGACGAGCCCGGCGAGAGCGCCGGACCGGCTCACCGTTTTCGAGGCCAGCGCAATGCCGGCGATCACGACGTTCACGCCGAGCGCGATCAGAAGATCAGTCCACATGCCAGAACACCTGACCCAGCATCACCAGAGCGCTCGCGAGCGTGACGGACAAGTTGTCGTCGATGCGGACGTCCAGGCTCTCGACGATCGCGCCGGCGATGGCGCCCCCGGCCGCGAGCGTTCCGAGCTGAGCCGTGGTGTAGCCGAACTCCGGATGGCCCAGCGACGTCCACCATCCGAAGAACCACGCCGCCGGAAATGCAGTCAGCACGAACGCGACGCTGCCGACGACGCTCTTCTTCGAGTTCCACGGAAGCTTCGTTCGTCCCCACGCGCGCCCCGCAAGGTTCGAGAAGCAGTCGCCCGCGGCGAGGATGCCCCACGATGCCGCCGCGATGGGCAGCGGGAAGAGCACGATCACGAGCAGCACGGCAACGGGATAGAACTTCAGCCCCGAGAGGAACGGCTCGCTGTCGCGCGCGATGTCGCGGCCCACTTTCAGGAGCGGCAGCACGAAGAAGTTGAAAACGACCGCCGTCGCCGCCATCCCCGCCGCCTGCCACGGGCTGAGCCACCGAAGCAGCAGGCAGAATGCCACCATCGCGAAGTGGATCCACTGTCGCCGATTCTCGAAGCTCATCACCTCACGTATCCCACCGCTTTCATGCGGTCGAATCCGAGGTTTTCGTCGGAAACGCCCGGCGGCAGCTTCCGCCGCGGCTTCGCGCCGAAGCTCCGGATGCGTCGCTCGGGGTTCGCCTTCACGAACTCCGGCGTGAGCGCCTCCTGAATCACTCGCCCCTTCATCTCGCCACTGGCGGGAAGGCCGAGCAGCGCGAGACAAGTCGGCGCCACGTCGAGTGCCGTTGCTGGCCCGCACGTCGTCCCTCGCCGCGCCGCCGGCCCCGAGAGAAGGAGCAAGCCGTCGTGCTCCTTCGCGTCCGGAAACGTGAGCAAGAGAACGGTCGAGCCCGCGCCCATCGCCGCCTGCAAGCGACCGAGGCGATCGTCGACGAAGCGCTCGTACGCCTCCATCGTTTCCGCCGCGGCTCGAAGATCGGAGGCCGACGAGAGCGAGAGCGGAAGGATCGCGTGCTGCAGCAGCGCGAAGCCGGGCATGTAGACGGCGACGAGGTCGGGCTTCCGCGACCCGAGCACGCGCAGCGCGGTGGCGCATGCGAACTCGTCGACGCACACGGACTTCGAAACGTTTTCTCGGCGCGGATCCGAAAGGTCGCCGCCGCCGAAGAGCCGCTGCCCGCTCACGTCTTCGATCCCGGCGAGATCGAACGAGGCCGGGTCGTGCGCCAGCGGTTCGACCTCGGCGAGGAGGCTCGCCGGGTACGTGTCGACGCTCGAGCCCGCACCCGCCGCCGACGCCCGCCGCTTGAGGATCGAGAAGTACGTCACGTCCGACACGACGAAGCCGGGCAGCTCCGCCGCCGGCCACGACCGCCGCCAATTCACGACGCCGACCGGCAGGCCGGACTCCCCTGCCACGTCGAAGATCGTGCGCGGTCCACCGCCGAGCGTCCCGAGCGGCACCTCTCGCGTCAGCGGAAGGCGCGGCACGAGCGCATCGAGGAGTTCGTGGAAACCGACCGTTTCCGGCGCGACGATCGTCGATTTCATGCCGAGGATCTTCCGGTCCGAGTACCGCCGCACGCCATGCTCGGCCGACGTGCGGCCCGTGGCGACGCTGGTCCAGAACGACGGCGCGATGTCGTCGTCTTCCGCATCGAGCACGCCGGACGAGCCGCTTTGCAGCAGGCGACGGACGTTCGGCAGCCGGTCCGACTCGACGCTCGCGCGTGCGAACTCGGTCGTCGGTCCGTCGACGGCGACGATGAGAATGCGCTCGCCCGTGGCGCGAACCTCGACGCGGTCGCTCGGCGGCTCGTCGACGTCGCGCGGCGCGGTCACGCCGAGATAAAGGAAGAAACCCGCGACCCCGAGCACGGACAGCACCGCCACGAGCACTCCCGCTCTTCGCTCGGACGGGCTCGGACGTCCGCCGGCGAGGCGAACGAGAAACACGTACGCTCCGGCCGCGATCATGCGCCCGAAGACGAGGCTTGCGACGAGCACGAGCAGCGCGGCGGCGACCGGCACCACGGGCGGAAGATCGACGGCAAGCTTTCGATAGAGGAGCGCGAGGTACACGAACGCGAGCACGCCCGCCACGATTCCAGAGCCTTGCGCGGTCGCGCGCGTGAGCCCGACGAAGCGCCGCGTCGCGCGATGCACGAGGAGGAGCACGATCACGCCCACGATCCCGACGCCCATCGACACGATGGCGAAGATCACGACGACGTTCACCGTGACGATCACCGCGTCGAGCGGAACGCGAAGGAGATCGGGCTGGAGTAAGAGGAGGCCGGCCGCCGCGAGGAGCCCGAGCAAGAGGCCGCCAATGGCGCCGACGCGCGTGCCCACGAGGACGGCCGTGCGAATGAGCCCGGTCGTCCCCGTGATGCGGCCGGCGACGAACGACTCGAGCGGGTTCTGCAGATACCCGAGGTCTCGAAGTTCGCGGCGCACGGAGTCCGCGTCGGGCGCGCCGCTGCCGTCTTTCTTCGGCGTCTCGTCCGTCACGATTCGCGCGCCTCGACGCGATCGGCGATGTCGTGGAGCATGCGCGCGCGGGAATCGAAGATCGCGAGCGACGCCTTCGCGGTCGACAGGAGTTCGTGCACGATCGCGTGAGCTTGCGCCGCTCCGCAGAGCGCGACGAAGTTCGGCTTCGCCGCGTCGCGCCCGACGTCCTTGCCGGTCTTCGCGGTGGTGCCTTCGAAGTCGAGGAGGTCGTCGGTGATCTGGAAAGCGAGGCCCACGTTCTTCGCGTACGCGGACAGTGCGGCGGTCTCCGCGTCGTTGGCCTTGCACAAGATCGCGGTGCCGCGCGTCGCAAACTGGAAGAGCACGCCCGTCTTCTGCCGGTGGATGCGCTCGGTCGACCCGAGGTCCGCGGCGCCGCGCGTCACGAGGTCGAGCGATTGCCCGCCGATCATCCCCGATGATCCGACGGTTTGCGCCGCGAGCCGGATCAGCTCGACGAGGTCGCGGCGGCCAATCGCCGCCGCGTCGCCGGCCTGCGCCACGAGGTCGAAGCCGAGCATGAGGAGCGCATCCGCGGCGAGGATCGCGTGCGCTTCGCCGAAGACGCGGTGGCACGTGTCTCGGCCACGCCGAAGCGTCGCGTCGTCCATGCACGGGAGATCGTCGAGCACGAGCGAGCACGCGTGGATGCACTCGATCGCCGCGGCGAACGTCGTGAAGCGACGTTCGGTCATGGGCGTGCGCACGCCGAGCGCGCGCCCCGTCGCGAACGCGAGCGCCGGCCGAATGCGCTTGCCGGCGCCGAGCACCGCGTAGCGCATGGCGCGATGGACGACCTCCGGCGGCTCCGTCTCGCTCGGCAGCGTGGCTCCGAGCGCGGCGTCGACGGAAGCGCGCGACGCTTCGAGGAACCGTTCCAGATCCGTCACCCGTTGAATCCTCCCCGGGTGAGCGTCGCCGGACGGATGTGCCGCATCGAGCATCCTCGTTGCTCGCTCAGTGCCCACCGAGGAGCGCGTGGCCGTCCCAGTTCGGATCCGGCGCGATTCCCAGGTGCGAACAGATGGTCGGCGCGATGTCGATGACGCTCGCGGCGTCCGCTTGGAGCTTCCGATTCGAGAAGAGGATCCCGGGAACGAGCGAGGGATCGATCGAGCAGTGGTCGCCGCTCCAGCGCTGGTTGTTGTCCTCGATGATCTTCTCGGAGATGTTGCCGAGCGTCGATTGCCACGAGACGCGGTACCCCTCCTGGAATCCGACGACGAGGTCGGGCGCCCGCGCAAGTTGGTCCCCGTGATAGATGTCCTTCTGCTTGTAGACGTCCTTCACGACGGGCGTACCGTCGTCGTCCTTCAGCGCCCGCAATTTGGCGACAATCTCGTCGCAGAGCGCGTCGTAGGCATTGTTCTGGACGATGCCGATGCCTTGATGGCTCGCGCGATTGATGTAGATCCCGCCGAGGCCGAGCGCGTAGGCCTTCGTCTGCTGCCAATTCACGTTGTTGAATCCCGCGGCGCCCTTCTGCAGCTGGCCGATGTTCTGCGCTTGGCTGGAGCCGCCAAACAGGTAGCCCGCATCCCGGAGCCACGTGTTCAGGTTCACGCCGCGGCGAAACGATTTGAACCCGTGGTCCGAGACGACGAGCAGCAGCGTGTCCTCGTCGACGAACCGATCCGCGACCTGCCCGACGAACGTGTCCATGCCCTGGTACATCTTCTGGATTTCGTCGCCGTACTTCTTCGCCAGCTCCGGTTTATACAGCGGGTTCTTGGGATCGATCATGCGAAACATGATGTGCTGCATGCGGTCGGTCACCGCGAACAGCGTGAAGAACGCATCCCAATCGCGCTTGTCCAGCTCCGCGAGCGAGAGCTTCTCGACCGTGTGGTAGACGCCCCACGTTTGGCTGATGAAGCCGTCGTCGTCGAGGCGGTCGTCCTTCGCCGGGTTCGTCATCGTCGCCCAGCCGAGCGTTTCGAACGGGCCCTCCACTTCGTCGCACAGCTCGCTCGAGAAGTCGTGGGGATACGAGAGGTCCACGATCGGCGGCAGCTCGCCCGGATGGAATTGGATCGGGGTCATGACGACCTCGACGTAGGGCTCGAGCTGCTGCAGGTAGACCTTCGCCATGCCGACCACGTGGAGCATCGGGTTCATGCGGTAGTCGATCGTGATCCAGTCCTGGCTCCACTCGCCGAGCTTCACCGGCGTCGTCTTCCCTTGCACGATGACGTTCATCGCGTGTGCGGCGGCGTCGATCTCGAAGCGCATGGGAACGAAGATCTGAGGGAAGTCCATCGCCTTTACTGCATCGCCCGATCCGAGCACGCGAAGCGTCTCGCGATCCCGCACGAGATCGCCGGCGGATCGGCTTCGGAAGTCCTCTTCGAGATCGCACGCGTTCACCATGTCGACCATCGGGTCGAACCACGCGGTCAAGACGTTTTCGAGTTCGCGCTCGATCGGAATCTGCTCCTTGCGAGTCGTCGCGGTCCGGCTCTTCTCGACGAGCGCCGCGACGCGATCCTTCGTGAAGATGTCTTCGGGGCCGTGTGCAAACACGGTCGCCTTGCCGTCCCTTGGGCGAAGTGGATAGATCCATCCGCCGGTTTCCGATGTGAGCGGCGCCTTCGGATCCGAGGTGAAGTAGCTCCAGAACCCCCACGTCTTCGCCACGTCGGGTACGCCGAGGCCCGAGAGCATGCGAACCCCGTCGACTTTATCGGGCGGGAACGACACCGGCGCCTCGAGCACCGTCGCGCGCAGGCCTTGGCGTCCGATGACGCTCCAGAAGGGCGAGCCGTGCCGCGTGTTGATGCCCATCGGGACGTCCTCGGGAAGGAAGCGCTTCACGAGAACGTAGCCGACCGAAAGCACGACGCCGAGGAGCACCGCGGGAATCCCCACGGAGTAGAGCCAGCGAACGCGAAAGATCTTGAGCAGGAATCCGAGGACGATCGCCCCGATGAGGACGGCTCCGATGCGACCGAACAGCAAACGACGCACGTTGTCGTTGTCGAGCGCATGTTGCGTCGACGGATAGACCATGGCGAGGTCGGGCTGCGGCGGCACGTTCGCCACGCGCTTCGACTCGAGGAAGTCGTAGATGTTCGTCTTGCCCGGGTTGCTGCCGGTCGTGAGCGCGGCCCACGCGACGGGAGACTGCGCCGGGTTCGTCGTCGCAAGCGGCATGAACGTGCCATGGTCGCGAAGCTTCTGGAGGTTCGGGAGGCGGCCCTCGGCCAGGTACTTTTCGCACAGGCCGGCGTCGACGCCGTCGAACCCGAGAACGATGACGCGCTTTCTCGCCGGCGCCGCGAGGGCGACCGAAGCGAGCACGAAGCAAAGGCAGAGGATTCCAACGACGGTGGATCTTCGAAGCATCAATGGGGCCTCAATAGCGCCGCGAGAGGACTCGCCAGGTTTGCACGCCGCTCATGTGTCGCGGGATTCTCGCACCCGCCCTCCCGCCAAGTCAAAGACCCGGTGCCGCCGGACGCGAGGATTTCCAACGACGGATCAACGGCTCGTGCTCAGGACGAGCACGACGTCCGTGGTTCGACCGGTCTCGACGAACGTCGTCGTGGACTCCGTCGGAAAGCCCTCGCGCAAAGCGTCGATGACATATCGACCAGCAGGTAGCGCGCGCTCCAGAGTTTCGCTTCGCAGTCCACGGAGCTTCTGATCGAAGACGGACGGCCGCTCGGCGAACGCGTCCTCGACGAGCCGATCGTTCGCGTCGCGAACGCGAATTCGTGCGACGGCGGAATGCCCGGCTCGATCCTTCGCCGCCACTCGGATGCGCCCACCGACCGCGAGGTCGAGCGTGGTCTCGCAGTCTCCGTCCGGCGTGATCGAGACGAGTCGACCCGCATCCACGAACGCCTCGCCTCGATCGCCTGCCGCGCGCACGACGACCCAGTACGTCCCGCACTCGAGATCGGAAACGGCGATGCGCGTCGCGCCGCGATCGGCGCGCACTCGAGCCATCGGCTCGCCGTTCACGGGCGACGTCCACAGTCGAAGCTCCGCCGTGCGAACTGCGGTGTCGGGCGGTGGGCACAGCGTGACCACGAGACCGCGCCCCGCGTGAATCGGCTCGAGCGTGATCGATACGGTGCGGCGCTCGCCAACCTGCGGCGTGTCGGCTCGATCGTCGCTGGCCTTGAAGCCCTGCCGCGCGACGTGAACCTGGTACGTCGTCTGGGGCACCACGACCACCGAAACTTCATCGCCCCACCCCGTCGAATAGGAAGCCGAGGTTCCGTTTCGCGCGAGCGTGACCGCCGCGCGGTCGACGCGTCGATCGCCGCCGCTCACCTGAATGGTCAGCACTGCGGCGCTCAGCGTGAAGTCGATGCCGCTCGCCGGGGCTTCGACGACGCGAACGTACGTCTCGTCGTCGAAGAGGCTCGGATGTGCGCCGGGGATCTCCCGGACAGACACGCGCCACTTGCCCGGCTCGAGTCCCTCCAGGCGATACTCTCCCGTTCCGTAATCGACGGTGGTCGACACGGCGCGCACGACGATGCGGTCCTCGATGCGCAGAAACTCGTCGCCGAGTGGACTGCCGTCCGCGATGAGCGTCGCGGTGATCTTCGCGCCGGCGATCACCTCGCCGTTCGGCAACGTGAAGTGTCCCTTGATGGTTTCGCCGACGGGGATCGAGATCGCGCGCGCCCAGACGTCGCCCGTCGCAGGGACGTCGACCGTGTCAAAGCTCGCGCGGAATCGCGGCGCCGACGCGACGAGCAGGCACTTTCCTGCGTCGCGGATTCGAAGGCGATAGACCCCGTCCTCCTCCGTCTGCGCGCGCGCAACCTCCGTCCCGAGCGGCTCATTGCCGACCATCCGGTAGGCGACGATGGTGCGCGGCACGGGATGTCCGCTATTAGTCATTCCGGAATCGCCGTCGAAGAGGACGTAGCCGCGCACGCACTTCGAGAGTTCGAGAGTGAACTGCACGCGGTGGACGATCGTGCTCGGGCCCTCGCGCTCGCCGGCGCCGGCGTCGACGCGCGCGGTGGCGACGAGATAGCTCGGATGGTTGGCGCTCACCTCGAGCGCCCCCGGCGGTCGGCCGGATGCGAAGAACACCGTCACGTCGAGCGCGAACGCGCCGTCGCGGCCCACGGGGCCTTCGAGCGATTGGCCGCTCGCGTCGCCGCCGACGGCGGTCGCCGTCACGAACGCCAAACCGGGCTCGCTCGCGTCGAAGTTCAGGAGCTGGCCGCGAAGCACGTGAGTCGGCGTGAGCGCGGCGGGCGCGGGCGTCGCCAGTGCGGCTTCGGCGGTCGTGGTCGCCGGCGGCGATTCGGCGAGCGCTTGCGGATCGGCGCGCGACGTCTCGTCGATCGGCGATTCCACGTTCGGTGGCGACGGCGACGTCGACTCGCGCGAGACGACGATCACGGCGACGAG
>JACOTG010000110.1 GCA_016178505.1 Planctomycetota bacterium
TTATCGAGAAGAGCGACACATGTCGGAGATCTTCGGCGATCTCGTTCGCGCAGCGGGCGTGACCGACTTCCGCTACGCGACGGAGAGACCAGCCGTGCCCGAGGCCGCTCGCGAGGCGATCGCCCGGCGGCTGCCGGAGGGCGACGGTCCTCTCCTCGTCTTCCATCCAGGATCGGGCGACAACTTCCCGGGCCGCCGTTGGCCGCTCGAGCACGTCGCGCAACTCGCGGACCGGCTCGTTCGCGCGGCGGACGCGCGCGTCGTCTTCACCGGATCGCACGGTGAGCGCGACCTCGTCGAACTCGTGCGCTCGCGAATGGAGGAGCGCTCGACGAGCCTCGCCGGCGAGACGTCGTACTTCGATCTCGCGGCGCTCCTCGAGCGCTCAGCGCTCGTCTTCTCCAACGACACGGGGCCGCTGCACCTCGCTTCGGCGCTCGCGGTGCCGGTCTTCGCGTTCTTCGGACCGAACACGCCGCTCCTCTACGGTCCTTTGTCTGCAGGCTCGGTCGCGTTCTACGCGGCGCTTCCTTGCAGCCCGTGCATCACGAACGCCAACGCGAAGACCTCGACGTGCCGCTTGCCGCTTTGCATGAAGGCGATTCGGCCCGACGACGTCGCCGAGCGTGCGCTCGAACTTCTTCGATCCCGCCGCGCGGCGATCGGCCGAGGCTGATGCGGCGCGCGCTGACACTGCCGGCGATTCTTCTCGTCTTTGCCGTGATCCCATATCTGCCGACTCTCTGGTTCGGGTTCGTCTACGACGACATCCCGTTCATCGTGCGAAACCATCGGCTCGAGACGGCGACGATCGGAGAGATTCTCCTCGATCGCACGACCATCGCCGGCGCGGAGAGCTACCCGGGGACGTACCGGCCGCTGCGGACGTTCGCGTTCGCGCTCGACACGCGGCTCGCCGGCAAGGCGCCGTGGTTCTTTCACGCGGCAAACGTCTTCCTGCACGCGCTTGCCACGCTCCTCCTGTTCGTCCTGCTCCGGCGACTGTTGCGCACGGAGGACGCGGCCTTCTACGCGTGCATCCTCTTCGCCATCCATCCCGCGGCGATCGAGGCCGTGGCATGGTGCTCGAGCCGGGACAACGGCCTGATGCTCGTCTTCTTTCTCGGGGCGCTGATCCTCCACCGCGCCTCGCGCGAGCGCTCGCTTCTCGGCATCGGGGCCGTCGTGTGTTTCGCGCTCTCTCTGCTCGCGAAAGAGATGGCCGCGACGTTTCCGGCGATCGTGCTCCTGCACGACCGCAGCGATCGAGAGCGCGCCCCCCTCGGGCGTCGTCGACTCGTGCTCTACGCGGCCTACGCGGCGACGCTCATCGGATACCTCGCGCTCCGCGCTCACGTGCTCGGGGACCAAGCCATGCAACGGCACGAGCCGTGGGGCGGATCGTGGACCACGTCGATTCTGTCGGGAGTGACCGCGTGCGGCGAAGCGCTCGAGCGATGCTTCATCCCCGTCTCGCCGCGCGTGTTCACGTTCGACTACCAGCTTCCGCTCACGACGTCGCCGCTGCACTTCTGGTTCCTCTGGTCGGTTGGCATGCTGTCGTGCTTCGTCTTCCTCGGGGTGATCGGCCTCGTGAAACGGCTCCCACTCGCGCTCTTCTTCCTTTGGTTTCCGATCACGATCCTTCCGGTCGCGAACGTGATCTACCCCATCAACATCCTCTTCGCGGACCGATTCCTCTACCTTCCGGCGATCGGGCCGATCGTGCTCGTTTCCGTCCTGTTCACGCATCGTCCCGAGCGACAAAGCCGAACGTTGCGGGTGCTGCGCGTCGCCATGCCTCTTCTCTTCGGCGTTGCCTTCGCGCTCGTGCTGCCGGCGTGGCGCAACTCGGAGACGTTGTGGTCGCGCGCGGTCGCTTCGTTCCCCGAGAATCCGCGTGCGCTCACGGGTCTCGCTGCCGCACGGCGCGACGAGGGAGCGCTCGAGAGCGCGCGCGAGCTCCTCGCGCACGCGCGTCGCTCCGAGCCGACGTATTGGCAGGCCTATCAGGACGGCATTGCCGTCGCCGCCCTGTCGCACGACGACGGTGATGCGTGGCGCATCGCCAGCGAGTGGGTGAACGCGGCGATCGGCAATCGTCCGGCCGAGTCCGCCGAGATCGCAGAGAAGTGCGTGCCCGTGCTTCGCACGCTGGTCGAGAAGGGTCGCGCCAAAGAAGCGCTGTCGCTCGGTCGGCTCCTCGAGCGCGCGGGAACGACGAGCCGCGACTTCGCGTGCCTCTACGCGGTGACCCTCGAGGCGTCGGATCTCGCCGACGAAGCGAAGCCGTGGCGCCGGCGCTGCGATGTGGGGCGGTGACGACGAGCTCAAGCTCGGCACGCACGACGTCCGATGTGTTTCACGACGGAACGCCGACCCTCCGTTGAATCGCCCGCGAACGCCTATAGAATCGGGCCTCGCGGGATGTCACGGAAGAGAGGATTGTCGAGGAAGGAGCATCGCAGCGATGGCTGACCTGAGAGGGGTCTATCCGCCTCTTCCGACTCCGTTCCATGCGCAGAACCTCGAGGTGGACTTCGATGCGCTGGAGGCGCACGTCGCGTGGCTTCGCGCCGAAGGCGTCGATGGCGTGCTGTCGCTCGGGACGACGGGCGAATTCGCGTCGCTCTCGTTTAGCGAGCGTCGCGACGTCATCCGATTCGTGTTGTCGAAGCGCGGCTCGCTCGAGGTGATCGTCAACTGCTCAGCGACGAACCTCCCCGAAGTGCTCGAGCTGGCGAGAGCCGCGGCCGACGGCGGTGCGCGTGCCGCGCTGGTGATGCCACCCTTTTACTTCCGCGCGGCGCCGCGCGCGGGCTTCATCGACTTCTATCGGCGCGTCCTCGATCGCTCGCCGCTCCCCGTGCTCCTCTACCACTTCGTCGCGATGTCGGGCGTCGATCTCGGACGCGAGGGGCTCGCGGAGTTGGTGCAGCACTCGAACTTCGTCGGCGTGAAGGACTCGGGCACGAAGATCGATTCGATCCTCGAGTTCACCGCGCACTCGCAGCTGCGCGTGTTCGTCGGGAACGACCACCTCGTCGAGGACGGCGTCGCGCGCGGCGCTGCGGGCGCGATCACGGTTTGCTCGAACGTCGTTCCGGGGCTGGTCCGTCATGTCGTCGGATCGGCGGCGATGGGAGGCGAGCCGGACGATCTCCAAAAAGCACTGTCGCGCGCACGGCTCGTCGTCGAGAAGCACGGCGGCCTTCGCGCGGTGAAGGCGATCCTCGAGCTTCGCGGCATCGGCAACGGCGTCGTGCGGCCGCCGCTCGTGCCGCTCGGCACGTCGGAAAAGAAGTCGCTTCGCGTCGATTACGAATCGGTCGTCAATTCCATTGCGTCCATGAAGACCGGTCACGGCCCGTCCGGTCCGGAAAGGCACTGAATGTCTCGCTCAGGAAGTCGGATCGGCGCGATCGCGCTGGCACTGGCGATTGCGGCGGCGGCGCCGGCTCAGCAGCCCCCGCTCTATCCGAACGGCACGTACGACGCGTCGGTGCCTGCGCCGAAGGCGTTCCTCGGCTACGAGCTCGGCGAGAAGTTCACGCCTCACGCGCGGATCGTGAGCTACCTCGAGGCAGTGGCCGCCGCGTCGAAGCGAGTGAAGCTGCAGCGCATCGGAGAGACGAACGAAGGCCGGCCGCTGCTCCAGCTCGCCATCACGAGCGAGGCGAATCAATCGAAGCTCGAGACGATCCGCAAGAACATCCTCTCGCTCGCCGACCCGCGCACGATCTCGGATCCGAAGTCCGTCGACGATCTCGTGAAGTCGACGCCGGTCATCGTGTGGCTGTCCTACGGCGTGCACGGGAACGAGTCGTCGAGCGCCGAAGCGGGAATGCAGGCCGTCTATCAGCTTGCCGCCGGGACCGACGAGCCGACCACCAAGCTGCTCGCCGATGCCGTCGTCATCGTCGATCCGCTCCTCAACCCGGACGGCCGCGACCGCTACGTGAATTGGTTCAACTCGGTCGTCGGGGCGTCGCCGAATCCCGATCCGCAGTCGGCCGAGCACGACGAGCCGTGGCCGGGCGGTCGCTTCAACCACTTCCTCTTCGACATGAACCGCGACTGGGCGTGGCTCACTCAGAAGGAAACGCGCGCGCGAATCGCGCAGTACTTGCAATGGATGCCCCAGGTCCACGTCGACTATCACGAGATGGGTTACAACAGCACGTACTTCTTCTTTCCCGCGGAAGCGCCGATCAACACGAACTTCCCGCCGAAGACCGTCGAGTGGGCGAAGGTGTTCGGAAAGGGGAACGCAGAGGCGTTCGACGCGTTCGGCTGGCCCTATTACACCGCGGAATCGTTCGATCTCTACTATCCGGGCTACGGCGATTCGTGGCCGAGCTTGCACGGGGCGATCGGCATGACGTACGAGCAGGCGGGGCACAGCTCGGCCGGGCTCACGGTGCGGCGCGACGACGACACGCTGCTCACGCTTCGCGATCGCGTCGCGCATCACTTCACGTCGAGCCTCGCCACGATCCGCACCGCGGTCGCGAACCGCGAGAAGCTGCTCCGCGACTTCTATGACTTTCGAAAGAGCGCCATCGACGAGGGGGAGAAGGAATCGATCAAGGAGTACTTGATCGTTCCGGGGAAGGACCCCGAGCGGGCGTCCGAGCTGGTCGGTCTCTTGCTGGCGCAGGGCGTCGAGGTGTCGCGCGCGAAGCAACCGTTCGTCGCCGAGAAGCTGCACGGCTACCTCAACGACAAGTGGGAGCTCGAGAAGTTCCCCGAGGGAACGTGCATCGTTTCGATGAAGCAACCGGCGAAGCGCCTCGCGAAGGCGCTGCTCGAACCGGAAGCGGAGGTGACGAAGCTCTACTTCTACGACATCTCGGCGTGGTCGCTGCCGCTCGCGTACGGCGTCAAGGCGTATTGGACCGAGGTGCCGACGACCGTCGAGAAAGAAGCGCTGAAGGCGCGGCCGGTCATCGAGGGAAAGGTCGACGGCGCAACCGACGGCGCCGTTTACTACCTCATCCCATGGGACACGAACGGCGCGCCGCGCGCGCTCTATCAACTTCTCGCCGAGGGTTTCCTCGCGCGCGTCGCCGGGAAGACGTTCACGCTCGACGGCAAGGACTTCGCGCGCGGGACGATCGTCGTTCCGACGTCCGGCAACCCGCCCGCCGTGCGGCAGCGAATGGACAAGCTCGCGAAGGACAATCACCTGGTCGTCACCGCGGCGAAGACGGGGCTCACCGAAAAGGGGATCAACCTCGGGTCCGAGCAGGTGTCGCCGCTCCGGCTGCCGAAGATCGCGGTCGCCATGGGCGAAGGCGTGAGCTCCACGAGCTACGGCGCGATCTGGTTCCTCCTCGAGCAGGAGTACGGCATCCCGTTCACGCCGATCCAAGTGCGGTCGATCGGCGACGCCGATCTCTCCAAGTACAACGTGTTGATCTTTCCCGACGACGGCGGCGGCTACGGCCCGGCCATCGACAAGGACGCGACGCAGCGAATCAAGGATTGGATCGAGCGCGGCGGCACGTTCGTCGGCGTGGGTGGCGGAGCGTTCTGGGCGACGCAAGAACAAAGCAAGCTCGCGCCCGTCAGCATGGCCGACAAAGAAGAAAAGGGGGCCGATTCGAAGTCCGACGCGCCGGCCACTGGAGGCGACGAGAAGAAGGTCGATGACTCGACGAGCGGCGGCGGTGCAGCGGCGTCCGCTTCGGCACCCCCGAAAGAGCAGAAGAAGCCGAAAGAGCGGATGAAGATCGAGGAGCAGGAGGCCGAGGCGCGAAAGCGGCAGGTCCCGGGAACGATCCTGGCCGTCGATCTCGACCCCGCGCACCCGCTCGCGTTCGGGTACGACGAGCGCATCTACGTTCTCAAGTCCGGCTCGCAGGCGTTCAACCTCACCAAGGTCGGGTTCAACGTCGGCTCGTTCCTTCCCGAGAAGGTCTCCGGCTACATCAGCAAGGAGAACGAAGAGAAGATCGGGAAGAAGGCCTTCCTCGTCGAGATCCCGATGGGCCGCGGCCACGTCGTGCTCTACGCCGACGACCCGACGTTCCGCCTTTTCTGGAAGGGCCTCACGCGGCTGTTCCTGAACAGCGTGCTCTTGCTGAGCAAGCCCTAGCGGCGGTGTCGCGTCATGCGCGACGCTCACCCGCCCTCGCCGCCGTCGCACTCGATCGAAGGGGATCGTCGCATCGACGGTGTCGCGTTCCCGTCGGGCGCCGCGCTTGGCTCACGCTCAGCCGTGATTGGCACTTGCCGAATGTCGGCGAGTCGGAAGTCGAATCGCGTCCCTTCCGGCACGAGCGAAGCCACGGCCTCTCAACAACCGTCCCGAAAACGAAGACCAAGCCCGCCTCATCCTCGAGTGGGAATTCTGACGCCGCCGCCGCCGACATCTGACGCATACGGTGCCTGGATCCTTTTTCCCAGTTACGCGACGTCGCCCGTCGTTCGCTTCTCGGCACGAGGACGAGCCTCGATGGGTGCTGCTCTCGTTCAACCGAGCATGCGTGACGAATCGTTTTCTTGGAGAAATGCGAAGCCTGCCGGCGATTCGTCGCGACGCGTTTCTCGCGCGAAGGGGTGCGCGAGGCCTTCGCCCGACACGCGCGCGAGAGACGCATGATGCAGACTCGCACCCGGGCGTTGCATTCCCTCGAAGAAAACCCGTGGGGCGGTGAGTGCTATCGCGGCCAGATCGCGACCGGCACGAGCGCGTCGACCCCGACGTCCGGCAGCCTCACGCGCACGCGCGCTCGCCGGCACTCGATGCGGTGGCTGCCTCGGTCGATGACCGCGGTTCCGGGGATCTCGAAGCGCTCGAGATGAAGTCGTGCGGCCGCGTCGGGCTCGAGGACGAGCATCCCGTCGAAGCTGCCGCTGACGACGACTCGCACCGAGGAGGCGATCGCGCCGGCCGGGTCTGTCACGTCGAGGTCGACTCGAAGGCCATCGGCATCGTCGGTCGCGAATCGATGCGTCTTGCCCGCGATCGTCCAGGAGAGATGGTCGTTCACGACGGACCACGCGTCGACGTGAAGCTGTTTCAGGATGCCGCCGCCGATCGCGTTGGTCGAGATGGGCGTCGACATGGAGTAGCGAATCTCGCCCTCTTCGCCGATGCGGAAGACGTAGCGATGTGCTCGGCCGAGCGGCGGCGGCGGCTCTCACGCACTCGTCGAACGTCGAGAAGGGCTTCACGGTCGAGTGCTCGGGCGGTGGAATCATCAAGCTGTCCGCGATCGCGATCCACTTTCCCGAGTGCGCAGCGAAAAGCCTCTCACGCCAAAACAGGAAGTCGGCGGTGCTCATGCCGTCGAAGTGCTGTGCCGCCGCTTCCGCGACCGGCGGCGCGGGACGTGTGGGCTGAGATTCTTGCACCGGTAGCCCGAGCAGGAGAGCGGCGATGAGGGCGCCGGGCGCGCTCATTCTTGCGATCATTTCCCACTCGCGGACGATGCCGGTGGGAAGATCACCATCGAGAACGTCTCGTCGTAGTCGATCTCGGGCATGTGGATTCGCACGCGCGCCCGACGGCACTCGAACGGCTGCCCGCCGACCAAGATGTCCTTCGAGAATCCGCGACCGGGGATCTCGAAGCGCTCGAGGCCGAGCTTCGCGGCGACGGTCGGATCGAGCCCGACCGTTTCGTTGAACCTGCCGCTGAGAATCAAGGGCACTCTTTCGCGCTTCGTGCCCGTGGGATCGGCGAGGTCGAGTTCGATGAAGTTCTTTTCGTCCCAGTGAACTTTCGTCGTCTTGCCTGCGTGGCCCCACGTCATGTCAGCGCCCGGCCCGGCGAAATCGACGATGAGGTGCTCATCGGCCAAGACGAAGTTCAGCGAGATCGCGTTGCGCGGTTGACCGAGCCAGATCCCAGCGATGCTCTTGAATCGGACGTCGCCTTCCTCGCCGATGCGGAAGACGAATCGATGGAGCGCCCTCGGCTGTTTCTTGTCGGCAGCGTCGATGCATGCGGCCATCGTCGGGAACGGCGCGAGCAGCTCGCCGCCGACGATTGCCGCCCACTCGCCGACGTGATCCGCGACGAGGAGTTCCTTCTGCGAGAGATAGGCCGTCTCGTACGCGGCGACGTTCTGCGCGCGTTCGGCGTCGACGGCTGAGTCGACGGGAGGCTTCGCGTCTTGTCGCGGTAGCGCAATGATCGCGCCCGGGATGGCGATCGCCAGCAGGATCGTCTTCACGCTCGACTCCTCACGCGTTCGGGCGTCTCAACGCACGAGCGTCGTGATTCCCTCCCAGATCACCACCGGGATTGCCTCGTCGATGTCGATCTCGGGGACGCGGATGCGCGCGCGGGCGCGACGGCATTCGAACGTGTCGCCCGTCATCGACCCTTTGATGAACGCTCGGCCGGGGATTTCGAATCGAGCGAGGTCGAACCCGCGAGCCGTCTCGCGGCACAATCCCAAGACGCCGGTGAAGCTCCCGCTGTCGACGACTCGAATCGACTTCGGCTTCGCGCCGAATGGATCGGCGACTTCGATCTCGGTGTAGTTCTCATTGAACCATCGACGCGTCGTCGATTTTCCGTTTCGAGTCCAAGTGAGGGTTTGAGTCGACGGTGAAATCATCTCGCTGGGGCGAAACAGCGCTTTGAATCCGCACCCGATGCAATCGCGCGGCTGCTCCGGTTCGATCGGAGCCGGTCCTTGGAGCCGTGTGTCGCCTTCTTCGCCGATGCGAAAGAGGTAGCGGTGCCGAGCGTTCGGGTGCTTGTGATCCGCGGCCTCGACGCACGCGGACATCGAGTCGAACGTCTCGAGGAGTTCGCCTCCGACGATCGCGACCCAGGCTGCGGGATGCTGTTGGAACAGCCGCTCTTTCGCGTTTCGGAATTGCTCGTCGAACACCTCGTCGTTGCACACGCGCTCGGCATCCACCTGGGTGTCGAACGAAGCTGGCGCCTTTGGCGGCGATTTTTCCTGAGGCGCGGCGAGCAACGCGGAACCGATCGCTAGAAATGCCACCATCGCCGTACGCATGGGCTCACTCCTTCGATCCGCGGGGCGGCCGCCGGCCGCGTGCGGTGCAGTTGTGCCGTGTGACGGACGGGCTAACTGGGAAAAATGTTCCAGGCTCCGTATGCGTCAGTTGTCATTCGTCGTCTTCGGAGGATTTGGCGATCTCTGCTAGTTTCTTGTCGAGGAGGGGGAGGACTTTTTGGACTCGGGCGACGTTGTCGGGGGAGAGGTCTTTGAACTTTTCGGAGTACTCGGTGATGCGACGGCGAAGCTCCTCGATCTTCTCGCGCTTCGGCTTCAGGGGGAGGTGGTAGTAGGTCTCGACGATCGCGTTGCCCTGCGTGACGGCTTCTTCGTTCTCCTTCGTTGCCATCTTGAAGCCGAGGTTCTTCGCTGCCTCTTCGCCGTGCTTGTCGAACTTCTTCCGCATCGCGTTCGCCTCGAGGCGCACGTCGTCGGTGAGCCCCTTGAAGCGGTCGAGCTCGTTCAGCTTGAACTCGGCGTCGGCAAGGCGTCCTTCGGCGTAGGCGCGCTGCGCGTCCTGCAGCATGAGCCGGTCCTTTGGAATGGCCTCCTTCGAGAAGATCAGCCAGCCGAGCAAGCTCGCCAAAAGGACTCCCGCGATGATGAGCGTGATGACGATCGGCGGCGTGCCGGACTTGTCGACGCGCACGTATGCCGGCGCTTCCTCTTCGTCGACGTCGGCGGGGCCCGCGGTTGCGCGTGCGCGCGCGGTGGGACGCGCGGCCGGCGTCATGCGACGCGACGGTGCTGCCGCGGCAACCGGGGATGAGCGTCCGCCCTCGAACTCGAAGCGCATGACGACGTCGCCGATCTGGATCTTGTCGCCGTTCGCGAGATCGTGCTGGTTGACGACCTTGCCGTTCACGATCGTGCCGGCCTTCGTTTCGAGATCCACGAGCTTCCAGCCGCGCGACGAGCGGCGAATCTGACAGTGGATGTGCGCCGCCTTGGGATCTCGGACTTGGAGGTTGCACTCGCGAGAGGCGCCGATGACGACGGTGTCCTCGATGATCTCGTAGAGGACTTCTCGCCCCTTGTCCGAAATGATGAGCTTGGCCATCGACTCTGGCGCCTCCGTCGTGTGTGGTTCCCATTGAGCCGGGGGTCCGAGGACGTCGATAGGTTACCGTGAGCCCGAATGACGCGCCAGGCGTCCGTGACGGCCCCGGCGGGTCAGTTCTTTTTTGTCTTCGCGTGAGTTCTTCGCTAGAATCCCGTGAAAGCCCGAAAGCCAAAGAGATCGCAACGGCGTCCTGCACCTCGAACTTTCACGCGCCGAAGAAAAGAAAGGGAAAAGGGTCATGGCAACCCGGCAGCCCGACAGACCTTCACAGTCGGCCCGACCCGCTGCGCCCGTCGTGCAGCACCACCATCACATGGAGGACCTGACGTTCCAGGAAGTCCTGCTCGAACAGGTCAAGAAGACTCCATGGTTCCTGTGCTCGATCCTGCTTCACGGCGTCATCCTGCTGATCGCCAACTTCATGGTCGGCCAGGAAAAGCTCATCGCGGCGCCCGACAAGGGCGTCGAGGTCGCGATGTCGTCGAAGGTGGTCGAGGACGTCGAAGAGATCAAGCCTCCGCCGGTCGTCGAGGACCAGAAGCCGGAGTTCGTCGACGCCGAGAACCCGGCGCTCGCCGAGGATAGCGTCGGCGACGCGAACATCGCGGAAAGCACGGGCACGGCCGACGACGATGCGACGGGCGGCGGCGAAGGCGGCGGCGCCGGCGATTCGGGCGCGGGCGACTCGCTGTCTCCCGATGCCCCGTTCAGCGGAAAGGGCGGCGGCAACGACGTCATCGGCGTCGGCAGCGGCAGCTACGGATTCGGCGGCGGCGCCGGCGGCTGATTCCGCGGACGCAAGGGCGGCAAAGGCCGCGCGGCCGGCGGCAAGCGCGCCGATCAAGCCGTCGAGTGGGGCCTCCAGTGGCTCGCGAATCACCAGAGCGAAGACGGCTCCTGGGATTCGGACGACTTCATGGTCAACTGCAAGACGAACCAATGCTCGGGCAAGGGCGGGCCGCTCTACGATGCGGGCGTGTCCGGCCTCGCGCTGCTCGCGTTCCTCGGCGCCGGCTACACGCACGACTCGGGGCGCTTCAAGGACACGGTGAAGAAGGGTCTCCGCTACCTCGTGAAGATCCAAGACCCCGAAGGTTGCTTCGGCGGTCGCTCCGCGAACAACTTCACGTACGGTCACGCGATCTGCACGCTCGCGATGGCGGAAGCATACGGGCTCACCAACAGCACGCTCTTCAAGGAGCCGGCGCAAAAAGGGGTCGACTTCATCGGGCAGTGCAAGAACCCCTACAAGGCCTGGCGCTACGGCATCCGTCCGGGCGAGAACGACATGTCGGTCACGGGATGGATGGTGATGGCCCTGAAGTCCGCGAAGATGGCGGGCCTCAATTACAACCCGAACGATCTCAAGGATGCACTGAACTTCATCGACGAGATCACCGACTCCTACGGCAAGACCGGCTATACGATGCAGGGCAATGGGCCGGTGCGCACCGAGGGCAAGCAGGAAGAGTTCCCGAGCGACAACTCGGAAGCCATGACGGCGGCCGCGGTGCTGTGCCGCATTCTCATGGGCGAAGACCCGACGACCAGCGACAAGGTGAAGAAGGGCGTCGGCTTGATGGTGAAGAAGCTCCCGGTCTGGGAGAAGCCGAAGCTCGACTTCTACTACTGGTACTACGGCACGCTGGCGATGTACCAGGCGGGCGGCAGCGAATGGAACGAGTGGAACAAGGCCATGCAGGGCGCCATCATCGACAAGATGCGCAAGGATGGTGACGAAAAGGGATCGTGGGATCCCGACGACTGCTGGGGTGAAGAGGGCGGACGCATCTACTCGACCGCGCTCCTCACGATGTGCCTCGAGGTCTACTACCGCTACGACCGCGTGTTCGGCACGACAGGTGAGCGGAAGCAATCGGGCAGCCACGACGCGGGCGAGAAGGACAAAGAGAAGAAGTAAGCGCACCGACAAACGATCACGAACGATCGGCGCCGGCCCTTCCGAGAGGATGAGCCGGCGCCGCTGTTTTTGCCGACTCATCGCGAACGACTGCAAGCGTCGCCGTAGCCTTTTGACCTTTGGCTCTTCCGCCGATCCTCCGATAGAATGCCGCAGAAGCCCGGTGACCGAGACGGCGCCTCCTACCTAGACGTACCGGCGCCGACGAAAAGAAAGGGAAGAAGGTCATGGCATTCCACCCGCCATCGAGAGGGGCGCACTCTGCTCGCACCTCGAGCTCGGTAGGGCCAGAACCGCGACGGCACATGCCGGACGTGACGTTCCAGGAGGTCTTGCTGCAGCAGGTCAAGAAGACGCCGTGGTTCCTCTCGTCGATCGTGCTTCACCTCGTCGTGATCGTCGTCGCGTCGTTCGTCACGGGCGCGCAGAGGATCGTTCCGGTCTCCGACGAAGGGGTCCGCATCGGCATGACGCACGACGCCGTCGAGCCGGTCGTGCCGTTCGAGTTGCCGCAGATCCCCGACGAGCCGTCGCCGCTCGTGGTCGTCGACGATCCAGCGATCGGCCCCGACGATCGCGGTGATCCGTCGATCGACGAGCCGACCGGCATCGCCGACTCCGACGCGACCGGAGGCGGCACCGGCGGCAAGCCGGGTGACGCAGGCAACGGCGACTCGCCCGATCCCGCCGCGGCGTTCAACGGCAAAGGCGGCGGCAACGACATCATCGGCGTTGGCCTCGGCAGCTACGGATCCGGCGGCGGCGACGGCGGCGGGATGAAGGGTCGCATCGGCGGACCGGGTCGCGCCCCGGGACACGAGCGCGCGGACCAGGCCGCGAACTGGGGACTCGACTGGCTCGCGCGTCACCAGAGCGAAGACGGCTCGTGGGACGCGGACGGCTTCATGGTCAACTGCCAGCTCAATCAATGCTCGGGCAAAGGCGGAGCACTCTACGATCCGGGAGTGTCGGGGCTCGCGCTGCTCGCGTTCCTCGGCGCCGGATACACCGACAATTCAGGTCGCTACCGCGACACGGTGAAGAAGGGACTGCGCTACCTCGTTCGCATCCAGGACCCCGAGGGGTGCTTTGGCGGCCGCACCGCGCCGAACTTCACGTACGGTCACGCCATCTGCACGCTCGCGATGGCGGAGGCTTGGGGTCTCACCGGAAACACGCTGTTCAAGGGGCCGGCGCAGAAAGGGGTCGACTTCGTCGGTCAATGCAAGAACCCCTACAAGGCCTGGCGCTACGGGGTCCATCCCGGCGAGAACGACATGTCGGTCACGGGGTGGATGGTGATGGCGCTGAAGTCCGCGAGAATGGCGGGCCTCGAGGTCAACCCGAACGATCTCCACGATGCGTTGAACTTCATCGACGAGGTCACCGATTCCTACGGCAAGACCGGATACACCGCGCAGGGCAACGGGCCCGTGCGTACCGCCGCGAAGCAGGAGGAGTATCCGAGCGAGAACTCGGAAGCGATGACCGCGGCGGCCGTGCTCTGCCGCATCCTCCTCGGCGAGGATCCCGCGAAGAGCGACAAGGTGAAGAAGGGCATCGGGCTCATGGCGAAGCGGCTCCCGACGTGGGAGAAGCCGAAGCTCGATTTCTACTACTGGTACTACGGGACGCTCGCCATGTTCCAGGCCGGTGGCCGCGAGTGGATCGAATGGAACAAGGCCATGCAGACCGCCATCGTCGACAAGGTGCGGCGAGACGGCGACGAGGCGGGGTCGTGGGATCCCGACGATTGCTGGGGCGAAGAGGGCGGGCGCGTCTACTCGACCGCGCTCCTCACGATGTGCCTCGAGGTCTACTACCGATATGACCGCGTCTTCGGCACGGACGCGAATCGAAAGCCGAACGAGCGCCGCAACGAGAAGAAGTAGGCATCCCGCTCACGAAACGATGGGCGCCGCCTCAGGGGATCGAGCGAGGCGGCGCCGATCGAACACTCGATGTCACGCGGCGAGAGGGCTCACTGGAGTCGCTTGACGATGTCGTAGCCCGCGTTGTTCGTGTCGGGGTCGAAGTTCACCAGGTCGATGTTTCCCGGCGACAGGGAAAAGCCGATCGACAGCGCCGGATTGATCTTGTCTCGAACGAATTCCTGCTTCGACTTGTCGGGCTGCACGCCCTTGTTCGCGAGCCAGTACTTTCCGGGCCGTTGATCTTGCGTGTATCGCATCACGAGCTGGTCGAAATTCTCGCCTCCGCGCGCGCGCGCCAAGACTTCGATGGCGAGTTCCCTGGCTTCTTCCTTCGTGCGCGTCTCCTTCGGGAGGCGACCGGCGAAGGAGATCAGGATGTGCTGCACCCAAACGTGATCGGGCTCCTTGTCGGGCTTCTTCGGCAACGTTTCCGGGAGCGGCGGCCGTTGCTGGAACGGAACCGGCGGCGGCTCGTCCTTTTTCTGTTCGGTCTCGGACGGAGCCGCCGACTCTCGGCCGCAGCCGACAGCCAGGGACAGGGCTGCGGCCAACACGATGAACGACCGGCGTGTCACTGTGACGGGGATCATGTTTCCGTGACCTCCTCGGACTCTCGGGTGCGGGAAAGCAAACGCGGCGATAGTTTGCCGACTCGCCGCGAAAAGAGAAGACCGCACGTGCCGCACCATCGCTCGGCGCGCTTGGCACCCCGGGGGGCGTCGCTATAATGACCCTCGTCAACTGCGGCTCATCCGAGGGCCGCGCGGAAAAGACAACGAGAAGAGAAACGGAAACCTCGAGCTTTCCAAACGGCGCATCGACGTTCGCGTCGCGCGGCAGCCGAAACCCGGCCTACGTCACTTCGAAAACGGAGGACCGAATGATTCCGCGAGCGCTTTTTCCCGCATCCCTTCGCCCGTCGACGTCTCCGCTCGAATCGAACGCTCGCCGACCGCGCGCCGGGATCCGTTCGTTGGGTCTCGCGCTGGCGATCCTCGCCGGGAGCACCGTCGCGCGCGCCGGGGAGTCGGATTACACGTTCGCGATCGGTCTCGCGAAGCGCGGCTATTTCGACCTCGGCGAACAGGTCCTGAAGGACATGGCCGCGAAGCCGAACGCGACGCCCGCGGACAAGGTGTTGGCTCGCCTCGGTCAGGCCGGGATCATGCGACAAGCGGCGGAGAAGGAGCTCGACGACAAGAAGAAGGTCGACAAGCTCCGCGAAGCCGTGAAGATCTACGGCGATACGATCAAGGGCCTCGAGGCGGCGAACCCGCAGTATTGGTCGGCGGTCTTCGAGTATGCCGATTGTTTGCAGTTCATCGCGCAGACGATCGCCGAACAGATCAAGGACATGACCGACAAGAGCCAGAAGAAGTCTCTGCAATCCGAAGGGCTTCAGGCTCTCGACAATGCCGGGAAGCAACTCGATGCGATCGCCGACCACTTCGAGAAGGACCGCACGACCAACCCGGACTCGGAAAACCAGTGGAAGAAGGCGAAGTACTATCGCGCGATCAACTATTACTTCCAAGCGCAGGTCTACGATCGCGGTTCGCTCGAGCGCGAGAACACGCTGAAGCGCGGCGCCGAAGCCATCGACAACCTGCTGTGGGATCTCGACGCGGAAACCGACCCGGTCGCGTTCTACGCGCTCATCTACAAGGGGAAGTGTCTCGGGGAGCGCAGCCTCGAGAACAGCAGCAAGGACGATTTGCGCGGGGCGAAGACCTCCTTCGAGGGCGTGACCGTGCTCGCGGAACAAGAAGCCAACCTCGATCACTTCCAGAACCTGGTCGAAGGAGCGTACGACGAGTACGCGAAGCTGCTCCTCGAGTGGAAGGACTATGTCGGCTGCGATCAGTTCGTAAAGGAGATGCGGAAGAAGTTTGGCAAGCGGCCGGTCCAGGGTCCGGGGTGGGAAGCGGAGTGCAGCCAGGCCGACGCACTGCATCAGCTCGGCAAGGACGAAGAGGCGTTGACCGTTGCCAAGCGCGTTTCCGAAGAGGCGAAAGGCACGACCGCGGGCAAGCACGCGAACGAGATCCTCGCGAAGCTCGTGAAGGCGAGCGGCGGCGCGGGCGGCGGGAGCAGCGAAGCGTCGCTCGGGGTGCTCATCAGCGCGGCGCGCGGACTCTTCGACGCCGGGAAGTACGACGAGGCATTGACCGTTTACCAGCAAGCGGCCGTGAAGATCGAAAAGCCCGACGACCAGAAGACGCACGGCGGCGCGACGTGGAACGCGATCGGGAAGTGCTTCGTGCGGCTCGGGCGGCAGCAGGAGGCGGGCATTGCGTTCCTCGAGGGCGCGGCGCTCTACCCGGAGCCGAAGGATCGTCTCGTCGAGAATTCGCTGGCGGCCAACGACTCGCTCGGCGCGTTCGCGAAGCTGACGGGCAGCGAATTCGACAAGGCGAAGGCGAAGGAAGCACACGAGCTCGCCGCGAAGGTCTCGACCGGGGCCGACTTCGCCTACTCGACCGCCAAGGATCAAATGAGCGACGGTCGCTTCGCGGAGGCGTACGAGTCGTTCAAGAAGCTCGACACGACCGCGGGGACGAAGTTCGACAACTCGCGGTTCTACATGGCAACGGCCGCGTTCGACGAAGGGCAACGCCTCCTAACCAAGGAGAAGAACGAAGCCAAGGCGAACGAGTGGTTCGCGAAGATTGCGTCCGACGCGAAAGAGTACGCCGACGCCATCAACGACCCGAAGAACCCGGCCGCCGACACGACGGTGGCGGATTCGCGGAAGCAGACGCAAGCCGCGTTCGTGTTCTTCGACGCGAAGGGACACGCGGTGAAGAAGGAGGCGGCCAAGGTCGTCGAGACTCTGAAGGGCTTCTTCGACACGTACGCGGACCAAGAGCAGCTCGTTCCCTCGGCGCTCTTGCTCGAGACGACCGCGCTCTGCGACCTCGGCAAGATGGACGATGCGGAGCAGCTCGTGACGAGCCTCTTGCCGAAGCTCGGCAATTCGACGGACCTGACGAAGGCGCTCGGTGCCATCGGCGAGGCGCACCGAACGGCCGCGAAGCCGCTCGGCGAGGCGATCAAAGCGGCGCGGGAGAAGAAGGCCGAGCCGGATCCGAAGCAGGTCGCCGAGTGGAAGGACCATCTGGGGAAAGGCGCCGACATCCTGTCGCAGTGGTCGAAACGCCCGGGCGCGAACCCGACGGCCGTGAGGCTGATGCAGATCGGCGAGATGTACCAAGACACCGAGCAGTGGGAGAAGGCTGCGGACGTCTACGCGGACGTTCTGCAGCGGACGAAGGACGACACTCGATTCGACAAGCGGGACGCGCTCATGCTTCGCTACGGGCAGACGCTGATTGCGCTCGCGCGGACCAAACCGGAGAAGTACGCCGTGGCAGAGGCGATCTATCCGGAGATCTACGACACCAACTGCGTACAGCCCGGCAAACCCGGACCGGACGGAAAGAAGCAACTGAAGGTCGTGCCGAGCATCATGCTCGATTACGCGACGGTCCTCGGGGGTGCACTCGAAGTCGACAAGGACGGGAAGGTCGTTCACCAGGACGACGGCGTCAAGAAGTACGACAAAGCGCTCGAGCTCTACGGGATTCTCGCGACGAAGCTCACGAACAGCTCGAAGTTCCCGGACGAGTGGATCGAGGCAAAGTGCGGCATCGCTTGGATGATGTACAAGCAGAAGTCATCCGAGGCGAGCACGATCCTCACCAACTTCGATCGGACGAACCGAGCGCTCATCGACGTTTCGCCGGTGAGAGCGAAGTTCGACTACCTGAAGAAGCTGCTCTTCGTGCCCGGGAGCAGCGACAAGAAGATCGAGATCAAGAAGAGCGACAAGAAATAGCTCAGCGCGGCGCGCCGTCGGTGGGCGTCGTCGCGCCCTTTGCTTGGTAGGTGATCTTCGGGTCGAGGAGCACTCGGTCGTATCGCGGGTCGTGCCGCGCGCTCACGCGAAACGCGAAAACGTCGCCAGCCTTCACGTCACGATGAAGTTGGAACGGATGCCCGGTCGTGTCCGAGCCCTGGATCTCCGCATCGAGCACCTTTTCCGACGTGCGACCGACGAGCTGCCACATCTCGACGAGCACGCCGTCGCCCCCCGCCGATTCCTTGCGAGCCGTGGCGTCGACGGCAACTTTGCCGGCGCGCGGCGCGATCCAGAGAATGACGGGGTCGGTGGAGCCCGGCTCGAGTGCGCCCTTCGAGATGCGGGCCGTCGACGTGGGGCTTTGCCAGCGACTCGCATTGCCGTCCCAAACGAGGCGGGTGAAGCGTCGATCGTGGAGATCGAGGTACTGCCACCGCGCGGCACCTTGTCGACTGCCGAAGTCCTTCGAGAAGACGAAGGCGTCGCGGCCTTCGGCGGGATCGGCCACGAGTTGATCGCAGTCGTAGACGATGTCGAGCGCGGCGGCGCCGCTTCGGGAGTCGTGCGCGTAGTCGCGAAGCACCTTGTCGACGAAGCTCGAGTCCTCGTGGTGGGCGAACAGCTCCTGAACGCTCACGTGTCGCGATCCGCGAACCGCCGGCTTCGTGACCGGCCGCGTGGCTAGCGGGGCGAGGCGCTTGAAGAATGGCCAATTCGCGATGGCCTGCTCCGGCGGCAGGCCGTCCCAACCGCCCGACCAGTTGCCTGCTTCGACGCCGTAGGCGCCGTGCTCCCACGAAAGGCTGCCTTGCTCGAAGTAGCGACGGTCGAGCGCGGCCTCGCGCGTGGCCTTGCTGCCGCGCATGTTCGCCGCGAGTTGGGGTCCATCGATCTCGCTGACGATCTTCGTGCCGGGGAGCGACGCCCGAACGTTGTCGAGCGTGAACGAATGGTCCGTGTCGGGCGCATCGTCGACGACGAGCCAGTCGAGCCCCTCGGCGTAACTCGGGAATCCGTACGTCCCGCGTTTCGCGCAGCCGCCGGCGGCTCCTTCTTGTGCGGTCACGGAGAGCTGGATCCCATACGGCGCGCTCGGATCGCCGGACTTGATGCCGTCGCGGCACGCGCGCACCCATCGGGCGAGCGAGTCCGTGCGGAACGCGAACCAGTCCTGGTCGGCGACCGTCAGATCGGGCGTGCCGCGGGAGCCGTCGATGGGAGGAATCGAGACGTTCGTGAACGTCTGGTACGGCCGCTCGACGCCCCAGACGTAGTTCAGCGTCTCGATGCGCCCGTATGTTCGCTCGAGGAACTGCTGGTAGTCGGCGTGCGCCGCGTCCGAGAAGTCGCAGTAGGCGACCCACGGGTATTCGGACTCGAAGCTCGGGGTCCACGTCGTGATGTAGTAGAGGATCGTCGGTCGCAGGCTCGGTTGCTCGCGGAAGTGCGCCGCGATCGCTTGGTGATAGGCCGACACCGCCTCGCGCAGCGCCGGGACGTGAAAGCTCGGAACGTAGAAGTGCTCGCCGAAGAGGAAGAGCGTGCACGGTCGCCCGCGCTCGTTCTCCATCACCCAATGCTGACCCTCCTGACGCGAGGCCACGAGCCATTCCGGCAGCTCGCGCAGGGAAATGGCGATCGATGCTTTCATTCCCTTCGACGCCAGGTACACGAGCTGGGCATCGATGCGATTCCAGTCAAATCGCCCGCGCTCCACTTCGGTGAATCGCCACGGGAGGTCGAGCTTGATGGCGTTCATGCCGAGAGCGCGCGCCTCGTCGACGAACCGGCGAAAGGGGCCCTCGGCGTTCCTTCCCACGAGCTTGCTCAAGGCCTCGAGCTGAAAGATGCGCTCGCTTCCGGCGATGACGGGTGAATCCGGGGTCGGGTTGCCGGCGCCGACGGGAAACGTCGCACAAGCGCCGAGGAGGACGAACACCGCGGCTACGGCGGAAACGAACGAGGCGCGAGTCATCGGTCGCGATTGTATCGGCGTCCGGACGATTCGCACACGGCCCAGGTCACGACGTGCGCGCGTCGAAGTCTTCGGGAAGCGCGTCCGCCGGAGGCATGAAGATCCACAGCAGGACATAGATGAAGCCGCCGGCGCCGCCCGCGAAGACGCCGATCGCGAAGAGGAAACGCGCGACCCAGACGGGCCACGAAAAAAAGTACGCGACGCCGGCGCAGACCCCGCCGATGGCGCCGTGCTGCGGAATGCGGCACAGCACGCGCGAGCCGTCGGGGCGCTTGGGTGAGACCTGCCGGCCGCCAGCGGCCTGGCTGCGCCGCGCCCCGATCGATCCCGTCGCGATGAGCGCGAGAACGATGAGCACGACGAGCTCGAACCAGCCGATGTGCACCGCGCGTCTCCTACGAGATTTGCCCCGCCAAAAATCGACGCGAGTATACGCGGGCGTCGGGGAAAGTCACGGCCGCCGAAGGACGACGAGGTCCTGGTAGCCGCCCATGCCACGCTCGACATACTCCACGACGTCGAGATGCCTCGACCATTCACGCAGCGTCCATGCCTTCGTTTGGTAGGTCACACTCGTCGCCACGGCCGAACCGAGACGAGAGAGAAACCGGAAATTCGTAGCGTGAATCACTTCACCAGTGTTCTACTCGACCGGAGCGGACGCACGGTCTAAATGGGGGGTTCAGGAAGCATGACCCGCAAGGTTCGCCCGCCTGGTCGCGATCCATGATGCGACACGATCATCGGGGTTCTTCCATTGACTCCATCGACTGCGTACTTCCGTGGGTGCGCCGGTTCCGCTCGTTGCTGGTCGCCCTTTTCCTGTGTCGCGGCCTGCTTGTGCTCTGCGTGCTTCCGCCCTTCGAAGGATGGGACGAGTATCAACACGTCGCCTACGTCGATCACATGGCGCGTGTCCACACGACACCGGATCCGCGATCGACGCGAGTGTCGCAAGAATTCCTCTCAGTGCTTCCGGCGTTTCCGCAGAGCGCTCGAGCCGTCGAGCAGCTTGGCCAGTTCGGTGTGCGGACGTATCAACAGTGGTGGGCGACGCGGGATGTCGGGCATGATCGGCTCGATGCAGGGCCCATCATCCTTTACGAGGCGCAGCACGGGCCCCTCTACTATCGCCTGGCAGCTCCTATCTACTCCGCGTTCGGCGGCGTCCGCGACTTGCGCAGGTCCGTGGGAATGCTGCGACTCCTCAATCTCATTCTCGCAACAGTCGCGCTCTGGGTCGTGCTGAGAGTGCTCGAGAGACTTTGCAAAGATCCGGTTCATGCCGCCATGATGGGGACCGTCCTCGCCCTTCATCCGATGTTCTTGCTCGTCGCAACTCGCGTCGCGAACGACGCGCTCGCCGTGCTGTTCGCGACGATCGTGGTGGCGATGATCCTCTGTCCGAACGACCGCCGACTCGTCGTGAATTCAGGGCTGGTTGGAATCGTCGCGGGTCTCGCGGTGGCCGCAAAAGCGGTGAATCTGGCGCTTCTTCCGTTCGCGGTCGTGTGCACGATTCTGCCCGCGATTCATCGTCGAATCGGAGTCACGCGCGCGGTGCTGAGTGCGTCGCTCCTGATCGGTGGAGCGCTCATGGTGGCCTCCGTACCGCTCGTCGGGGACGTATCGCGCTCCGCGCTGGCGCCTCCGGTGGTCGAGGGACTCATGAATCGCGATGCGGGCCGCGGGGCCGACGCGCTGGTGAGCGCAGGCATCCGAATGGACTGGATCTACCTACTGCGACGCTTGTGGTTACACGACAGCCTGTGGGTCGGAGGTTGGAGCTATCTTCGGCCGTCCGACGTAGTCCGGCGTATCTACGAAGCGACAATGGTGCTCGGCATCATGGGGTTCGGCGTCTCGTGGGTGGTTCGGCGTCTCGTGGGTGGTTCGGCGTCTCGTGGGTGGTTCGGCGTCTCGTGGGTGGTTCGGCGTCTCGTGGGTGGTTCGGCGTCGGGCCCAAATTTTTCTTGACGCGACCGTTGTCGCCCGCTGCATCATGCTCGTGATCTCATTCGCTGTCGCGCTTGCGTATCACATGGTGCTCAGCCAGGCCGCGTGGGGAAGGGTTCTAACCAACGGCTGGTACGCGGTCGCGGCATGGCCTTGGTTCCTAGTGCTGGCGATTGGTGGGGCGCTGGCCTGGCCAGGCAGGATCGCGGGCGTGGTTATCCCAGCGCTGATTTCTGCGACGTTCATCGCGGCAGAGGCCATCGGGCTGTTCGCACAGATGGTGCCGACGTACACCGGGACGCCGCTGGGACTCGAAGCGCTCCGCAGGTTAGCGAGCCTACAGCCCTGGTTCTTCGGGACTGCCATGCTGGTCGGGAGCGCCCTAGCCGCTTTCACCATTCTGGCTGCCGTCGGGTGGACACTTCTGACGGCGGTGCGCCGCGCTCGGATTGTGAACGCGTGAGGCTCGAGGGCTGATGCGCGGTGTCCTCGGTCAGCCGCCGAGCTCTCGGATGGCTTCTTCGAGCGCGCGGATCTGATCGCCGAGGTCGCGTGCGCGGTCTTCTTCTCGCGCGACGATTTCGGGATCCGCCTTGGCGCGGAAGGTCGGCGAATCGATTTTCGCGCGCACTGTCGCGAGGAAGCCTTTCGACTTCTCGAGCTGCGCGCGCATTCGGGCGAGCTCTTTCTCTCGATCGACGAGGCCCTCGAGGAGGACGTACACCTCGCCGCCCGCCGTCACCGACGTCGCTTTGAACGGCGGCTTCGCGACGTCGGGGCCGATCTCCTCGAGCGTCGCGCCGGCCGTCGACTCGACGATCGTCGCGTGATCGCGAAGGATCCGCGCCCCGTCGACGTCGTTCGTCCGCACACGCGCGCGCACCTTCGAGCGGCCGAGGTTGTATCGCGCCTTCACCTCGCGGATCCCGCGCACCGTCTCGATGAGGAGTGACAAGACGCGCGTCGCCTCGCCGTCTTCGCGCGCGGCGTCCGCCTCGGGCCACTTGGCGCCGAGGAGGCTTTCGGCGCGCGGCGATCCCGCGCGCTCGGCCTTGCGCAGCTCCTGCCACAGGGCCTCGGTCACGAACGGCATGATGGGATGGAGGAGACGCAGCGACGCATCGAGCACGTGAACGAGGACGGCCTTCGCGGTCTCGGCCGATGCGGCGTCGGTGCCCGCGAGGCGGCCCTTCGACAGCTCGATGTACCAGTCGCAGAAGTCGCTCCACACGAAGTCGTAGAGCCCGTTCGCGGCGGGACCGAACTCGTAGCCTTCGATGAGCCGCGTCGTGTCGCGCACGGACGACGTCAGCCGCGAGAGGATCCATCGGTCTTCGAGCTTCAGCCGCGGATCGCCGGGCTTCGGCAGCGCCGGCAGTCCCGCCCCAGGCTCGAGCTTGTCGAGCAGGAACCGGGTCGCGTTCCAGAGCTTGGTCGCGAAGCGCTGGCCCATCTCGATGCGCTCGTTCTGGAATCGGATGTCTTGCGCGCCCGTCACCTGCGCGAGGAGGCCGAACCGCGTCGCGTCCGCGCCGTGCTTCTCGATGAGATCGAGCGGATCGATGCCGGTGCCGAGGCTCTTCGACATGCGCTGGCCCTGCGCGTTCTGCACGGTCGGGTGGATCACGACGTGCGCGTACGGCTCGTGGCGCATGAAGTGGAGGCCGGTCATCACCATGCGCGCCACCCACAGGTAGATGATGCCGCGGTCGGTCGTGAGCGTGCTCGTCGGATAGAACGCGCGCAGATCTTCCGTGTCGTCGGGCCAGCCGAGCGTCGCGAAGGGCCACAGCGCGCTCGAGAACCAGGTGTCGAGCACGTGCTCTTCTTGAACGAGTTCGCTCTTGCCGCACTTCGTGCACTGCGTCGGAGTCGTGCGCGAGACGATGCGCTCGCTACACGCGGCGCAGTTCCACACGGGCACGCGATGGCCCCACCAGATCTGCCGCGAGATGCACCAGTCGCGCGTGTTGTCGAGCCAGTCGAGATAGACCTTCGCCCAGCGCTCGGGGAAGAACCGCACGCGGCCGTCGCGGGTCGCGGCGGCGGTCGGCTCGGAGAGCGGCTTCATCTTCACGAACCATTGCTCGGACAAGTAGGGCTCGATCACCGTTTGGCAGCGGTAGCACGTTCCGACGGACACCGCGTAGTCGTCCGTCTTCACGAGAAAGCCCTGCTCCTCGAGCGCCTTCACGACGGCTTGGCGCGCGGCGAAGCGCTCGAGCCCACGGAACGGGCCGGCCTCGTCGTTCATCACGCCCTTCTCGTCCATCACCACGAGCGCGGGGAGCTTCGCCCGCTGCGCGATGTCGTAGTCGTTCGCGTCGTGCGCCGGAGTGACCTTCACGGCGCCGGTGCCGAACTCGCGGTCGACGATCGTGTCGGCCACGATCGGGATGCGGCGGCCGAGGAGCGGCAGCACGACGTTCTTTCCCACGAGCGAGCGGTAGCGCGCGTCATCGGGATGCACCGCGACGCCGGTGTCGCCGAGCATCGTTTCCGGACGAGTGGTCGCAACGGTGATCGACTTCGACGGGTCGCCCTCGATCGGGTAGCGGATGTGCCAAAGGTGGCTCGCGTCGGTTCGGTGCTCCACCTCGATGTCGGAGAGCGCCGTGAGGCAGCGCGGACACCAGTTCACGATGCGCTTGCCCTTGTAGACGAGCCCGGCCTCGTACCAGCGCACGAAGACCTCGCGCACCGCGCGCGAGTAGCCCTCGTCCATCGTGAACCGCAGCCGCGACCAGTCGCACGAGCAGCCGAGCCGCTTCATTTGACCGACGATCGTGTTGCCGTACTGTTCCTTCCACGCCCACACGCGCTCGAGGAACTTCTCGCGGCCGAGCTCGAACCGGTTCTTCTTCTCCTTGCGCAGCTCCTTCTCGACGACGTTTTGCGTGGCGATGCCGGCGTGATCGGTGCCCGGGATCCACAGCGCCTCGAAGCCGCGAAGTCGGTGAAAGCGGATCAGGCAATCCTGGATCGAGTCGTTGAGCGCGTGGCCCATGTGCAACGAGCCGGTGACGTTGGGCGGCGGGAGCGCGATCACGAAGGGACGCTTTCCGCTCTTGGGGTTCGCGCGGAACAGGTCTCGTTCTTCCCAGAAGGCGTAGAGCCGCGGCTCGGCGCTCTTCGGCTCGAATCGCGTGTCGATCGGAATGGGCATGGTCGCCTCGGTCGATGGGGGCCGGGATCGAAAGCGGGAGAGGATAACGGCGGACGCGCGAGACGGCAACGCCGCGGATCGTGCGGCGGCGAAGCGTTCGCCGCCGGATGGGCCGCCCCGCGTCGCGGTTCGAGCTTCAGTCAGGCAACGCGCACGCGGCTACAACGTCTTCCGAAGCTCCTTCACGCGGAACTTCGTGATCCTCATCTTCGTTCCGTCCGGGATCTTGAGGGCGATTCCGCCGCGTCGGGACTGCGTCCACTTGACATCGGACTCGTAGGGGTCGAAGTCGCCGACTTTGAACGAGAGCTTGCTCCCGATGAACGACCCGACCGCCGTGTACTTGGTGTTCTTCTGAAGCCCGCCCGCGAGTTCGGTCGTCAGGTTGTAGGACTCGACCGTGTTGTCCGCTCGTTTGCCGATGCGGAAGTAGATCTGCGTTTCGCCGGACTCGATCGTGAACTCCATCTCCATCGTGAAATCGCGCCACTGCTCGCGGTCGCCGATCGACATGATCGCTTCGCGATTCGCGTCCTTGTCGGGTCCGACGATGTCGAGCACGCCGTTCTCGATGCGCTGCGTGAAGCCTTGCACCTGACTGGGATTCCAGTTCTTCGCCTGGTCGCCCGCGAGAAGATCGGTCCATGGAGTGTTGTTGATGATGGCCGGCGTGAAGACTTTTTCACACAGTGCGTCCGACTCCGCGATGATGTCCGTGTAGCGCTTCTGGTAAATGGGTTCGCGCTCTTTGTCCTTCTTGAACACCTTCTCGAATGCTGACAGCGCCTCGTCCTCCGCGTGCTGGTACTTCGTGAGCGCGAGTCGCAGTTTGTCCGGGTTCTGATCCGCGAACGACTTGGCTTCGTCGTGGAGCTTCTCCACGAATACGTCGTCGATCTTGTTGCGGCAGACGCCGACGCGCGCGGTGAACTCGGCACCCACGACCGATGCGTCCTTTTCGATGTCGACGAGCTTGCGCCGGATTTCAGTGAGCTGCTCCGATGTGAGCGTCGCAATCTCGGCGAGCTGCTTCTCGATGTTGTCGAGCCGCTCCTTCAGATCACGAACCTGGTGGATGCGTTCGAGCGACGACTTCGCGCGGGCGATGATCCCGCCGATCTCCGACTCTGTTTTCTCTCCCGTGTACTTCGACGTTTCCCTCTCGCCGAGATCGATGGCCGACTTGCAATCCTCTTCGCTTTCGAGATTGAACTTCTGCATGTGGACGAGGAATTCCTCGACTTCATTCGAGCGCGCCAGGGCACGCGCCGCCTCGGCCTTGTGCTTCATCCCGATGATCACGACGACGATGACCGTGATGAGAACCAGGATGCCGGCGACGATCCCGCCCACCATCGTGGTCCTGTCCTGCTCCTTTTGAACGTAACTCTCGCGGTGAGTTCCCGGCGGATGGACGGGCGCGTCGTGCTTGTGCGGGGTCGCGTGGGGCGCGTGCGAGGCGCTCGGCGCCGGCGGCTTCGGTGCCGGGGGTGGGGTCGCGGGCGGCGCGGTGCGCACGGCGGCCGCGGATCGCGGGATGCCCGCCGGCGTAGGCGATGCGCCTGAGGCTGCGGGCGCCGGGGCACGTCGCGGCTGCTGCGGATCCGCGGGCTTGGAGGCCGGCGAACGGCTCACCGCGCTTCCTTGGAGGCGAGCCTGACGCTCCGCACGCTTCGCGGCCTCGCATTTCGGGCAAAGGATGCGAAGAGACACGACCTCACCCGCCTGCGGAATCGGCGTGAACGTCGTCCCGCACTTTTCGCACGTGGCCATCGTGATTCCCTTTTCCTAGGCCGGGGGCTCGGAACGGGCGTTCCGGCGTTCCTCCCGGAGTTTCTTCTCGAACATCTGACGGAACCCCACAGGGGGAGGGGGCTGGCCGCTTCGGCGTCGAACGCGGCTGAGGCGATAAATTACCAGAGACGCAACGATCGTGACAAGGAGAAGGCCGACGACCACGGGCACCGCTCGACCCGCGAGGATGTTCGACGGTCCCGACGCGACGGTCTGCACGGCAACGATGTTGCGGGCGAGCAGATAAGGGATCTCCACGTGTTTGCCGCGCGTCGGCGTGCCCCCCTTCGCCTCGTAACCGACGGTTCGATAGAAGATTCCCTCGACGTCGACCGGATCGGACTGCCAGCCGGTCTTGAAGTCATCGGGACGGTAGGGGAGGTCGAAGGCCAGCGGCTCGGTGCCGTCTGGCTGGAAGAGGTATCCACGGTACACGTCGTTGAGGCCTCCAATCGGCGCATCCAACTTGATCGCCGAGAGCTGGAAGCAGATCCCGCGGGTTCGGACGAACTGGCCCCGGAGCGAGTCGGGATCGTGCAGCGCCCTGTCGTAGTCGAGCGGGCCGGTCACGCGGCGCTTCACGTCCTCCGGCGAGTACTGTGACATCTGCCGAATCATGAGCCGATAGCCTTCGGACTCGTTGAAGTCGGCGCCGTCGACGGCATCCGCGAGAGAACCTTGGAAGAGCGTGAGGATACGCCGCCGCCTCTCCTCCTGCGCCAACCGTCGCGCCTCGGCCTCGGCGTTCGGATCGACCGGCGCGCCCTTGTCGTCGGACCCGGCCGTGGTCGGCTGTTGGGCCGGCGTCCGGAAGACGCGCTCGAGCGCCTTCGGCGTGCTCTCCCAGAACATCAACGCGAACACCACGAGGACCATCAGCAGCAGGAAGAGGCCCGAGATGCGCTGGAATTCGGATGTCTTGTGCAGCGGCACCGACGGCGGGGGCTCTATGAACGGGCGCCGCTTCTTCGATGGAGGGGGTTGCGAGGAGGCCGCGGGTCCCGGGCTCGAATCGTCAGTCATGGGTCACCTGCTCGTCCCTGCCGTTGGCAGCTAGAGATCCGCGACGACTCGTTTCATCGTTCGCCGCGGCGTTCGATCTTCGATCAACGCGCGGGCGTGCCACCGTACGTTAACTCGATCTGGTCGAATTGCTCGCGCTTGCAGACGTCCATCACGTTCACCACGTCGCTCCACCGAATGCGCGCGTCCGCATCGATCGTGACGGACTCGTCCACCTGCGCGAGGTGCACGCGGTCGCGGTGTGCTTCCCGCAACATGGTCGCGAGCTCGTCGTCCGATTCGATTCGACGCTGGCCGATCCGGCGAATGGGGCGCTGGTGCGCCTCGTCCCAGAGCAACGCCACCCGCACGTCGTCGAGCAACGCCGGGCCGAGACTGCCGGCACCCGTGCTCTTCGGCAGCCACAAGTCGAGCTTGCCCTCGATCTGTTTGAATCGGAACGAGCACATGAAGAAGACGCAAAGACAGAAGATCACGTCCACCATCGGAACGACGTTGATCGCGACGGGGTTCTCGTTGAGATCCTGCGAACCCGCCATCTCGCCAACTCCTCTCCTGCAGGCTTTGGTTTGCCTGCTCGCGTGAAGCTCCGGGCTTCGTCGCTTCGAGTCGACGGAAGGAAGTGCATCCGAGAGCCAGTGGCTCGCGCTTGGCGAGCCACCGGCCTCGGCAAGGAATCAATGTCCCGGTGGTGCGCCGAACGCAAACTCGATCTTGTCGATCTGATCGCGCTTGCAGATGTTCACCACGTTCACGACTTCGCGCCACGGAATGCGCGCATCGGCGTCGATCGTGACCGGCACGTCCGGCTTGTTCAGGCGAACGTAGTCGTCGTGAGCTTCCTTCAGGAGCTGTTGCAATTCCTGATCGGTATCGACCCGCCGCTGCCCGAGCTGGCGCACCGCGCGCTCGTTCTGGGCGTCCCAGAACATCGCCACACGGATCTCCTCGATGAGCGTCGATGGATCGGCGATGCCGCCGACTCCCTTGTTCCTCGGCAGCCAGGAGTCGAACTTCCCTTCGAGCTGCTTGAACTTGAACGAGCACATGAAGAAGACGCAGAGGCAGAAGATGACGTCCACCATGGGAACCACGTTGATGGCTACCGGGTTCTCATTGGGGTCTTGCGAACCGGCCATTGCTGATACTCCTTGTCCTCAGGCCTTCGGCGGCTTGGCCGCGCCGACCTGGATCTTGTAGATGTTCGCGAAGCTGCACGCTTCGATGACCTTCTGGACCAAACCGTACGGCGCGTTCTGATCCGCGCGGATCATCACCATTCGTGCAGAAAGCTGCTTTCCCGTCTTCGGGTCCGCAACGGGCTCGACGGAAAGAGTGGCTTCGACTTGCAACTGCATGTTGAGGGTGTCGCGCGTGTAGTCCTTGCCTCGAATGGCCATCAGCCAGTGACTCTCGTCGCGGCAAACGCCGCCGCCGTCCGCGACCGCGCACTTGAACCCGTGGTCGGTTCGGTGGTGCACGTTCACGGTGGTGAGATCGCCGGTCTGCGTATTCGAGTCCGCCTGGACCATGTCGGCCTGCGGCAGCGTGACTTCCTCGAGCTCGCGCTGGCTCATGTCGGCGCCGAGCATGAAGAACAGCAGCAGCAGGAACATGATGTCGATCATGGGAATGAGATTCGGCGACACGCTCTCTTCGACGGGCGGTGGCTGAAACTTTGCCATGGCAGTACTCCCTTAGTGGCCCGACTTGGTTGCAGCGAGATGCTTCAGCAAGTCGACCGCCTGAAGGTTCATCGAGAGGGTCATCTTGGTGACCTTGTTCTTCACGAAGAAGTACGCGGTCAGGAAGATGATGGCGATGAACAGACCCATCGTCGTGTTCACCAGCGACTCGTACACGCCCTTCGCGAGGTCGCCAGGCGTCGGCGCCTTGAGGGCTTCGATGGCCTGGAACGACGAGATCATTCCCGTCACGGTTCCGAGGAGGCCGAGAAGAGGAGCCACGTTGCCGAGGAGCGACAGGTAGGAGATCTTCGCCTGCAGCTTGAACGTTTCCTCGGCCGCGGCGGATTCGAGGCCGCCGATCATGTCTTCGTAGCCGGCGTGACGCATGCGAAGCGCGGCGCCGATCAGGTTCGACAGGTAGCCGCCCTCGACGTCGCAGACCTCGATCGCCTCGTCGTACTTCTCTTCGTCGATGAGGGCCTCGAGCTCTTGCGCGAGCGGAGTCGGAGCGAGCTTTTCGCGGCGCAGGTTGACCGAGTTCTCGATCACGAGCGCCGTGCCGATCATCGACACGACCAGCATCAGGATGCCGACGAATCCGGTCGTTTCGAAGAGCTGGAGCCACGACTTCTTCTGGATGTTCGGTTCCCCTTCGGCGCCGAACGCGATGGGCGCCACCACGAAGAGGAACAGCAACGCGAGGGAGATCAATAGTGCCTTCCGATTCGCTTTCATTCTTCTTCTAGCCTCTCTTCCTTTCCGAAGCCTTTCCTGAGGTGCGGATCACCTGAGCCCACCACCGGTCGGGATCACTTTTCCGTTCGCCATGCCTCATCTCATCTGCCTTTGAGGAACGGCGAGCTAGGGAACTCTTTCTTCAACTGTGCCAAGCGCTCGTTGGATCGATCCAAGTAGAGCTTCTTCTTTTCTTTGTTGGTCTCGAGGTCCGAGACGAACTTGAAGCATTCTGCGGCGCCCGCAAGAGCGCGCTCGTACTCCGTCGTCGGCTCGCCTCGAAGTGGAGCGTACTGAACGACGCCACGCAGGTAGGCGAAGAGCGCATCGAGCATCTTGTCGACGCTCTTGGCGTTCACGGCTGCAACCTTTGTGATGTCGCCGATGCCGTTCCAGGCGCCCGCGAGGACGCTGTTCGGCGCATCTTCCTTCACGAGCTTCCGGTACTGCTCTTCGGCCTTCGCAATGCTCGCCGCATCGCCAGACAGGTGAAGGCAGCGGGCGACACCCAATTCGGATTCGAGCACGGCCGCAGGTGCGATGCCGGCGGCCTTTGCGACGGCCTCGTACTGCGCCTTCGCCTCGGGGATCTTCTGCTGGGCTTCCAGCACGCGGCCCTTGAGAAGGCCGAGCTCGCTCTGCACGTTCGCCTCGACGCCGGCCGTCTTCGCGTCGGCGAGAAAGGTCTCCAGGGCCTTGCCGGCGCCGTCCGCATCCTTCTTGTCGAGGTAGCAAGTCACGAGGTTTTCCCCGGCGGATCGCAAATAGCGGCTTTTCGGAAACGCCTTCAGGAGCTCGTTGTATCCGGCGATGGCGTCGTCGAACTTGCCGAGCCTCTGGTTCGTGCTCGCGAGGTGATAGAGGACCTGCTGCCGAAGCGGCGGGCGCAGCTTCGGGTCTTTCTTCAGCTCCTCCAACTGGCTTTTCGAGTCGTCGAGGTTTCCCGATGCCAGAGTTTCCATCGCTCTCGTGAACTCCGGAGAGGCGCCGTATTGAACCGCCTGAATCGACTTCCAGGAGATCGTCAACACGGCCTTCTTGACCTCGATGGCGACGCCGCCGTAGTCCTCGCTTTGGATCTTCCCGACGGTGGTCTTTCCGTCCTTTTGCCGGATCGTGTCGTCGCTGTCCTGCGCCCGTGCAGGCGCGGCGAGCAGCGCCACGGCGAGGACGCTCGTCAGTGCAGTGATTCGTGCGAACATCAACTCGACCTCCTTGGTCTCGAAAGTCGCCGAGGGCTAGTGTGGCTTGTTGTCCTCGTCGTTGTTCTGCTTCTTGTCCCTGTCGTTGTTCGGCTTCTTTTCCTTGTCGTTGTTCGTGCCGGCGGGCGCCATTCCCGCCTTTGAAGCGGGAAAGTTCTTCTTCGACAGCTCGGCCTTCATCTCGAGGAAGAGCGCCTTGAAGCCGTACTTGCCTTGATCGTAGTCGTTCGTCGTCCGCTCGACGCTTCCGATCACCACTGTTGCGGTGTCGTATTCGCCGCGGTCGACGAGATTGCGAACCTGGTAGTACTTGGATTGCCACCAGAGCTTCGAGTCCGTCTCGGTGTTCTTCAACATGACGTCGAAGATGCCAAATGCGCGGATGAATCGGTCCTTGTCATTCTCAGCGAGGGCCGTCTGGTGCTCGGCGACACCCCACTCCAAGTAGGCGGACAGGAGCTGCGGTTTCGCGGCGATCGTCGGGCCGTTGAACTTGCCCGTCGCCTTGTTGATGAGCGGCTCCTGGTCGAACAGACTCGCATAGACCTGCGACGCTTCTTTCCATCGGTGGAGGAATCCGTACGTTCGAGCCAGGTTGATCTCGGTGCGGTAGGACGGGGTCGTCGCGAGCGCCGCCACGTACATCTCCGTCGCCGGCTGCCACGTCTCGGCGGCCCTCTTCGCTTCACCTTTCCAACCGAGGAAGCTGTCCATGTTGTCCGGCACTCCATTGAAGTGGAGACCGAGCACGTACAGCCGGTCGGCGACTTCGGCGAGCTCCGTCGGCTTGGCGATTTCGTCACCCTTCAGCTGTCCCTTGACGCTGAGGACGTAATAGCGGGCGGCCTTCTCCCAGAAGTCGTTGCCTTGCTTGGACTGTGGATCCTTGGCGAACGCCTCGGTCGCGCGCTGATCGAGCGTACGTGCGAGGGCGCCCGCGGCGGCGCCGATGTTCTTCGTGTTCGGGTTCTTCTGGATGAGTGCCTCGAGAAGCCCGATGGCCTCATCGAGCTTGCCTTGCTGCTGCAAGGCTCGGATCCGGAACTTCCAGACGATGGCCAGCTTGTCCGGCTCTTGCGCGTACTTGTCGTCTGCTCCCTCGAACAGCGGGAAGATCTCGGACTCTCGGTTCACCTCGTTGAGGAGATACAGGCTCGCCAGCGTCGTCTTCGCTCCGAAGGCTTGGCTGCCGAGCCGAGCGAGGAGATCGCGGTCGAGGGTCGCGGTCGATTTCTTCTCGATCTCGGCCAGCGCCTTTTTCAGGCCCGTCTCTGCGTTCGACAAGTAGATCTTGGCTTCGTCCGACTTCTTCTCCTTGAGGAGGTTGGTGGCATGCTGCAGATAGCACGTGCCCGCGCCGAGAAGCCCCTCCTCGTATCCCGCCGAACCCGGCTTCAGCTTCTGGTAGTTTTCGGCCGCCTTGAGCCAGTCTTGTGCGTCTTGGTATTTCTGGCCTTCGATGAGTTGCGCCTGTGCCGCGTACGGTGAGGCGGGGTACTTCTCGGCGAGCGTCTGCATGCGCGCGTCGCTTCGCTTCGTGTAGTAGCTGCGGCCCTTTTCTTGCCGGCTCAGGTCGAGGTAGATCTTGA
>JACOTG010000111.1 GCA_016178505.1 Planctomycetota bacterium
CGCGCTCGAGAAGTCGAGCGGGACGATCGAGACGTTGATGACGTCGCCGGTGTCGGACGCGGCGGTCGTGCTCGCGAAGTTCGCGGCCGCGCTCGCGCTCTTCGCGCTGCAGTTCGCGCCGACGGTCCTCTACTACGTCTTGCTCCAGCGCTCGGGCGGCGCGCCCGATCGGGGACCGATCGCGGCGAGCTACGCCGGTGCGCTCGGCATCGGTGCGATGTTCACGGCGCTCGGCTGCCTCGCCTCGTCGCTCGCAACGAGCCAGACGATCGCGTTCTTCGCGGCCGCGATGGGGTCTGCGGCGCTCCTCATCGGGCCCGTCTTCGCAACGGGCGTTCGAAGCGACGCGGTCCTCTCGGTCGCCCGATACCTGAACCTCATGGAGCACCTCGACGAATTCACGCGCGGCGTCGTCGACCCGAGGCGCTTCGTCGTCTACGCGAGCGCTGCGGCGCTCTTCCTCTTCTTGACCATTCGGTCGATCGAGTCGCGCAAATGGCGATGACGAATCCCGAGCCCACGACGAGCGCGCGGGGCCGCGTCTGGGGCCGCCGCGAGCGCCTGCTCGTAGCGCTCAATGTGGCGTTGATGATCGTTCTCGCCCTCGGCGTCGCCGTCGGCGTGAACGTCGCCGGCGATCGCCTCGTGCGCGCGCACCCGACATGGCGTCGCGATTGGAGCGAAGAGGCGTTGAACACGCTGTCTCGGGAAACGCTCGGGACGTTGCGCTCGCTGCCGCGACCCGTGCGCGTGGTTCAGTTCTACCGGCCGACCGACTCCGCCGAGGTGTCCGTCGCCGAGGACCTTCGCCGCGTCCTCGAGCGCTACGCCGCGGAGTCCGAGAACTTCCAGCTCGAGATCGTCGATCCCGACCGCGACCACATGCGTGCCTCGGCGCTCGTCGCGGAGCTGGGACTGGCGACGGGCGGACCCGACTCGACGACGAACAACGTCACCGTGTTCATGAGCGGTCCGAACCGACGGGACGTGGTGCAGCGCGACGTGGTTCGGATTCAGCCCGCGAACCCGCGCGTGAAGCCGCCCGAGGAGCCGAAGATCCTCACGTACAACCCGGAAGAGGCGTTCACTCAAGCGCTGCGCGCCGTCACCGACGAGCGTCCGGCCAAAGTCTGCTGGCTCGAGGGCCACTTCGAGTCCCGGCTCGACGAGGCGACGCCGCAGACCGGGATCTCGCAGGCGCTTCGCGCGATGGGACGCGACAACTTCAAGATCGAGCGGCTGAACCTCGCGACGAGCGACGTCCCCGCCGACGCCGACGTCGTGCTCGTCCACGGTCCGAGGCGCGGCCCTTCTCCGGACGAAACGGAAAAGCTGCGCCGGTTCCTCGAGGCAGGGGGCCGGCTCTTCTTCCTGGCGGACGCGGACGTCGACCTCGCGGGCTGGAACGCCGTCCTCGATCCCTACGGCATTCGGCTCGGAGAGCCGGACGTGATCGCGTGGGACATGAACAGCAACTTCACGGATCCCCAAGTGATCGTCGTCACCGGCGGATACGCGGGCCGGCATCCGATCACGCGGACGCTCTACGAGCAGCACTTGAGCACGATCTGGCCGCGGGCGAGGCCGCTCCTCGTGACGCATGATCGCAGCGAAGTGCAGGCGGAGGCGCTGGCCTCGACGTCGAGCATCGGCTCGTGGGGCGAGCGGCTCCGCGCCGGGAAGACGAGCGGCGACGAGCGATTCGACGAAACCGACGACGTCAAAGGGCCGATCGTGATCGCCGCGGCCGCCGAGGAGTCGCACGCGGGCGGGAAGAAGACGCGAATCGTCGTCACGGGCGACGCGGACTTCTCGCGAAACAGTTGGTTCGACGCGCATGCGAACCGCGACTTCTACGACAACGCGCTCGATTGGCTCGCCGATCGAAGCCGATCGGTTGGCATCCAACCGAACCTCGGCACGACGCGGCGCGTGATCCTCACGCCGTCCCTCCTCGGCTCGCTCTTCTGGGGCGCAGGCGTGGCGCTGCCGGCATTCGTGCTCCTCGTGGGCGGCGTCGTCCTATGGTATCGGAGACGATGACGGTCTCGTCGCCATGAAGATCACCACCACGATCGTGCTCCTCGTCCTCGGGCTCGCACTCGCGGGCTACTTCGTGTTCGCGCCCGACGCCGTGCCGCCGCCGCCGATGACGCCGCGCGAGCGACCGATCGGCGACTACGACCCGGCACTGACGAGCCGCGTCGAGATTCGGAACCGACAGGGACAGTTCACGATCGTCCGCGACGGCATGGGATGGCGCCTCGAGTCGGGCGACGGCGCGCCCGCGGTCGAAGCGGCGCGCGAAGCGGTGAAGGCGATCCTCGATGAAGTCGCATCGTTGAAGGCGATCCGAGTCGCGGACGAGAGCCCGGGTCAGGGCCTCGAGAATCCACGCGCGACGCTCGTCCTCGCGTCGATGCGCGGCTCCCTTCGAATGCGATTCGGCGCGGACGACCTGAACGGCCCGAACCTCTTCGTTGCCGTCGACGGTATGAAGAAGGCGATGGTCGCGTCGCCCGATCTCCTGAAGGCGATCGACAAGGACCGCACGCAGCTTCGCGAGCACGCCGTCGTCCCGGTGCACGCGTTTTCGATGACGGCGTGCACCATCGAGCGCGGCGGCGAAAAGCTCGCGCTCCGGAAGCAATCGGGCAATTGGCTCCTCGAGTCGCCGATTCGCGGGCGCGCCGATCCGGAGCGCACGCGCCAACTCCTCAACTCCATCGCGACGCTGACGGCCGTCGACTTCGTGGACGATGCGTCGAAGGCGGCATCGATGGGAATCGAATCGCCGCGCGTGGTGGTGCGATTGCGATCCGACGCGACGATGGGCGAGATCGTGCTTCGCGTCGGCGGCGATCGCGACCCATCGACGGTCTGGCTCGCGCGCGATGGATCGCCGAGCACTCTGTTCGCGGTACCTGCGTCGTTCGTCGAAGCCGTGACCGTGAAGGCCGACGACCTTCGCGACCGACGACTGGTGCTCCTCGGCCCGGAGGCGGTGAGCCGCCTCGCGATTCGAGACGGCGATCGGCGCGTTCGGCTCGCGCGCCGCGGAGACACGTGGTTCGTGGACGAGCCCTCGGGTCGCATCGCCGAGACGAAGGCCGTCCTGGACCTCGTCGATCGATTCCGTGCGCTCGAGGCGACTGGCTATGCGAGCGATCGCGACGATCGCTCGGCGATGGGACTCGAGCCGGCGCGCGCCGAGATCGAGATCGGGCAGGCGGGCGTGGATCGCGGAGTGATCGTGAAGCTCGGTGCCGACGCCGTGCCGGGCGAATCGCGATGGGCCGTCTCCGACCAGATCGGCGAGCCCGCTCGCGTCCGCTCCGCTGACGTCGAACCGTTCCTGCAGCCCGCGTTCGCGTTCGAGAGCCTGAAGGCCCTCGGCCGCGAGGGTGCGTCTGTACGATCCGTGACGGCGACGGGCGTCGAAGGCCCAACGGCCCTCGTGCGCGACAGCGTGTCCGGCGGGGATCGTTTCTACGTGGTTCGCGCCGATGGATCGAGGACGGAAGTGACGCGCGCAGAGGCGTCTCCGGTCTTCGACTCGCTCGCAACGTTCGTGGTGGATCGTTGGGTGGCGGAGATTCCGAGCGTGTCGGCGGGCGCCGAATTCGGCCTCGCGACGCCCGAGACGACGCTCACGATCACGTTCGCGCCGGCGCCACCCGCCGAGGCCGAGACGCGCCGCATCATCATCGGCCTTGGCCGCACGCCCGGAGACAGTAGAATGTACGGCCTCGTCGAGGGAGACGGGCGCGTGTTCGAGCCCTCAGGGGAAGTTCGGCGCGCGATCGAGTTCATCGCAAACGCAGTGAAAGGCTCCAAATGAAAGCGGGATTGATCCTCGCCGCGATCATCGTGGCGGTGGTGGCGCTCCAGTTCGGATTCATCCGCGAAGCCGCGAAGAACGCGAAACCGAACGCCGACACGAAGACGGCCGCGACCGAAAACGCCACTGTACCCGCGACGCCGGCGGTGCAAAGCGTGACCCCGACGCCGGCGAAGCCGGCCGACGGCACGCCGCCGCCCGCAAGCGCGAGCGGCGCGAACGCGAAGCCGGAGACCGGGGCAGCAAAGCCGGACGACAAGCCCGCCGACCCGCCCGGCAAGAAGAAGAAGAAGCGCAACAAGCCGGCGAACAATCCGAACAACCCGAACGGCGGATTTTTCGAGATTCCGCACGAGGCCTTCCCCCTGACGGCCGACGTCGGCAAGGACAACCCGATCCGTCAGGCCGCGATCCAATCGATGGCCGCGAAGGTCGACACCGGCGAATCCAAGTTGAAGAGCGTCGTCGCCGAAGTGAACGGCGAGCCGATCACGTATCGGGACCTCTTGCGCGCGTGCGTCTCGCGCCACGGCGAGCAGGCGGTCGGGGGTCAGGTCAACGAGCGCGTGCTCCTCGCGGAGCTCAAGGGTCGCGCGGAGATGGCGAAGAAGGACGACGACAAGTTCGAAGTCACCGACAAGGACATCGACGAGGGCGAGAAGCGCCTGATCGAGGAGAACCCGCAGCTCAAGGGGAAGACGAAGGACGAGATCCTCAAGATGTTGAAGATGACGCCGGAGTACTTCCGCTACCAGGTCTACATCAACGTCCTCTCCGAGAAGATGTTCATGGACGACAACGACATCACGGATCGCAAGGACCTGAACCCGATGTTCATGGGGATCTGGGCGCAGAACCTGACGGGGCGCTACAAGTCCATTTCGCGTTTCGGCGAGGAAGGCGAGAAGCTCGCGAACGACGACTACGCGACGATCGGCGACGCGACGATCACGACGACCGATCTCGCGCCGTTCATCATTCTCGGGCTGACGAAGCCGCGCCAGGACAAGGCGCTCGACGACGCGATCGACCAGGCGCTCGTGCGCCAGGAGTTCAAGGCGAAGGGCATCCAGGTTTCGGACGGCGACGTGATCGCGCGCGTCGAAGAGGAGCGTGCGAAGTATCGCGGCGACCTCTTCGGCTATGAGGCGTTCCTTCCATTCCTCGACACGACGCTGCCGCTCGAGTGCGAGAAGTACCGAGTCTGGCTCGGCCTCGACAAAATGATGGGCAAACCCACCGACGAGCAGATCAAGGCCCAGTTCGAGAAGTACCTCCCGTTCTTCGGCTCGGCGACGGCGAGCGCGTGCGAGATCACCACGCTCGCGGTCGACCCGGAGACGGAGCTGCCGAAGACGCCGGATGCGTGGGAGAAGGCGCTCGACCGGATCGAGAAGCCGATCGCCGAGCTGTCGTCGGGCGGCGACTTCAACCAGCTCGTCATGCGCTACTCGGAGGACGGGCCCGACGTGAAGAAGATGGCCCAAACGGAACGGACGAAGGAGAACGTTGCGGGGTACATCGGTTCGTTCGCGTGCCGAAAGGGGCGACCCGAGATCGATCCGGCGATCGCGGCGCTGACGTTTGCGCTCCGCGACGACGACTGGGCGGGCCCCGTGAAGACGTCGCGCGGCTATCACTTGATCCGCTGCTGCGAGTCGTCGCCGCCGCGTGCGGCCGGACTCGAGCCAGAGAAGTTCACCGACCGAAACGGCAACGGGAAGTACGACTGGCAGGAGCCGCTCAGCGTCGACAACAACCGAAACGGGAAGTTCGACGACGGCGAGCCCTACACGGACACGAACCAGAACGGCAAGTGGGACGCGGGCGAGCCCTTCACCGACCAGAACGGCAACGGCAAGTACGACCCGCCCGACCAGTACCAGGACCTCGACGGCAACGGCAAGTGGGACGACGCGGAGGAGTACGTGGACTCGATCCCGAACGGGCACTACGACGCCGGCTGTCGCGACCAGGTCATCGACGACCTTCTCGAGGATCGCGCACGCGAGTTCGTTGCGAGCCTTCGCGCGAAGGCGAAGATCGTGAAGAAGTAGCCGCAGCCGCTCTGGGAAAATGGCGAGCCGTCGGGCGAATCGATGCGACGCGTTTCTCGCGCGCGGCCGTTCACGAGGCCCTCGAGAGTGCCGGCACCCCTTTTCGCGCGTGGCCGTTCGCGAGGCCTTCGAGCGTGCCGGCCCTATAATTCCTAGCGCGGGGCCCGAGCGACGCGTGACGTCGACTCGCCGTGCGGCTTGGCATTTTCATGAGAGGGGATCGAGTGCCCGGGTCGTTGGAGGCTCTGGGGAAAATGCCGAGCCGTCGGGCGAATCGAGGGTAGCCCTTCTTTCGCGCGTGGCCGTTCGCGAGGCCCTCGAGCGTCTCTGGCCCCATCGATCGAGCGCGGGGCGCGAGGAACGCGAAGCGTCGATGCGCTCATCCGCTTCGCATTTCAAAGCGAGTTCGATCGTCTTCGCTTCGGCGGCGACCGTGCTCGTTGCGCTCGGGTGCGCCAGCGGCCGGCCGAAGAATGCGAGCGTCGCTGGGCCCACGAACGGCGTCGATCTCGAGTTGCTTCGCGATCAGGCCATGGACTCGATGCGCGCCCGCGCGGGGATTCGAGACCTCTCGCTGGCCGCGGTCGTCGCCGACGTGAACGGAGAATCCGTTACCGCTGCCGACTATCTCCGCGCGTGCGTTTCCCGCTATGGCGAGCCAGCCGTCGGCGGACAGATCAACGAGCGAGTTCTCTTCACCGAGCTGAAGGCCCGCTCCGAGAAGCCCGGTGAGAACGGCGAGAAGTACGCGGTCACCGACGCCGACGTCGCCGAGGGCGAGCGGCGCCTGATCGAGGAGAACCCGCAGCTCCAAGGAAAGAGGCAACGCGACCTCCTCGAGATGTTGAAGATGACGCCCGAGTACTTCCGCTATCAGGTCGCCATCAACGTCCTGTCCGAGAAAATGTACGAGGCCGACAACGAGGTCACGGATCCCAAGCAGCTGAACCCGATGTTCATGGGGATCTGGGCGCAGAACCTGGCGGGACGATACAAGTCGACGTCGCGCTTCGGCCCGGAAGGCGAGGACCTCGGCGGCGATGATTTTGCGACGGTGGGCGACGCGACGATCACGACGACGGACGTCGCGCCGCTGGTGCTTGCTGGACTGTCGGTGCCTCGACGCGAAAAGGCGCTCGACGACGCGATCGATCAGGCCCTCGTGCGGCAGGAGCTGGCCGCGCGCGGAATCACCGTCACCGACTTGGATGTGAACGCGCGCGTCGAGGCGGAGCGCGCGAAGTATCGCGGTGACCTGTTCGGCTACGAGGCGTTTCTCCCGTTCCTCGACACGACGCTGCCGCTCGAGTGCCAGAAGTTCCGGGTCTGGATCGCGCTCGACAAACTGTTCGGCGAGCCGACCGACGAACAGGTGCGTGCGCACTTCGAAAAGAACCTGCCGTACTTCGGCTCGGCGACGGCGAGCGCGTGCGAGATCACCGCGCTCGCGGTCGATCCGGACACCGAGATGCCGAAGACGCCGGATGCGTGGGAGAAGGCGCTCGCTCGAATCGAAAAGCCGGTCGCGGAGCTGTCGTCGGGCGGGGACTTCAACCAGCTCGTCATGCGTTTCTCGGAGGACGGGCCCGACGTGAAGAAGTGGGGCGAGACCGAGCGTACGAAGGATCGCGTCGCCGGATACATCGGCTCGTTCGCTTGCCGAAAAGGGCGACCCGAGATCGATCCGGCGATCGAGGCGCTGACGTTCGCCCTCCGCGACGACGACTGGGCCGGCCCGGTAAAGACGTCGCGCGGCTATCACCTCATCCGCTGTTGCGAGGCGTCGCCGCCGCGTCCCGCAGGGCTCGAGCCCGAAAAGTTCACCGACACGAACGCCAACCAGCAATTCGACTGGCAGGAGCCGCTCACCGTCGACCACAACCGGAACGGCAAGTTCGACGACGGCGAGCCCTTCACCGACTCGAACCAAAACGCGAAGTGGGATGCGGGTGAGCCGTACGTCGATCAGAACGGGAACGGCGCATTCGATCCACCCGACGAGTATCAGGATTTGAACGGCAACGGGATCTGGGACGGTCCCGAACCTTTCGACGACTCGATCCCGAACGGCCACTACGACGTCGGCTGTCGCGATCAGGTCCTCGACGACTACCTCGAGGATCGCGCGCGCGAATTCGTCGCCGGCCTTCGCGCGAAGGCGAAGATCACGAAGCACCTCGACTGAGCGCTCGGACTCCTGGGAAATGCGACGCCGTCGGGCGAATGGGTGCGACGCGTCTCTCGCGCGTGGCCGTTCGCGAGGCCCTCGAGCGGGCCGGCCCCATGATTCCTAGCGCGGATCTCGAGACACGCGTGACGACGACTCGCCGTCCGGCTTCCCATTCATCCAGAGGCGAAGATCACGAAGCACCTCGACGGATCGCTCGAGCTCTTGGGAAATGCGACGTCGTCGGGCGAAAGGGCGCGACGCGTTTCTCGCGCGGGGCCGTCCGCGCGGCCTTCGATCGTGCCGGCCCCATCATTCCTAGCGCGGCGCGCGAGAAACGCGTGGTGTCGATTCGCCGTCCGGCTCCGCATTGCTCCAGAGAGCATTCCAGTCGGGGAATCTGAACCAGGGTCGTTGCGCGCCAGGACTGACGGCGTTGTCTCCGGGAAGCGTCACGCCGTTGGGCGCGTCGAGACGGGTGCGTTTTTCGCGCGAGGCCCTCACTAACGCGGAGTGTCCGGAATATGCAGCACGAGCTTTTTCAATCCAAAGCCGTCGTCTAGCGCGCGGACCCGCATGAATACTGCTCCAAACTGGATTGGCGATCTTGCGCACGAACGGTCCGCCTTGGTCCGCTGCGAGGCCTTCGAGCGTCTGTGGCGCCATCGTTGAACGCGTCGGGCCCGAGGCACGCGTGGCAAAGACTCGCGACCCGGCTCGGCATTCATCCGGCAGATTTGCCGACGAATCTGCTAAGTGAGAAAAAGGATCCAGGCACCGCATGCGTCAGTTGGTCTGGTCGATCTCTAGGCCCTTGGTTTCGGGGAGCGTCCAGATCCACGCGGCGGCGGCGAACGAGAAGAGGGCGGCGATGGAGATGCCGCCCGCGAGGCCGTACCGGCCGGCGAGCGAGGCGACGAGCGACGGCGTGTAGAACTGTGCGCCGCGGGCGAGATTGAACGCCGTGCAGACAGCGGTCGCGCGGAGCCGCGTCCCGAACAGCTCGGAGAAATATGGCCCGAAGTTGGACCAGTAGCCGGTTCCGATGCCGACGACGAACATGAACGTGATCACGAGCGCGAGCGATCCCTCGATCGACTTCGCGAAGACGGTGATCATCAGAAGCCCGATTCCGGAGATCACGGCGAAGATCGTGAAGCTGGGCTTGCGGCCGAGCCGGTCGCTGACGAAGCCGTAGGCGACGTAGCCGAGGAGCTCTCCACCGACGATGCAGAGCATCCACGGGCCGATCTTCGACCCTTCGACGTGGAGGTTCAGGTTGGTTTCAAGATATTTCGGCATCCACGAAAACGTCGACCAGTAGGCGGTCATGCAAAAGAGCGTGAGCACGAACGCACAAAACGTCCGGCCGCGCCATCGTGACGAAAGGAGCTCGCGGATTTGCGCCCCATACGAATCGGCCGTCTTGCCCGCGGCGCGCCGCTCGAGCCAGACGTCGGACTCGGGCATCAGCGGCCGCATGAAAGCGACGAGCAGGGCGGGCACGCCGGAGAGCATGAACGTTCCTCGCCACCGGAGCCTCGGCACGACGAATTGGTTCACGATCGTGGCGAGCGCGACGCCGAGCGGCGCGCCGGACTGCATCAGAGCGCCCGCGCGGCCGCGCTGCTGGGCGGGCATGATCTCCGAGAGGAGGACGTGGCCGACGCCCCATTCGCCGCCCACGCCGACGCCCGTCAGCACTCGAAAGAAGAGGAGCGACCAGAATCCTTGCGCAAACCCGGACAGAAAGACCCCCACCGAGTACGTGACGACGGTCCACTGGAGGATGCGCTTGCGGCCGTAGCGATCGGCGAGGATTCCGAAAGCAGCGCCGCCGATCCCGGTTGCGCCGAGCGACACGCCGATGAGCCACGCGGTCTGCGAGTCGGTGAAGTGGAGCTCCTTGGAGATCGGCGTGACGAGGAAGGTGTAGAGGATGAGGTCGTAGAAGTCGAAGATCCACCCGAACCACGCGAGGACGAGCGCGGCGCGATGGCTTCGCGTCCAGGTCGGCGATTGGTTCAGGCGCATCGCGGCCAAAGGCTATCGAGTGCGCCGCGAAAGTATAGGGCTCGCTTCCGTTCGCGCCGCGCACGCCGGGTCGTTTGGGAACGATCGACGGGCGTCTCGGCTGCTATCGGCCCACGGGGATTGCCGATATAATCACGGCTCGACGTCCCGATCGAGCGATGGACATGGGAAGAGGACGAGCAATGGCTCATCGAGGAATCGGTTTCCTCCTCGCTGTGCCGCTTCTCGTCGTCGTCACGCCTGCCTTTTCACAAACTCCACCCGACAAGCAGCTCGAGCTGTTCTTCGAGAAGAAGACCGAGGCCGTGACGCCGGCGCTTCGCAAGGACATCGAGCAGGCGATCCACGAGTTGGGCAATCAGGAGCCGCACCAGCGACGGGAGAATCGCGAGAAGCTCGTGGCATTCGGCAAGGTCGCGACGCCCTTTCTCGTGAAGGAGCTCTTGAGCCAGAACTTGCTTCGCGTCGGTTGCGCGCTCTTGGCGCTCGGCAGCCTTCGCGACGACGAGTCGTTGCCGTTCCTGCGTGCAGAGCTGGAGAAGAACCGTGGGATGGCGTGCACGTTCGCGGCGCTCGCGCTCGGCAAGTGCGCGGACCTCGCCGCGCTCTCGGCGCTCGGCGAAACCGAGGAACGGAGGAGCTCGACGTCGTTCACTCGCGCCGCCGCCGCGCTGGCGCTCGGCCGATTGGGAACGCCCGAGGCTTCCGATCTCCTGTTGAAGGCCGTGAAGCGCGAGGCCGATTCGAAGGTGCAGGGCGCGATGCTGCTCGCGATCGGCCGCTCGGCCCCGCGGGAGAGCACGTATCCGGAGATCCTCCGCGCGCTCAAGGACACGAACGATTCCATCCGTCGCATCGCGGCGCTCGCGCTAGGCGACCTCGGCGACGAGCGCTCCGTTTCACTTCTCATCGATCGTCTCTTGTGGGACGAGGACGCGGAGGTTCGGCACTGCGCGGCGGTGGCGCTCAGCCGCTATCCCACGAACGAGTCGACCAACGCGCTCCTCGAGGCGCTGCGCCGCGAGGTGTCGCCCGACCGAAAAGCGGCGATCGTGCTCGCGCTCGCGAACCACCCGCAGACGAAGGTGGCGGAGACGATCTGTCGCCTCACGCAAGCGAGGCGCGTCGAAGAGCGTCGGGCTGCGGTCATCGCGCTCTCGCGATTCAGCGGCGACATGGTCGACCGAGCGCTCGATCATTCGATCAACGACCCGGAGGCGCCCGTGCGGGAGGTCGCGATCCTCGTGCTCGCGTCGCGCGGGGTTCGCGAAGCGGTTCCGCGCATCGAGAAGCTCGCAGCCGATCCCGACCCCGGCATTCGCAAGCAGGTCGCGATTGCGCTTGGCCCGCTCGAGGGGAAGGCCGCGATCCCGACGCTCGTGAAGCTCGAAAAGAGCCCGGAGCGGTGGGTCGCGATCACGGCGCAGCGCGCGCACGAACGCCTCGACCAGGGGCAAGACGCAAAGGACATGCTCACGATTGCGATGGCGGCGCTTTGCGCGCACTCCGACGAACTGCGACGCGCCTACGCGAACGGCCGGCTCTGGGATCTCTTCGAGCTGAGCCGCCGCCTCGAGAAGCCGCTGCCGAGCGGCGCGCAAGCGAAGACGCTTTCGGCGCCGCTCCAGGACCTCCGTCTTTGGCTCGAGGCCGACCCGTTTTTCTGAGAACTCCCGTTCGTTTCGACGCGCCCCCGCCTTCTTCACATTTGGGTGAATCGGAGTGCCGCACGCGCGACGACTTCGTCCGCGGAACCATCGGCGTCCAGACCGAAGAGGCGGGAGGCAAGTCCATGACTTGGCGCAGGCGAATGGTCGTTCTCGCGATCGTGCTCGGGTTGGGGGATGTCGCTCTCGCTTCCGGGGGCACCATTCACCCGGCGACGGCAGGGCACCTCGATTACATCACGGTCGTGCAGCTCCCGACCGGTCCGAACGACCGGGCGATCACGCGCTACGGCGTGCTGGGCGCGGCCTACCCATCCGGTTCGGAGTTCGATCCCAACAGTGTGATCTGTGGCGCCCGCACCCGTGCGGGGCATCAGTCTCACAATACCGCGTCTCGTCCGATGTTCGTCGATGTACGGCTCGAGGATCCAAACAACCCGGGCTTTCCCGACGTGGTTCCGAACGTGCCGGCCGGAGCGTCCACCCTTCCGGCTGGCGCGGACTCCAACGCGGCGCCGGCTCAGTGTTCATCGCAGGTCAGCTATCGCGACTACACGTTCAACGGCGGCGTCGGCATCCCGGATCCGCTCGTGGCGTTCTTCTTGTCGTTTCCGTTCGTCACCCAGAGTCCGAACAACCCCTGCTACCTCGGCCTCGAGCTGGGAAGCGCGCCCGATAATGGTCGCTCGTCGTTCTTCAACTCGGTTACTCAGCAGTATGCGCTGGTGGGTGGAAACCTCTGGCTGGACGTGAACGCGTTCGTGCCGGAAGTGCTCCGGGTCTCGTGTCGCATGCATGGAACGCTGCAATTTCCCGGCGACCGGGGCCGACCGGTGTGGTTCATTCGCGCCGACGAGGCGGGCACCTGCGTCGACGATTTCATCTCGACCACCCTCGTCGTGGACAACTTCACGCCGCGGCCGCTCGGCGGCGAGGTCGTGAGCCTCGTCGCGGATCGAAGCGCGCTGAACCCGAAGCTGCCTCCCAAGGACTTCGCGTCGTCTTTTCGCGTGCTCGGCAATCCTCGCGTCTCGCTCGCGGACGGCAATCCTTACACCTGGCCACCCGGGCGCACGATCCTGCGAGCCTCGATACCGGCCACCATCAACTCGAGGTTTCAGACGCGACTGCCGGTCAACGTGCCTTTCCTCGCGACGAGCCGCCTCGTCTCAGGCCCGGGCCCGTTCGACTTCGATCGCACGGCTCTCGGCCTTCGGCGGCAACGGGGGCAAGTCGACGACGGCTCTGCAGAGGGGCGATTCACCGTGCAGTCGCCGGCGATGACCGACGACGTGATCGCTCAGCGATTCCCCATTCGCCGGCTTTTTCCGTCGTGCGGCGGGCCCATCTCGAGTCTCCGCGTGACGCAGCTGCAAGTCTTTTCGTCGCGGAACGGCGGGCGGGGCGGTTGGGACGCCGTCACGCTGCGCCGTGACGATCCCGTCCTCCTCGACTCGGCTGACGAGAGTCCGCAAGGCTTCCTCGGCGGGGTGGGACTCATTGGCGATGGCGTGGTCGACGTCCCGGTCCCGCTCGATCCGAATCAGACGAGTGTGTCCAAGGTGTGCGTGCCGCTGATTCCACCGGGGATCGTGCCGCCCTCCGACGACGTCTGGATCGTGGTGAATCCATTTCCCGGGGACACGATGACCGCTGGGACGTTCGTCGGTCAGGACCGAACGCCGGAGACGGTGGTCGGCGAGTCGTTCTTCGGGACGACGTGCGAGTTTCCGTACATCGCGGAGCCGACTTCGAATTGGATGATCCGTCTCGTCTTCGAGCCGGTCGGATTCGTCGGATCGGGGGATGGTGCGTTTCTCGAACCACCCGTGCGAGCGGCGGCCCGACTCCCCATGCGCGTGGGTCGCGACTATCCCGTGAAGACGCTTCTCGACGTCGCGGCGAGTCCTCGCTGATGTCACTGCTCAGCAGACGCGGGCGTGCCGCTGGATTGCGCGACGACGGGTTCGTGCGGGGACGAGGCAACATCGAGATCGAAGAGGCGGGAGGCAAGACGATGGATTGGCGACGGCAGCTCATCGTGCTCGTGTCGGTTCTCGGAACGGCAGACGTGGCCCGCGCCTCCGGGGGCACCATTCGCCCGGCAACGGCAGGCAACATCGACTACGTCACCGTGGTGCAGGTGCCGACCGGTCCGAATGACCGAGTGATCACGCGGTTCGGAGTTCTCGGCGCGCCCTACCCCTACGGATCGGAGTTCGATCCCAACTCGGTCCTTTGCGGTGCCAGGACGCGCGCGGGGCACCAGTCGCACATCAACACTTCGCGTCCGATGCTCGTCGACGTGCGGGTGGAGGATCCAAACAACCCCGGGTTCCCAGACGTTGGGCCGGACGCTCCGGCCGGGGCCGCCACCTTTCCAGCCGGGGCCGACTCGAACGCAACGCCGCCTCAGTGTTCAGTGTTCGTTTCGTTTCGTGATTACACCTTTCATGGCGGCGCCGGAATCGCCGATCCGCTCGTCCCGTGCTTCTTGTCGTTCACCTTTGCTCCACCGAATTTGCCGCAGCCGTGCTACTTCGCGCTAGAGACGAGCGCACCGAACAATGGCCGCGCTTATTACTACAACTCGGTCGTTCAACAGTACGTGCCGTCGGTCGGCAACCTCTGGCTGGACCTGAACGTCGCCTCGCCGGCGGTTCTGCGCCTGAATTGCTCGATGCACGGCTTGCCCCAGTTTCCCGGCGACCGGGGGCGACCCGTGTGGTTCATACGCAACGACGAGGCCGGGACGTGCGTCGACGATTTCATCTCGACCACGATCGTCGTGGACAATCTCACGCAGGCTCCGATCGGACGTCAGACACTGAGCCTCGTGGCCGATCGCAGTCCATTCAATCCGAATCTGCGGCCGAAAGATCTCGTCGCGTCGCTGCGAATGGTCGGCGATCCCAGCGTGTCGCTCGCCGACGGGAATCCTTACACGTGGCCACCGGGTCGGACGGTGCTTCGAGCGACCATCCCCAGTTCAGTGAGCGTGAGGTTCCAGCAGAGCTTGCCGTTGAACCTTCCGATTTTCGCCGCGACGAGAACGATGCCAGGGCCGGGGCCGATGGAATTCGCGCGCACGGCGCTCGGCCTTCGCCGGCACCGAGGACAGATCGACGACGGCTCCGCTGAAGGTCTCTTCACGGTTCAGTCGCCCGCGAGGACGGACGACGTCATCGCGCAACGATTTCCCATTCGCCGACTGTTTTCGGCGTGCTCGGCGCCGATCTCGACTCTTCGAGTCACGCAGATGCAAGTCTTTTCGACTCGGAACGGCGGGCGCGGCGGATGGGACGCCGTGACGTTGCGACGCGACGATCCCGTGCTCGAAAACGCGTCGGATGAGAGTCCGCAAGGCTATCTCGGCGGGGTTGGCCGCATCGGCGACGGGATCGTCGACGTTCCGGTTCCGTTGGACCCGACGTTGGCGCATCTTTCGAAGGTGTGCGTGCCCATCGATCCGCCGGCGCTGTTGCCGTTGGCGGAAGACGTGTGGATCGTCGTGAATCCGTTCCCCGGTGACACGATGACCGCTGGGACGTTCGTTGGTCAGGACCGAACGCCCGAAACCGTGATCGGCGAATCCTTCTTCGGGACGACGTGCGAGTTTCCGTACATTCCGGATCCGACGTCGAACTGGATGATTCGCCTCATCTTCGACGCGGTGCCGTTCGCCGGATTCGTGAACGCCGCGGAACTCGAGCCGCCGGTGCGAGTCGCGGCGAGGCTGCCGATCCACGTCGGCAACTCGTACCCGGTGAGAACGGTGAAGGACTTGGCTTCGAGCCCGCGCTGACGTCACTCCTCGGCAGACCCGGGCGCGCCGCCGGATCGCGCGACGTCCTCTTGCTTGATCTTCTCGACGTTGAAGCGCTTCGCCGAAGCGATCATCTTGTCGAACACCTCGTCGAAGTCGAACTCGGTCGACTTCGAAAAGCGGATCGGGTTCACGCGCGCGACGACGAACGGCTTCAGGTACGGGCTCGTGAAGCCGCGCGCCTTGAGCTTCGTCACGACGTCGGCGACCGCATCGTCGAGGGCGAGGACCTTGTCTGCGCGCTTCTCGCGCTCGGCGAGCGCCTTCGCGAGCGGCGCGTCGCTGAACGTTTCGATTCGGCGTAGGACCGATTGGTACGAGCTCCCCGAAAGGCGACCGCGCTTCTCGTAGCAGAGGCCGAGCGTGAGGTAGGGCGCCTCCTCGAACTCGAACGCGCAGTCCACCTCGCGTACGCGCCGGCCCGCGTCGCCCGCGAGCGCGCGCGCCATGCGAATCACTTCCAGCGACTTCTCGCGAAGGTTGTGCGCCTTTTCCGTGTTCAGCGCGAGGATCTTGAACGCGACGTCGGCGTCCGGCACGAGGAGCGCGGTGACGCTCTTCGCGCCGAGCTGCTTCATCGCCTGCAGGCGGTGGTTTCCGTTGGGAGTCCAGTAGCCGCCGTCGTGCCGGACCGTGATGATCGGATCGAGGAACCGGCCGATCTTCTCGATGACGCCCATGAGCCGCTTCACGTGCGGCGGGGAGGCGTCGCGTTGGTAGGGCGTGGGTAGAACGCGGTCGATCGGCAGCGTGACGAGCAGAACGGGCGTGCCGCCGAACGGCTCGCGGTAGTCGCCGACGACGGCCCCGCCGTCCGCCTCCACCGCTTCGCGCAGCGACTGGATCTCCTGCGTCGCGGTCGCACGAGTCTCGCGCGGAGCGAGGCCGACGGTCGCGGGGGCTACCTTCTTTCGACGCGGGCTTTTCTTCGTGGGCAATCGTCTCCTCCTCGCCTTTCGATCGGAAAAGAGCGCGCGGATCCTAGCGTGCCCTGACCCCGCGCTGCAACCGCTCGCCTTGACCGGTCTTCGCGGCACGCTAGAATGCGCGCTCGTCGCATCTCGAAGCGGCAGCACGATTTGTTTCAGCCCGGGGCGCCGGGAAAGCGAGACCATGCGCACTCCGATTCCAGCCGAACGTCTGCAGAAGCTCCAGGCCCTCCGCGAAAAAGGCGTCGATCCCTATCCGCGCCTGTTCGAAGGCGCCGAGCCGATCGGCGGGTTTCGCGATCGCATCGTCGACGGCGCGATGGTCCCGGTCCGCGCGGCCGGCCGCATCACGGCCATCCGCGGCCACGGCAAAGCGGCCTTCCTCGACCTCAAAGATCGCTCGGGAAAAATCCAGGTCTACTTCAAGAAGGACACGCTCGGCGACGCGCTCTACGAGGTCTACCAGCTCCTCGATCTCGGCGATTTCATCGGCGTCGACGGCGAGGTGGCGAAGACGCGCACGGGCGAGCCGACGGTGTTCGCGAAGTCGTTCACGCTGCTCTCGAAGTCGCTGCAGCCGCTGCCGGCGAAGTGGCACGGCCTCAAGGACGTGCAGATCCGCTATCGCAAGCGCTACCTCGACCTCGTCTCGAGCGACGACGTCCCGAAGATCTTCCTGCGTCGCGCGGACGTCATCCGCGAGATCCGTGCGTTCCTCGACGGACGCGGGTTCATCGAGGTCGAGACGCCGGTCCTGCATTCGATCGCGGGCGGCGCGACGGCGCGGCCGTTCGTCACGCACCACAACGCGCTCGACATGGACCTCTTCATGCGGATCGCGCTGGAGCTGCACCTGAAGCGGCTGCTCGTGGGCGGTCTCGAGCGCGTGTACGAGATCGGCCGCGTCTTCCGCAACGAGGGAATCGACGCGACGCACAACCCCGAGTTCACGATGCTCGAGGCGTATCAGGCCTTCACGGACTTCACGGGGATGATGGAGCTTTGCGAGACGCTCTTCGCGAACCTCGCGAAGAAGTACTTCGGCGAGTCGCGGCGTGTGCCGTATGGCGAGCTGGAGCTCGACTTCACGCCGCCGTTTCCGCGACGCACGTATCGCGATCTTTTGCGCGAGCACGCGAAGGTCGACCTCGAGGACCACGAAGGCGTGAAGCGCGTTGCCCGCGAAATGAAGATCGACGTCGCCGGCCTCGACCACTACGCGATCGCCAACGAGATCTTCGAGGAAGCGGTGGAGCCGACGCTCCTCCACCCGACGTTCGTCACGGAGCACCCGGTCGCGATCTGTCCGCTCGCGAAGACGAAGGCGTCGGATCCCACGATTGCCGAGCGATTCGAGCTGTTCATCGCGCACAAGGAGCTCGCGAACGCTTTCTCGGAGCTGAACGATCCGATCGACCAAGAGGAGCGATTCCGAAAGCAGGTCGCATCGGGCAGCGACGAAGTGCCGAAGGAAGTGGACGTCGACTACGTCGTCGCGCTCGAGCACGGATTGCCGCCGGCCGGCGGCATCGGCATCGGGATCGATCGCCTCGTGATGCTGCTCACGAACTCGCACAACATCCGAGAGGTCGTGTTGTTCCCCCTCTTGCGGCGGCAGGAAGGGGAGGGGCCCATCGAAGTCGAAGGGGAGGAATGATGGAAGAGGAACGAGCGCCCGACGAGTCGGGCCCGAAGCGGCCGGGGATCCTGCCGGCGTACGCGTTCTTCATGAGCCAGAAGTACCTGCGGCATCGGTTCGTGAACTTGATCGCGGTGGTGTGCGTCGCGCTGTCGGTGGCGATCCTCATCATCGTGCTCGCCGTGATGGGCGGGTTCCAAACCAAGATGCGCGAATCGCTCCAGGAGACGACGTCGCACCTCGCGTGCTTCCTGCGCGTCCCGATCGACTACGAGCACGACTACCCGAGCATCGAGAAGAGGATCTTGGCGATCCCGCACGTGGTCGGCTGCGCACCGCGTGTTCGCTGCGTCGCGGCGGTGGCGACGTCGGACAATCCCGTCGGCCAATGGCTCGAGATCTACGGCGTGGATCCGAAGCGCGAGGCAACCACGACCAAGTTCCGGAAGCACCTGGAACAGGTCCGCGACAAGTCTTTGCGCGTGGCCAACGTCGACGATCCGTTCACGGTGCAGCTCGCCCCCGACGAACGGCCGCGTCCCGGCATCATCCTCGGCGAGAACGTCTACGATTTCCGGAACGTCATGCCGGGGCAAGCCCTGGCGATCGCGGGCGCTCGCATCGACAACGACTCGTCGAAGTCGATCGACAAGCGCTTTCAGCCGCGCGAGTTGGTCTGCGCGACGGCGGGCGCATTCAACTCCGGAATGTACGAGTTCGATCAGCACACCGCTTACCTGTCGCTCGACGTGGTGCTGAACGATTTCATCGAATCCCCGCGCGCGGTCTTCGAGATCCGAGTTCAGCTCGACGATTACGAGAAGAACGCCGAAGCCGTCCGCGACGCCCTACCGGCGGCGGTGGGCTTCTTGTGCGGCGTGGCATCGTGGGAAGACCTCAACCGATCGCTCCTCGGAGCCATCGACATCGAGAAGCACCTGATCGGCTACGTGCTGTCGCTCCTCTTCATCCTCGCCGGGGGCTCGATCCTCTCGATCCTCACGATGACCGTCATCGAGAAGACGCGCGACATCGGAATCTTGAAATCCGTGGGAGGAACGGTGCGCGGCGTGGCGTCGATCTTCGTCCTGAACGGGTTGACGATCGGGATCGTGGGCTCGGTGGTCGGGCTCGGGCTCGGGCTCCTCGTGACCTTCAACATCAACTGGATCGACACGAACGTGGTGGCAAAGCTCGTCGGGCATCGAGTGTTCCGCGAGGACGTCTACGTGTTCAAGGACATTCCGACCCAAATCGAACCGTCCGTGATCGGAATCATCGTCGGGGCGGCCCTCGTCGTGAGCCTTTTGGCGAGCCTCGTTCCAGCATGGAAGGCCGCTCGGCTGAACTCGGTGGAGTCGCTGCGCTATGAATGACGAAAGCGTGGTGCCGAGCGGCACCGCTCAAGTGGTGGAACGGGAGCCGCGCCAAGGCGTGATGAAGAACGAAGTGATCTTGAAAGCGGTGGACATCCACCACGTCTACGTCGTCGGTCGCGAAGAGCTGCACGTGCTCCGGGGCGCGAACCTCGAGGTTCGCTCGGGCGAGATCCTCGCGATCACGGGAGCGAGCGGAACGGGAAAGAGCACGCTCCTGCATTTGCTGGGCTTGCTCGATACGCCGAAGAGCGGCCAGATCCTCTTCCACGGGAAGGATCTGTGCCAGCTGCGAGACGAGGAACGATCGTTGATCCGCAATCGTCAATTCGGGTTCGTGTTCCAGTTCTATCACTTGCTCCCCGAGCTGACGGCCGTGGAGAACGCGATGCTGCCGGCGATGATCGGGGTCGGATCCGGTGAGTGGAGCGCCAAGAAGGGTCGCGCTCGAGATCGCGCACGGGACCTCTTGCGGCGCGTCGGACTCAGTGGGCGAGAATCGCATCGACCGTCGCAACTCTCGGGCGGCGAGCGGCAGCGGGTCGCCGTGGCGCGCGCATTGATGAACGAGCCGTCGGTCGTCCTGTGCGACGAGCCGACGGGGAATCTGGATGCCCGCACGAGCCGGGGGATCTACGAGTTGATCGAAGAACTGAACCGAACGATGGGCGTGACGTTCGTGGTCGTCACGCACGAGGCGGATCTCGCGCGTCGTGCCAATCGAATCGTGCGCATCGTCGACGGCGCGATCGTCGACGCAAACGTTCAGGACATGAGTGAGTGAGCCGGGCCGGCAAATCGAGCCATTCGCACTTCGGGGAGATCGCGAAGCGCGAATTGCAGAAGTTGCCGGCTGGCGAATTCGGAGGCATTCGATGAAGCGAAGGAATGCGTTGAGGCTCGCGGGATTGTTCGTGGTCGCCGGACTGGGCGTCGGTTGTCAAAGCGACGGGCCCTGCCGGTCCGGTTGGGTCGGCCGCCCGGAGACGGGACCGTGGCCGAACTTCACCGACTCGAAGCATTTTCTCGGGATCGCGTTCGGTGGGAATCTCGATTCCCTGAATCGGACCCTCGACTCGATCGCGCAGTCGACGAGATGCGACGTGGAGAACTTCCCGGGCGCGCTCGAACGATTCTGGCTCTTGATCCGCTGACCTCTCACGGCGCCGGGACCTGAGCTGCCGGCGGGCCTTCGCCCGATCGTCTCAACGCGACGACCCCATGCTCAGGATCGAACGTCAGCGACCCGTCGCGCACCAGCCAACCGATCGCCTCGTAGAGCCACGCCGAGTGGACTCCCATCTCCGCCTCGAGAAGGGTGATCGGCGCCGAGCCTCGGTGGTGGGCCACCCGCTCCACGAGCTTGCGGGTGAAGTCGGCGAAGGACTCATCGATTGGTGTTCGTTTTTGCATCGACGGCACGGCAAGGCCACTGCATCGTTTCGCTTCGGGGACGTCCGGAAGCGCTCGGCCCCGCCTCAACTCTCCAACCGGCTCAAACGAATCGCGTGCCCGCCCGCACGGCTTCGTTCGGGGCGCGACACGGGGCGGTCGGCGGCGCATTCGACGGAAGGCGCCGGCGCCGCGCCGGGTGCCTCGAGCCATCGATTGCCCCGAAGAGTCCGCCGGCTGCACCAGCGCGTTCACGCCGCCGGGTCGTCACGGAGGGAAACCGGGGGGCCGAGGACTTCCTTCCACACGATGGCGCGCCTCAAGTCGGTGCGCGAGGCCCGCACGAGTGGCGACCGCGCGCGGAGCGCGACTCGAGCGGGCGCCACGAACGCAGTCCGTTGCCGCAACGGAGTCTGCACGGGGCGCTTCCAAGGATCCGTCGCCGTTGGGGCTTCGTTTGCAACCGGCTCTGGCGGAGTCGGCGCAACGTCTGTAATTGGCATCGGCTTAGGCTGAGGCGCCGGCTCCTCTTCCGTGTCGCGTCCCTCGTAGGCGTCGATGTACTTCTTCACTTCCTCCATGACGGGGCGCGCCGGGCGGTCATCCTTCGACTTCGGGGTGCCGCTCGGCCGATTGCGTTGGACTTCGAAGTAGCGCTTCAAGCCGGAAAGGAGACCGATCACGATCACGATCAGGATCGGGATGAACTCCCGAACCTGGTCGAACCAGTCGCGGTCACGCGCCATCGGGTTTCCCTCGCTCGACTACTGCCCGGCCTTCGGTGAGTCGCCCTTGCCGATCGACTGGCGCATCTCGGTGTCCGCCTGGACGTTCTTCATCCGGTAGTAGTCCATGATGCCGAGGTGCCCTTGCTTGAACGCTTCGGCCATCGCGAGCGGGATCTCGGCCTCGGCGAGCACGACCTTCGCGCGGTTCTCTTCGACGAGCGCACGCATTTCCTGCTCGCGGGCGACGGCCATGGCGCGGCGTTGCTCGGCGTTCGCCTGGGCGACGCGCAGATCCGCCTCGGCTTGATCGGCCTGCAGCTTGGCGCCGATGTTGTCGCCGACGTCGATGTCCGCGATGTCGATCGAGAGGATCTCGAACGCGGTGCCCGCGTCGAGGCCCTTGTTGAGTACGGTCTTCGAGATGCGGTCCGGGTGCTCGAGGACTTCCTTGTGCGTTTCGGATGCGCCGATCGTGGCGACGATGCCTTCGCCGACGCGCGCGATGATCGTCTCTTCGGTCGCGCCGCCGACGAGGCGCTTCAAGTTCGTTCGCACGGTGACGCGCGCCTTCGCGCGAAGCTGGATCCCGTTCTTGGCCACGGCGTCGACGGTTTCACGTCCGCGCTTCGGGTCGGGGCAGTCGATCACGCGCGGGTTGACGCACGTCTGTACGGCGTCGAGCACCTTGCGGCCGGCGAGGTCGATGCCACGCGCCGCCTTGAACTCGAGTTGAAGATCGGCGCGGTCGGCGGCGATCATCGCGCGCACGACGTTGTCGACGTTGCCGCCTGCGAGGTAGTGCGCCTCCAGCTCGCGCGTCGTCACGGGAATTCCCGCCTGAGTCGCCATGATCTTCGTGCGAACGATCGTCCGCGAGTCGACGCGCCGAAGGCTCATGCCGATGAGGTCGAAGATCGAGACGTCGGCCTTCGTCATGTACGCCTGGATCCAGAGCGACGCGTATCGCAGGACGACGATCGAAAGGATGAAGAGGACCAGGACCGCGACGCCGGCGATCACCCACGTCCATTGGAAGTCCGAAGCCTTTTGCGCGACGAACAACGGTATTGCATTCAATTCGGGTTCCTCCGTTCCATCGGCATCACGCCGGGTTCGTTTCCGTTTCTTCGACGACGATCCGCGATCCTTCCGCGTGGATGACCCGCACTCGAGCGCCCTTGGCGATCATCTCGCCCTCCGTCACGACGTCGACGCGCGATCCATCGATCTCGACGACGCCTGCCGGGCGAAGCGCCGACTGAGCGACGCCCACCTTCCCGACGAGGAGGCGGTGGTCGCCGCCGGTCGTGGGGAAGGCGTTGCCGTGATCCACCTTTGCCGCATCGAGGATCAGGGCTCGACCGATCGGGGTCTTCGGCAAGAGCTTGAATCCGAGCAATATCGTGACGGGTACGGCGAGCACGGCGCCGCCGAGGATCGAGAACCCGAGCGCGCTGCTCTCGCGAAACGCGAAGACCACGCTCCCGACGAGGCACCCGAGCGCGAGCACCGCCAGCAAACCGAACGACGTGAAGAGGATCTCCGCGACGATGAACGCGAGCCCGACGAAGAAGAAGAGAATGGCGAGCGTCACGCGATCGGCTTCTCCTTCTTGACCACGATGCGATTGCCAACCACCGCGAGCACGCGCACGGGTTCGCCCGCAGCGACGAAGTCCCCCTCGGCAGTCACGTCGACGCGATGGTGACCGAACTGAGCCTTGCCGGCGGGTCGAAGCGTCGTGATCGCGACTCCGGTCTCACCCGGCGCCGGCGTCGACGCGGGACGCAGATCGGCCGACGTCGTCGACGCGGCAAAACCGCGCGCGGAGTCCGGCTGCAGGATCAACCGCTTGAACATGGGGATCTGCGGCAAGAACTTCGACGCGAGTGCCCCCAGCACGAAAATCGTGAGGAGGCTCGCCGAGAACTCGAGCACCCACGTGCGCAGGTGGTCCAGCTCGAAGGTGTAGGAGTCGCGGGACGGATCCGGGACGAAGTAGCGATTGCCCGCCCCGTAGAATGCAACGAGCAGGCACGCGATGCCGACGATGCCCGCGACGCCGAATCCTGGAAGGATGAACACCTCGAGCGCGAGGAGGAGGATGCCGAGCACGAACAGCGCGATCTCCCATGCCTGCGCCAACTCGACGACGTAGGCGCTCGCGAAGAAGAGCGTCAGCGCGACGATTCCGACGATGCCCGGAACGCCGAACCCCGGCGCCTTGAACTCCAAATAGATGCCGATCACTCCGACGATGAAAAGGAGGAACTTGTACGCCTGGAGGAAGCGCGACAGCTTCTCGACGAAGGACTCGTCGTACTCGAGCGCCGCGGTGCGATTCTCGACGCCGAAGAGCCCGAGGAGTTCGTCGCGATTCTTGACGATCTCGCGGGCGAGACCGAGACGCTTCGCTTCGTCGGCGTGGACCGTGAGGAGCCGTCCCGGCTCGAGCACGACTTCCTTTTCCGCGATGTGATCGCGCCGCTCGGAAGACAGCCCCTCGGCTTCCTTCACGGAAAAGTAGTGGACGCGGTCGGACGCTTCGTCGTCGAAGCGCACGCGCACGATCCCCAGCTCCTTCGTGACCATCGCTTCGGCGATCGCCGTGGGAACGCCGCTGCGGTCGGCGAACTTCCGGAACTTCGAGCGGAGCGGCGACTGCATCTTCTCCGGAGCCGTTTCGATGCCGCCGGTCGGCGACGCGAAGATCGGCTCGCAGTCTCCGATCTCGGTGCCACTTTGCATGACGATTTCGTTGCAGCTCATCGCGATGAGCGCGCCCGCCGAGATCGCCTTCGCGGAGACGAACGCGACGGTGTAGGTGTTCTGCAGGAAGAAGATCGAGTCCCCGATGTCCATCGCGGCGATCGCCTCGCCGCCGTACGTGTCGATGTCGAAGACGAGGAGGTCGGCGCCGGCGGCCGTCGCAGCGGCAGCGCGACGCTTCACCGCCTCGAGCATCGTGTCGTCGACCTCTCCGTGGAGCGAGATGACGGCCGCGCGATGGACGGCGGGTCGGCGCGGGAGCTCTTGGGGGTCGGCAAGAGCGGCCGACGCGACCGCCAGCGAGATCAGCACTCCGTGCACGGCGAATTCTCCGATGGACCCGAGATTGTGGGCGTGGATGATCGCATACGCGGCCCCGCATCGAACAACAAGTTTCGCCGAATGGAGCGCCGCCGCGAATGAATCGATCGAGTGGATGCGGCGCGAAACGCGGCGGCCGGAAGGAGTGGTGGAGGATAGGGGATTCGAACCCCTGACCTCTACAATGCCATTGTAGCGCTCTCCCAGCTGAGCTAATCCCCCACGCCGGGGCCGCCGCTACGGCGCACGTTCATATCGTCGACCCTCTCGGTCGTCAAGGACGAGGTTTCCTTGCAATGCACCGTCGCTCGGGTGAGCACCACGCGACGCCCAAGCGTGACCAACTTGGTGACGCTTTGCGTGAGGTGACGTCGCACGGCCGCCAGCGCGCAATCCGGCCAGGAAGATTCTTGCGTCGGCACCTCGACTCGCCGTCTAGTAACGCTGCCATGAACGACCGAACGATCGCCAAGCTCATCGAGAGCATCGGGCGAGGGAGGGACCCGAAAGCCCTCGCCGATCTCTTCGATCTAACGGCCCAGGACCTCTACCGTCTGGCGCTGCGACTCACCGGAAATGCGACCGATGCGGAGGATTCGCTTCAAGAGACGTTCCTCGCCGTGATGCGCGGCGCGAGCACGTTCGACGCGGCGATGCCCGCGGGCCCGTGGCTCACGACCGTTCTCGCGCACGCGGTCGACCGATTGCGAAGTCGACGAGGGGTCGCGCCGCTCGACCACGAGCACGAGCCGCGAGCGCGAGAAACGATGAGCGCGGACCAACGAGAGGATTGGACGCGCGCTCGTGCCGCGATCGACCGCTTGCCCGAGCGTTACCGCCGCGTGTTGATCCTCCGATTCGAGCACGGGCTCGCGACGCCCGAGATCGCCGCGATGCTTCGCGTGCCCGACTCGACCGTGCGGTCGCTGCTCGGCCGCGGGGTCGCGCGCTTGCGGCGGAAGCTTGGCGTTGCGAGTCTCGCGCTCCTCCCGGCGCCCGCGATCGAGACCGCGCGTGCACTGCGTCGCGTGAGGGCGCGCCTCGTGCCCGAAACCGGTGTCGCGACGACTGTTCTGGTGGGAGGACTCTTCGTGATGACGCAGAAAACAGTCCTCTCCGTTGCAGGTGTTCTTGCAGCGCTTCTCCTGGTCGGCGCATTCGTGGTGCTAGCCCGCGACCGGCGAGGCGAATTCGAACGGGTCAGCTCGAACGACTCGACAGCCGCGAGTGAAAGGAGGCGAACCGTTGGCGCACGCCTCGATTCGACGACGTCGATCTCGGAAACAGGGGACGCGTCGACAGCCACGGCGGCCGGGCATGCGGGCGCACGATCCATCGCGGGGCGGGTCGTCGACGAATCGGGAGCCGCCATCGCGAGTGCTCGGGTTTACCTGTTGCCGCCGACCGCGCGCGCGATCGCCGTCCGCGATGCGAAGTCGAC
>JACOTG010000112.1 GCA_016178505.1 Planctomycetota bacterium
CGCTCACCGGGAACGATGCTGCCCGCGGCATCGACGGCCTGTTCCGCTTCGTAATTCCGGAACAAGTACTCGCCTTGGAACGAGACGAATGGCCACCCTTGGTCGTTCGAGAGAGCCCGCCACTTGTAATAGATGTCCGCACCATAGATCTCGGTGCGGGCATCCGACCCGGAAGCATTCGGACCAAAGAGTGCCGAGAGGCCGGGCGAAATGGTTGATTCGTCAGACAAATTGAACGAGGTCAGTAGTCGCTCGGTGTAGAGCATGTCGGCCGGGCTTCTAACGGATCGATCGACGAAAGGCCGGTCTGTTGGCAGCTCCACGTCCGGATTCGCAAGGAAGCTCGTCACCGTCTCGCCTCGAGCGTTCTGTATCCCGGTCTGAATCTCCGCAAAGAACGGCGTCGGCGCGAGCCATGACAAGCGCGCTCCGGGAGCCCGCAGCCCGTCCGCGCCGAACACGCGGCTCGAGATGACCGGGAGGTCGACGAAGTCCCATTCGTGCGGGTGGCGAGGATTGATGCGGCCGAACTCGGTGAAGTAGTGGCCAGCCTTGAGCTGGAGGTTGCCAGGCAGCGCGAGCGTCGTGAGGTAGGCCTCCTCGAGCTCGACCCCAGTCTCTCCCTGCTTGTCGATTTGGGTCACGACGTGGATGTCCCCTCGGAAGTACGGGTCGACCGCACCTGCGAACGTCAGCTCGACGTTTTCTACGGTGAAGCCTCTTTGGTTCGGGTCGTGGCCGCCGCCCTGAAGCTTTTCGATGTTCTGCTCGCTCGCAGTACTGGTGCCAGCGGCGAACAGTCCGTCCGCCGAAATGTCGATCAAACGGAGCGACCCCGGCGTTTTGTTCTCGGACTCCGCTTGCCGCTTGCTGAGCGCGTCGAACCGGCTGACCAAGAGATCGATCTGGTCCTCCAACGATTCTTGGTTCAGTTTCTTACCGTCGCCGCTGGTCTCGAACTGCGACATGCGCTTTTTCAGGTCCTCGAGCTGTGCGCGCTCGGCCTCGGCGGCCGACGACCGTTCGTCGGCCTTCTTGAGGGCGTCTTCGAGTGCCTTGACCTTTCGCTCGAGCTCCTCGATCTTTTGTGCGGTTGACGGGTTTTCGTCTTGCTTCTTGTCTTGGGCATTGGCGGAATACGCCAGCAGAATGCTGAGCACTCCGGCCCCGACGATCTTCCGGCAACTCGGGCTGCAATGAGGAAGGCGCGCGCGAAACTCGGCGTCCGACCTCTTACACGTCGCTTCTCGTCTGTACGCCCATGGCGCTGAGTGCGACCGAACACGCCGTGCGACGATACGACGGAATCGGCCGCCGATGATGTCAATCATCGTGTATAGGCTCATCCGTTTCTCCTTTCGCGTGTGCGTTGCGATGCCACACCAATGATTCGTTTCCCGTTTGTGGTCGAGCATTGGATCGGCGAGCGATGCCGTCACCGGGTTGGTCTGGCCAGACTCCCCCGAGAGGTCCGTCGAGACTCACGAGAACAGGGAACGATGCCGCGAGTCGACGAATGTTGCTCCCTACACGAAGCGGGGACTCGAGCCGCGAACCGGGTGCAGTTGGCCGACCGAACCGGGAGTGGCGACTACGCGGGCGGAGAGTGGCTGGGTGCGAGGAGGTAGAGGGGGAACGAATCGAGAACGAGCACGGTCGTCGCGGGAATCGCACCGCGATCGACGAGAGGGGTGTGAGTGAGTTTGCGGAATTCTAGGTTCGGCCGCGTTCCCGGTTGCCGAAGCATCGCGACGAGGCAATGCTCGTGGTGGTTCTCGACGAGCTGCCCAGCCGTCAGCGACAGTGTCTTGACGACGTGGTTGCAGTCCAGGTCGGGCGGGCAGGACGCGTGTGTGTCGAGCGGCTGGGATTCCGTTTCTTCGCCGTGCTCCGCACAGACGACGTGCTGAACGAGCCCGAAGTGGACGAACGCCGTGACGTAGGAGAGCAGGAATGCGAGCGCGACTGCCGCGTGTGCAAATCGACCGAATCCGAGCTTTCGGGTTCGATCGCGCCCACACAGGTTCATCATCGGCTAGTCAGCTCCGAAAAGTGCGAGGACCGATTCTGCCGGAGTTCGGGCGACGTGTCAACGGCGCCTTGCACAGAAACAGTGACGGCCATCATGACTCTGTCGGCGAGCGTGCGATCGGCGAAAAGGCGATCGTGTGCCGGATCGTTGGGTTCGCGCGCCGTCGGAGAAACGATCTCACGCGTGAATCAAGTCGGATCCCGAGCGGCTAAGACTTGCAGGACTGAATCACGAGCGTGAATCCCGTGTCGGCCGCGAGCGACGCCCAGTCGGTTTGTTCGTCTTCGCTCGTCAACCCGCACTCGAGGTTGATCAGTCCGACGCGATACGTACCCGCCGGCACCTTCGCGAGGGCCTCCGTGTGAGGTTCCCCCAGATCCGAAAGCTGGTCCAACGAAAGCTTGCCTGTCGGACAGGAGATTCTCATCTCGTTCGACATTACTCCAAAGAGATAGTGAGTCATGAACGGCGGGAAGCGCACCTCCTCGGTGGGGTCGAGCACGACGATTCGGATTTGGAAGGTCACGTACGTGAGGACGACCCAGACGGCGAGTTCACCGCGACGCGCCCGATCGTGCCAGGATCGATTGAACCACGGCAGGACGAGGCTGTCCGCGTGAGCGCTGGCGTCGCGTTTGGCGTCGTCCATGGTTCGATCGAAGATGCCCAGTACGTTTGCGGGAGAGGCGACGTCGTACAGGGCGAGGTATCCGGCGTCCGTCGGTCGCATGCCGTCCCTGCTCAGGACCACTCGAGGCCGATTCATGTCTCACTTGCTCCGCGTCGATACCGGAGCTTACCTCCCGCGGTCGCTTTCCTCGCCCCGCTTGCGAGGCTATGATGCTGCGCTTTCCAGGGCCGATGACGGCGGCCGAGGCGCACGAGGTATTCGAGTGACGACGACGACGGAATCGGGAATCGAGACGCGCGCGGACGTGCGGCAGCGCCGCGTCCATCTCACGTCGTTTGGCTGCCAGATGAACCTCCTCGATTCGGAGCTGGTGCTCGGCCGCCTGAAGAAGGGCGGCTTCACGATGACCGAGAACGACGAAGAGGCGGACCTCATCCTCTTCAACTCGTGCAGCGTTCGCGATCACGCCTAGGAGCGCGTCTTCCAGCGCCTCGCGTCGCTGCGCCGTCTCAAAGACCGCCGGCCGCGCGTCGTCATCGGCGTCATCGGGTGCATGGCGCAGCGGCTTCGCGAGGAGATCTTCCAGCGCGCGCCGCACGTGGAACTCGTTTGCGGCACCGAGGACTTCCTGCAGCTCCCCGAGTTCCTCGAGGAGATCGAAGCGGAGCACGAGCGCGTGGTCGCGGTGTACGGCCAGCTCTCGCAGACACTCGACCGCGACGTGTCCCTGCGGCCCGATCGATACCACGCCTATGTCTCGGTGATGCGCGGCTGCGACAAGCGCTGCACGTACTGCGTCGTTCCGTTCACGCGCGGCGCCGAGCGCAGCCGCCCGGTCGCCGACATCGTCGACGAAGCGAAGCGGCTCGCGGACGACGGCTGCCTCGAGATCACGCTCCTCGGCCAAACGGTCGAGGCGTATGGCAAGAGCTTCGGCGACGGCACGGACCTCGGAGTGTTACTGCGCCAGCTCGACGCGATCCCGGGCCTCCAGCGCATCCGCTTCATCACGTCCTATCCGGGCGAGATGACCGACTCGATCCTGCGCGCGATCGGCGAAGTTCCGAAGGCGTGCGAGTACCTCCACATGCCGGCGCAGTCGGGCTCGGACCGCGTGCTGCGTCGAATGAAGCGCGGCTATCGTCGCGACGGCTACGTCGACGTCGTCGCGCGCGCACGCGAGCTGGTGCCCGGCATCGAGATCGCCAGCGACTTCATCGTCGGCTTCCCCGGCGAGTCCGACGAGGACTTCCAAGAGACCGTGAGCCTCATGGAAGAAGTGCGCTTCCAAAACGCGTTCGTCTTCCGGTACTCGCCGCGCAGCGGAACGCCCGCGCATCGCCTGCGCGACGACATCCCCGAGGAAGTGAAGGCCGAGCGCAACGAGATCCTCCTGCGCACGCAAGAGCGCATCAGCCTCGAGAAGAATCGCGCGCGCGTCGGCTCGATCGTCGAGGTCCTCGGCGAAGGGCCGAGCAAGAAGGACGCCTCGCGCCAGATGGGCCGCACGCGGACCCACGCGATCGCCGTCTTCCGCGACCCGCGCGACCGCACGGGCGAGATCGTGCGGCTGCGCGTCGAGGACTGCACCGCGCTCACGCTCTTCGGTCGCGTCGTCGATTCGGCGGAGTGATCGTCGATCGTGTCCTCGCGGGCGGATGACGCGCGATATCTCGGAAGAGCCGCCGAAATCGCGCTCCAGGGCCGCGGTCGCGTGGAGCCGAACCCGATGGTCGGCGCCGTCGTCGTGAAGGACGGCCGTGTGATCGCCGAGGGATTCCACGCGGCGTACGGGCGTGCGCACGCCGAGCGCGTCGCGCTCGATCGCGCGGGACGCCGCGCGCGAGGCGCCACGCTCTACGTGACGCTGGAGCCGTGCAGCGCGTTCGGAAAGACCCCACCGTGCGTCGAGCGCGTCCTCGTCTCCCGCGTGCGGCGCGTCGTGATCGGCGCCATCGACCCCAACCCCGTGAACCGAAAAATCGGTTTGGCGATCTTACGCGCGGCCGGCATCGATGCCGTGCTCGTCGGCCACCGCGAGTCGGCGGCGCTCGCGCGCGGATTCCGCCGACGCCTCGCGATCCCGCGACCGTTCGTCACCGCGAAGTGGGCGATGACTGCCGACGGATTCATCGCGACGCGAACGCGCGACTCGCGCTGGATCACGTCGGAAGCGGCGCGTCGGGAAGGGCATCGCGAGCGGGCGACCTCGGACGGCGTACTCGTGGGCGCGGGCACCGTCGTAGCCGACGATCCGCGGCTCACGGCGCGCGATGTCGCAGGGCTGGTACCGGTGCGCATCGTGCTCGACGGGCGCGCGCGGACGATTCCGACGTCGACGCTCGCGCGCACCGCGCGGCAATCGCCCGTCTGGGTCGTCACCTGCCGCGGAGCGCCGGAGGCGAAGCTCAACGCGCTTCGTGCTCGGGGCGTTCGAATCCTCGAGGTCGCCGGAAGACGCGGCCGCGCACCGCTCGATCGCGTGCTCGCACTCTTGCATCGCGAAGGAATCCGCCGTCTGCTGGTGGAGGGAGGCGCGGACGTGCTCGGGCCGCTCGTGCGCGAGGGGCTCGCCGATCGCGTGCTCGTCTTCGTGGCGCCGAAGCTCCTCGGGGGCGGCGACGGGCTCTCGCCGCTCGCCGGTGCCGGACGCACGAGAATGGCGGAGGCCATCGTGCTGTCGAATCCGCGCGTGCGGCGGTTCGGATCCGACGTGCTCCTCGAAGGTCTCGTTCGTCGTGGAGGTGCGAAGTGAAGCTCGTCCTCGCGCTGATGGGGTTCGGCATCTTGGCTTCGCTTGCCGCGGCGCTCCATGCGATGCAGGCGCCGGCCGCCGCCGGCGACGATGCGGTTCGGGAGACGATCGCTCGCCTCGGAAGCCGTGAGCCGCGGGCTCGCGACGAAGCGGCGCAAAAGCTCGTTGCGACCGGAGCGCCCGCGATTCCACTCCTTCGCGACGCGTTCGAGAAGGATCCCGACCCCGAGATCCGCTTGCGCGCGGAGCGCTTGATCGCCGAGATCCCGATTCCGGACGACATGGTCTTCGTGCCGGCCGGCGAGTTCGAGGTGGGCACGGATCGCCCCGGTGCGGAAAACCCGAAGACTCGCGCGACGACGGGAGCCTATTGGATCGACCGATACGAGGTCACCAACCATCAGTTCGCTGCGTTCGCCCAGGCGACCCACCGCTCGTTCGATCGGCCCGGTTGGAGCGAAGGCCACTACGCGCCCGGTACCGCGAACCTTCCCGTCGTCTACGTATCGTTCGAAGATGCGAAGGCGTACGCGGCATGGGCGGGCAAGCGCTTGCCAACGGAGAAGGAGTGGGAGAAAGCGGCGCGCGGTACCGATGGCCGGACGTATCCGTGGGGATCCGAGTTCGTCCCCGGGCGCGCCAACCTCGCATCGGAGGCGCCGTCGGTCGTCGGATCTCATCGAGGCGACGTCAGCCCCTACGGTTGCTTCGACATGGAGGGCAACGCCTCCGAGTGGGTGGTCGTGGACCCATCGGACTCGCAGCCCGAGAACGCGATCGTTCGCGGCGGCTCCTTCGAGTTGTCGGGCGAGACGTACGCCGACCTCGCGACCCGACACAACCGAAAGGGCCGCCACCCGGGGGGGCAATCCGATTGCGGCTTCCGCTGCGTTCGTGACCCCAAGCCCGGCGAGACGCCGCCGCGCTGACTCGCCCGAGCGGCCTTCGTTCTCCACCCGCATTTTTCGTGCAACCCGTCCCGGTCTCGGCCGACTAGATCTCGCTTTTTCTGAAGTGCCGGATCGGCGGAGGCCGGGACGACGGACCAATGACGAAACTAGGGACCGGGTGAGGTCCGGCCGGTGTGTGCCGGCATCGTCCCGAGCCTCCGCCGCGCCCGGATGACCCTTGCGCGATGGCTCGGCAACCGCGCATTCCTGCCGTGATAAGATCCCGCCTCGATTTTCTCTGGGCGGTGTCTCGTGCAACGAATCGGATCTGGACTCGTCACCCTGGTCGCCGTGGGGCTTGCCATGTCGGCGTGTCGCCACGCGCCCACCAAGCCGCTGCCTCCGGTGCGTCCCGAGGCGATCGAGCGGTTCGAGGCGGGTGAGCGCTACCGGCGCGTGGGACTCGAAGGTCGGGCGCTCGAGGCGTACCGCGCCGCGATCGTCGCGGACCCCGTCTGCGTCGCGGCCCAACGCGAGTACCAGAACATTCGCCGGTCGCGTTGCGAAGAACGGGACGTCCTCGAGGAGTACCGGGCACACGTCCGCGACGAGCCCAACAATGCGGCATGGCACTATCTCCTGGGCCGGCTGCTCGTGGACGGCGACGAGCAGCGAAACGAGTTCGAGGAATCGGTACGCCTCGACCCAACCTTTTTCTGGGGACACTACGGGCTTGCGTTCCAGGCCGAAGCTCGCGGAGACGTGGATGGCGCGCGCCGCGAATACGACGCGGCGATCCAGTGCGATCCCCAGACGATCGTTGCGCGCCTGCGCCTCGGCGATCTCGAGCGTCGCGCACATCGTCCGGATAACGCGGAGGCGCACTATGCGACGTTGATCGCCATTCACCCCGACGATCCCGACGGTTACCTAGGCCTCGCGATCCTCCGCGAGGACCAACGCAAGGGCGGCGACGCGCTTGCCGCGTGCCGGGAGGCGATCCGGCGACATCCCGCCGACCTCGCCGCTCAAGGCCTGTTCCGCTCGCTTCTCGCCGAACACGGGACTCAAGCGGCGTTTCGAGATGCGCTCGATCTTCTCGAAGGCACCGAGCCGCAGGCGCCGCCCACCGCGTCGTTCGAGTTCACCCGCGCCATCTGCCATCGTGGCGTCGGCGAGTTTTTCCCCGCGATCGCGTCCTTCGACCGAGCGGTGACGCTCGGGGCGAGCGCGCTTTCGGCAGCGGCGCCGCTGCGGTTGCTGCACGTCGCGATCGGCGACCCGGCCGCGGCATTGCGCGACTTCGATGCGGTCGCGCCCCGTGCGATTCTCCTCGATCCGCAAAACGCCGTGCGAGACCGGTACCAGGAGCTGATCGCCGCGACCGAGGCGGCCGACCGGAACGGCAGCGATCCCGACGCGGCGAGGCGACTGGCCGACGCCTACGCCGGCGTCGGATGGATTGCCGAAGCGATTCATCAATTCGAGCGGGCGCTCTATCTGCGGCCGGACGATCCACGCGCACTCGCCGGCCTCGATCGAACGGTTCGTCACGAGCGGTTCGTGCGGCGACTCCGCGATCTCGTCGTGGAGGGATATCGCGCCGCGGGGGATTCGGGCCGAGAGACGCCGTTCTCGGGTTCGCTCGGGGAGGCGCTCGCGGCGATCGAGGACCTCGGGCGAAGCGTTCTCGGGCGGGACCTCTCGTCGCCGCGCCGATTGCGCAGCTATTCGTTCATCGGAACCCAGCTCGAGCCGTCGATCGCCACGGACGATGCGCTCGCCGCCTACCTACGCGAGTGGAACCAATACCTCCTCCTCGGCCGTCGCGCGGGGGCGCCGACGGAAGCGCTCCTCATGCAGCGACTCGCCGTCTATCCCGGGCGCTCGCGCGAGATCGCGGGCGAGCCCTTCGATTTCGACGAGGTGATCGGCGGTGGAGCGTCGATCCCGAGTTTCCGCGAATACCAGGGTGCAACGGTCGGCGGCGTCACGTTCGAGGGAATGTTCGCGATCAACCTCGACACCGTCCTGTCGTGGCAAGAGCGCGCACGATCCGCGAACACGAAGCTCCAGCGGCGCGCGGAGAGCCTGCTGGCGGAGCCCGCGGATCCGGCGCCGACCGAATCCGACCGCCGTCGAATCGGTCAGACCTACTGCCTCGAGGAAAAGCTCTACCTACGCGCATACCGCGACTTCCTCGATCGCGCCATCGACAGCACGGAAGACTGGAGATGTTTCCTGTCGGTCGTCGAGACTCACGAAATGGGACATCTACTCCAGACGCGACGGTTCCTACCGATCACATCCCACCCCCTTCGTGCCTTGGGGTTGCTCGTCGGAAGCGGCTTCTCGGGCTCGCGCATCGAGTCGTCGCTCGAGGAGAATGCCGAGCTGAACGCGCTCGTCCAAAGCGACTCGCCGTGGTGTTCGCTGGCGGAAATCGTGAGCTTCCTTCCGCACACGGACGACGTGCTGCCGCACTCCGTGGGCTATGCGCGGTTGCTGCGCGCGTTCGTGGCCGAAATCGCGACTCACGGCGATCGGTATCCGTCGATCGACTCGACGCACAACGTCCTCCAGCAACTGCACCGCTTGTCGGCGGACGAGATCCGTCGCGCGGGTCGCGAGGTCGCGCGCGAGCGAGGCCTGTAGCCCACTCCGAAGTCGCGCGCCGGGTGTCCTACGATCACTCGGATTCGAACGCGCGCTCGATGAGACGAGCGACGAGGCGGCCGGCCGGCTCACGCGTCACCAGCACGACGTCGAATCGCACCGCAAGGTCGGCGACGCCCTCGCCGCGCGACGCCAGGAACGCGGTGGCGGCCTCGACGATGCGACGCTGCTTCGTGGCGGTCACGGATTCCGCAGCGAGCCCGTAGTCCTCGCGCTCCCGCGCCTTCACCTCGGCGAAGACGAGGAGCGACCCCGACCGCGCGATGAGATCGACTTCGCCGCCTCGAGTTCGCCAGTTGCGCGCGACGATGCGAAAACCGCGGCGCTCGTAAACGCGCGCCGCTTCGTCCTCCGCCCACGCTCCGAACGCGGCCGCTCGACGACGATCGTGCATGAAAACGACGCTCCAAGACGGGTGAGACAGGAGAGTCGGTTGGGAGGGCCGCGAGTTGCGGGCTAGTTACTTGGATTCTTTTTCGTCGTCTTCGCCGTCGCGGCTCGTGATCTCGGCGACGGCGCTGCGCGCCATCTTCACGCGGATGTTGGCCGAGTCGTCGATGCGTACGACGACCTCGTCGTCCTTCACGTTCATCACGACGCCATAGATGCCGCCCGTCGAGAGGATCTTGTCGTTCTTCCGGAGCGACGAGAGCATGGCCTGACGCTCCTTCTGCTGCTTCTTCTGCGGGCGGATGACGAGGAACCACATGATGCCGACGATCCCGCCGAACATGACGACCATTTGGATCATCTGCGCCATCGGGTTCGGCGCAGCGGTCGCCGGGGCATCGGACGCCGGGGCAGTCTGCAGAAACGCGGCGATCGGGGTGACGTCGATCATCGGCTTACCTTGGTCCCTTGCACGGTCCCTTCCATCGTCGTGTTCATTCCAAAAAAGAGCGCGGGATTATATCAGCCGACGGGTTGCCGGCAAGTCGAGCCCTGCCGGGGTTGAGAGCGCGTCGAAAACCGTGCTACAAATGGCCGCTTTCCAAGATTCGACGAACCCGGATCGGACAAGGGACAGGCTACCTGGGATGAGCACGACCCGAATTGTCGCCGCGATGAGCGGGGGAGTCGACAGCTCCGTCGCCGCGGGCCTCCTTTGCGAGGCCGGCTACGAGGTGATCGGCCTCTTCCTGCGAAACGGCGCGGTGAAGGAAGACGCAGCCGCCCGCACGCGCTCGTGCTGCAGCGTCAGCGACGCGCGCGATGCGGAGCGAGTGGCGGCGCGGCTCGGCATCCCGTTCTACGTGCTCGACTACCAGCGCGAGTTCGGCCGACTCGTCGACCACTTCGTCTCCGAGTATCTCGGTGGACGGACGCCGAACCCGTGCGTCCGCTGCAACCAGTGGATCAAGTTCGGCGCGCTCCTCGAGTTCGCGCGCGGTCTCGGCGCGGAGGCGCTGGCGACCGGACACTACGCGCGAATCGGCGAGGTCAATGGGACGCCGCGGCTCCTTCGCGCGGTCGATGCGGCAAAGGACCAGTCGTATTTCCTGTTCGCGATCGGCGCCGATGCCCTGCCGCTCGTGCGGTTCCCGATCGGCCACCTGCGGAAGCCCGACGTGCGAGCCGAGGCGGCGCGCATGGGGCTCCCGGTCGCCGAGAAGCCGGAGAGTCAGGAGATCTGTTTCGTGCCGGACGGCGATGCGGGGCAGTTCGTCGCCGATCACGGCGGCACCGCTCGTGGCGAGGGCGTCGCCATCGACGAGGAGGGCCGTCCGCTCGGCCGGCACGCGGGGTTCTTCCGGTACACGATCGGGCAGCGGAAGGGCGTTCGCATCGCTGCGGGAAAGCCGCTCTACGTTCTCGAGACGCGGCCCGACTCGAACACCGTTGTGCTGGGTCCCGACGACGCGCTCCGCTGCGACCGGTTCACGGTGACGGAGCTGCAGGCGCTCGGTCCCGATCTTCTCTCGGAATCCGAATCATCCGACGGAGTCGCCTGCGAGGTGCAGATCCGGCACCGTCACACGGCGATCCCGGCGCGGGTCAAGCGGCTCGACGGTCGCCGAGCGGAAGTCGTTCTCGAGCGCCCGGAGCGCGCCGTGACGCCGGGTCAAGCGGCCGTCTTCTACTGCGGTGACGAAGTCCTCGGCGGCGCTTTCATCGACCACGCCGAGCGCAAGGTTTCCCCGTTGACGACGCGAGAGTCGTGAACGGGCCGATCAGAGCGAGCTCTTCAGCTCCTTGCCTGCGCGGAACGTCACGGTGCGGCTCGCCTTGATTCGAATCTCGGCGCCCGTCTGCGGATTGCGGCCGGTGCGGGCGGGTCGAGCCTTCACGTTGAACGCGCCGAAGCCGACGATCTGCACCTGCTTGTCCTTCTTGAGCCCGCGCTCGAGCGACGAGAGAACGGCGTTCAACGACCGCTCGGCGTCGGTGCGCGACGTGTCGGAGCCCAGTTGCTTCTGCACGGCGAGCACGAGTTCCGCCTTGTTCATGAGACGTTCCCTTCTGAAGAGTTGGAAGTGAGATGTGGAACGAACAGAAAGCTGAAACACGAACTCTGGTTCGAGCAAGTCATGAGAGCCATGAGCCGTTCGATATTCGATCGATGAACGCAATCATGCTGAAGACGGACGATGGTGACCGCAACCCTACCCTCTGGCGGCGGGAATCTACCGGGGGTCTTTGAGAGTGTCAAGCAGATCGCGGATTCGTCGGTGCGCGATCGTCCTCGTCCTGCTTGCTGCCGCCGTGTTGCCTGGCGACGCCGGTTGCACAGGGCTGGGACGCCGGCCGGGTGATCGCATCTTCCTCGTCGACGTATCGGCCAGCATCGATCCATCGCCGGAGGGCGCCTTGGCGCACGGAGTCGCGATTGCTCGCGAGGGACTCGCGGGTCTCGAGTCGGGATCTCGGGTGGGCCTGGTGGTGTTCGCGGGCGACGCCGCATCGGCCTTCGCGCCCGGGTCCGCGTCGCGCCTCGCCGACCCCGTGGCGCTCCCGTCGGCGCTCGGCGGACGACCCGGAACGGACGTCGAACGCGGGATTCGCGCCGCGATCGATCTCCTCGGCGATCGCGCGGCGGGCTCGGACATCGTCCTCATCGGCGACGGTCGAGAGTCGCGCGGCGATGCGCGTCGAGCGGCACGAGACGCCGCACGGCTCGGCATCCGCATCCACACCGTGTTCGAGCCCGACGCTCCGCGGCACGAGCCCTCGATTCGCGCGCTCGAGGGACCGTCCGTCGCTCGCCCGAACGCACCGATCGAGCTCGACGCTCGCGTGTCGGCGCCGGACGATCGCGCGACCACCGTGCGAGTCGAAGTGACGGGCGGCGACGAACCGGCATCGATCGACGTGACGATCGCCGCCGGAGACGAGCGGTCCGTGCCCCTCGTCGTTCGTGCGCCGCAGCCCGGGTTCCACGTGTTCGAGGCGACGGTCCGCGAATCGCGCACCGGCACCGCGCCGGCGCGCGCGACGCACGGCGTGCTCGTCGTCGGGCCGCCGAACGCGCTCTTGATGTCGTCGCGGGACGGCGGGGCCGTCAAGCGCGCGCTCGACGCGGCCGGCTTCGACGTCACCGTCCGGCGCGGCGACGCAACCAGCGCGTCTCTCGCCGACGTCGACCTCGTCGTCTTCCACGATCTTCCTCACCGGCTCGTCGGAAGCGAGACCGAGTCGGCCATCGTGGCCTGGGTGAAGGATGCAGGCGGCGGTCTCGTCGTGCTCGGCGGACGCGAAGCGTTCGGCCCCGGGGGCTGGCGCGGAACGCCGCTCGAGGAGCTGTGGCCGCTTCGCTGCGGCCCGGAATCGCCGGGCCCCACTCGCCTCGTGCTTCTCGTCGATCGGTCGGGCTCGATGGCGGATCTCGGCAAAGGCGCTCTCGTTTCCGAAGCAGCCGAAGCCTGTCTGCGAAGCCTCGGGCCCCGGGATCTCTTGGCACTGGCGTTCTTCGCAGGCGAGACGCATTGGATCGTGAAGGATTTCGTCGAGCGAGACGCGGCTGCCGGAAGCGTGCGAGATGCCGTTCGGGCATTCGCGCCGAACGGGGAAACCGATCTCTTCGCCGCCGTTTCGCTCGCACGGCGGCGGTTCGACGAAGGCGGTGCCACGAACGGTCCACGATATCTCCTGATCGTCTCCGACGGGCGAGCGAAAGGCGACTTCGCGAGGCTCGGGGACGATCTCGCGACGTCGCGCGTCCGGACCTCCGTGATCGCGACGGGCGACGATGTCGACGAGGTGCCGCTTCGCGCGCTCACGCAGAATGGCGCGAACGGTCGGTTCGATCGCATTCGGCCCGGTACTTCGAACCCGTCGACCATCGCCGACCTCGTCGAGCGCGATCTTGCGCCCGATGACGTGCGCGAGCGAGAAGCACAAGTCGTCGAGCGGGCAGCGGCGCCATGGCTCACCCCGTTGGGCGCGCTTCCTCCCGTGCAAGGCTGGGTCCGCACGCACGCGCCTCCGCGAGCGACGGTGCATCTTGCGCTCGAGGACGGCGACCCGTTGCTGGCGTCGTGGCGCGTGGGTCGAGGCACGGCCGTGGCATTTGCCAGCGATCCTGAATCGCGTTGGGCGAGCGCGTACGGGGCGTCCCCCTCGTTCGTAGCCGACCTCGCGCGGCACGCCGCGCGCGAAGCTGCCGCCGATTCCGACGTCTGGTTCGAATTCGACGCAGCGGAGCGGGAGGTTCGCCTCGTCGCCGGCGCGAGGTCGCGCGATGCGACCCCCGCTACGCTTCGCGGCATCGTCGCGGGTCTCGATGGCGCGTTGGTCCTCGAGCCGTGCGGCCTCGGGGTCTGGCGCGCGCCCTTGCCGGCATGGCCGCCGGGCAGCTACCTCGTCAGCGTGCGCGGCGCGGAGCGCGAGCGCTTTCGTGTTCCCTTCGACGTCGCTCCGCACATGGAAGAATCGAGCGGCCCTGTCGATCGCGCGTTGCTCGAGGAGGTCGCATCGATCACGGGCGGCGTCGCGAGCGACGTTCCGCCGAAAGAACGACCGCTCGGTTCGAGCGCGCCTGGATTGGGCGCTGCGCGAGACGTGTTGATCGGGGCCGCGATCGTGCTCGTTCTTCTCGATCTCGTTGCCGGGCGCGTTCCATTCCGGCTCAAGCCGCGAGCGGCAATCGGCCGATAGATCGATCGTGTCGGTCGATCCACCGTCTTCGATTCAAATGGGAGGTCGCCGCGTGAAGTCTCTCGTCATCGCTCTCTTGCGAGTCGCCCTCGCCGGTACGCTCGTCGTGATGTGTTCGTCGTGCGCCGTCTTCCAAAAGGACGAGGAATACACGAAGGCGAGTCCGGGGCTCCAGGAAGAGATCAATCGTCTCGTCTCGGATCTCGAGTTCCAGCACAGCGAGGAACTGCTTCACGCCGACCAGCGGCTCGTTTACATCGGCGAGCCGGCCATCCCGGCGCTGTTGAAGGCTCTCGAGAGCAAGGATGGCAAGACGCGATCCAACGCAGCGTACGTCCTCGGCGAGATTCGCGATCGCCGGGTCGTGCCGCACTTGAAGCCGCTTCTCTCGGATGATGATCTCGCGGTGCGCTACGAATCTGCCACGTCGCTCCTCGTCCTCGGAGATTGGGACTCGGCCGTTCCGTTCCTCATCCAAGGACTTCGAGACACCGACAAGTGGAACCGGTTCAAGGCGTTCTCGGCCTTGAAGAATGCGTCGCGGCAGGACTTCGGCTACGAGTGGCAGTCGAGCGATGCGGCGCTTCGCGAGGAAGGGGTTCGACGCTTCGAGAGTTGGTGGTCGGCCGGGGGGCACGTCGCTCGCGCGACGCCGTAGTGATCTAGGCCCGCCGCAGGCTGCCGACGAGCTGAACGAAGCGCGGGTCGCGGCGGACGTTTTCGAGGTCCGCGTCGCTCTCGAGCTGATCGGCCTCGTCGAATCCCAACTCGATCGCGCGCTTCAATGAATCGAGCGAGCGATCGACGTCTTGGAGCAACGAGTAGCTGCACGCGAGGTTGTAGTTGAACGTCGCATTGTCCGGCTCGATGCGAACGAGCCGAAGGTCCATCTCCAGGCCCTTCGAGTAGAGACCGCGCTTCGTGTACGCGCCGCCCAATTCGAAGAGTGCTTCGACGGCATCAGGGCGATTGCGGAGGTACGTCTCGTAGAGCCCGATCTCGAAGTCGAGCCGTAGCTCATCCAAGCGTTTGGCATCGACCAGCGGACCCGTCGATTCGGACGTGGACTTGCGAGTGCTTTTCTTCACTTCTCTTGCGCCTCGGCGACGCCGATTGACGACTTCCTGCCGTGCTGTGGCGACGTCGCACGAATCATAGCGCCGGCCGTCGGAACGTGTCAACGCAACCGAGTGCCGTCGCAACCCGGACCCCTTCACGAAGAGAGTGGAGGTGTCGGTCGATCCATCCTTCTTTCGTACCCATCGACCGACGCCCGACCTCTTCGGCGATACCCCTGATCCCGAGGACGAGACGTCTACCCATCCGACGCCGTTACCCCTTCGACTCGACGTCCCCGAGACCCCTTCGAGGTCGCTTTCGACCTCACCCTTCTCGTTCACCCATCCCTGAATCTTCGATCGTTCTCGTCGACCCCTTCGACGCGAATGAGAAGAGCAACGACCGTACCGCGGTGGAGAGCGCGAATCACGCGTCGAAACGCAGCAAGTCGTTTCAACGAGGCGCGAGGAGCGGCCCAGGTGTCGCCCAGAATGAGAAGAGCGAGTGAGAATCGTCTCTCGAACTCGCTGTTTGACACGGAGAGTCGGCGACCGTACCGTGTCGGGCTCATTTCCGCGGCGAGTCGTTTCGTGAGCCATCGTCGTGCGGCATTCACGGGGGATTCGCCGCTCGCCAGCGACGTCGTGGGTCGTGCACACGAACGGTTCGCCGCGCGCAATGACGCTGCGGGGCGAGCACACGAAGGATCGAGAGAGGGATGAAGATACACGAGTACCAAGCGAAAGAAGTTCTCGCGTCGTTCCGGATTCCCGTACCGCGCGGGATCGCCGTGAAGTCCGAGGACGAAGCCGAGGCGGCGACGAAGAAGCTGACCGGCGATCTCCTCGTGCTGAAGGCTCAAATTCACGCAGGCGGACGAGGCAAGGCCGGGGGCGTGCAGCTCATCAAGGATCGTCGCGACGTGCGCGCGAAGGCGCGGGCGCTCCTCGGCAAGCGGCTCGTCACTCATCAGACCGGGCCGGACGGCACCGAGGTCCGCACCCTGCTGATCGAGGAGGGGAGCGAGATCGCGCGGGAGCTCTACGTGGGGATCGTCGTGGACCGCCGCGCCGGCAAGCCCGTGCTCATGGGATGCGCGGAGGGCGGCGTCGAGATCGAAGAGGTCGCCGCGCGCACGCCGGAGAAGATCCTGCGCGAAACGATCGACGTGCCGTTCGGGCTCCACCCGTTCAAGGCGCGGCGCATGGCATTCGCGCTTGGTCTAGCGCCGCCGCTCCTCGGCAAGGCGCAGGCGTTCTTCACGAGCCTCGCTCGATGTTTCGTGGAGAAGGACGCGAGCCTCGTGGAGGTGAATCCGCTCGTCGTCACGCGGCGCGGCGATCTCGTCGCGCTCGACGCCAAGATGACGTTCGACGACAACGCGCTGTATCGCCACCCGGAGATCGTAGCGTACCGCGACCTCGGGGAGGAGAACCCGGCAGAGGTCCGCGCGAGCGAACACGAGCTTTCCTACATCAGCCTCGACGGGGAGATCGGATGCCTCGTGAACGGCGCGGGCCTCGCCATGTCGACCATGGACATCGTCAAGCTCCACGGCGGGGAGCCCGCGAACTTCCTCGACGTCGGCGGCGGCGCCACGCGCGAGCGCGTCACCGAAGCGTTCAAGATCATCCTCGAAGACAAGCGAGTGAAGGGGATCCTCGTGAACATCTTCGGCGGGATCATGAAGTGCGACGTGATCGCGCAAGGCATCGTCGAAGCCGTGCGCGAGCTGGGCCTTCGCGTGCCGCTCGTCGTTCGGCTCGAGGGTACGAACGTGGAGAAGGGGCGCGAGATCCTCGCGCAATCGGGACTTCAGGTGACGCCGGCGTCCGACATGACGGACGCCGCTTCGAAGATCGTTGCGGCCGTGCGAGAGAAAACCATGTCCGGAGCACGAAGATGAGCGTTCTTCTCGACGAGCAATCACGAGTCGTCGTTCAAGGGATCACGGGCGAAGCCGGCCTCTTCCACACGGGACAGATGCTTTCCTACGGGACGCGCGTGGTCGCGGGCGTCACTCCAGGCAAGGGGGGGACGAAAGCTGCGGGCGAAGTGCCGGTGTTCGACACCGTTGCCGACGCCGCCAGGTCGACGAGCGCGAACGTCTCCGTCATCTTCGTCCCTCCGCCGTTCGCCGCCGACGCGATCCTCGAAGCGGCCGATGCCGGCATTCCGCTCGTCATCTGCATCACCGAGGGGATTCCGACGCTCGACATGGTTCGCGTTTCTGCCGCGCTCCGTGGCGGCAGCACGCGGCTCATCGGCCCCAACTGTCCCGGGATCATCTCTCCGGGGCGATCGAAGGTCGGGATCATGCCCGGGTACATCCACAAGCCGGGCGGCGTCGGCATCGTGTCGCGAAGCGGAACGCTGACCTACGAGGCCGTGTGGCAGGTCAGTCAGCGCGGGCTCGGACAAAGCACGTGCATCGGAATCGGGGGCGACCCGATCATCGGAACGAACTTCGTCGACGCGCTGAAGCTCTTCCAAGAAGACTCTCAAACCGAAGCCGTGATCCTCATCGGTGAAATCGGCGGAACGGCCGAGGAGGAGGCGGCGCGGTTCGTTCGCGAACACGTCCGCAAGCCCGTGGTCGCGTTCATCGCGGGTCGGACGGCGCCGCCGGGCAAGCGCATGGGTCACGCCGGCGCGATCATCGCCGGTGGAAAGGGCACCGCCGCCGAGAAAGTGGCCGTGCTCGAGGAGTGCGGAGTTCGCGTCGCAGAGAGCCCGGCCACGATCGGCGCGACCCTCGTTCGGACGCTTTCCCGCGCCTGAACCGCGCGCCGAAAAAAACTCGAAAAGTGCGTGTGCCACTTCGGGATTCCGTGGCGGGCGCTGCGAAAGTGCCTCTTATAATGCGGCCCGCAGCTCGGACGTTCGAGCCGCGCGCGCCGCGAGGTTCGTCGCCATCGACTTTCCTGCGCCGCAGAAATCAAGGGGATCCGACACGCAACGAGGAAGGGACATGAACCAGTTGCCCACCGTGACCAAGGAGATCGGCTACGCAGTCTGTGCGGAGCTCGAGCAGGAGCCCGGCAATCAGTACATCGTGAAGCTGCTCGAGCGACTCGAGAAGGAAAACCCGTGCATCGCGGAGTTCATCTCGCGACTGGCGATGCAGCACTCGGACCCGGTCGGGGTTTCGACGTCCGCACTGCTCGTCTACCGGCTTCTCGAGTCGCAGATCGAAGCCGATCGTCTGAAGAAAGAGTTCGACCTCACTCACTCTCAGAAGTCGTAGTTTCTCCCCCGTTTCCCTTCGCCCGAACGAGACACTCCGCCCACCGTCGTCGTGCGTTTTCCTTTTCTCTTGACGGTCTTTGCGGCTCTTGCGAAAAAACGGCACTCGCGTCCCGAGCCGGCCTGCTCGTTCTCGTTCCTGGATCGATCCTTCGTTTGCGAATCGGCCGGGCGCTCGCGCGGGCGTTCGGTGACATGGCCGCGAAGCAGAGAGGAGAGGGGCGTCGGTGAATCCTCGACGGGATCCGCAGGTGGTCCGCCGGCGGGAGACCATCCTCTCGCGCATCTCCATCGGGATCCTCTACACGCTCGGGCTCTACGTGCTGATCGGACCCCTGGTCGCTCCGAACGCGAGCGGTTGGACGCGGCTCACGGAAGCGTTCGGGGAGACGGCCGTACTCCGCTGCGCCATCGGCTTTCTCTTCGTCTATTTCGCGACGCTCACGCGCGAGAAGTACCGGATGAAGTTCATCATCGAGGACGTGCTCGAGGCGTTGAACACGTTTCTCTACGGAAAGGACTACCGCCGTCATCGAGAGGCGGTCGAGATCCTGCTTCGCTCGCTCCAGTCTTCGGACAGGAACCTGCGCGCCAAGGCCGTGGACGCACTGGAGAAGATCACCGGTCAGCGCTTTGGTGATGATCCTGGCGCGTGGCGGAAGTGGTGGGAGTTGAACCAGCGAACCTTCCGCGCCCGAGTTGCCGGTGCCACGCCCGTCGAGGGCTCGCCGCAGAGCCCGACCGCGTGAGCCGACCGCACGGGAAGAACGGAGGATCGACATCCATGGCCGTCGATCGTTTGAAGCAGATCTACCGATCGATCCAGCCCGAGCTGATGGCCATGTCGGCGATCCTGGAACGCGAGATGGAGACGCGCTCGGAAGTCATGGCGCCGCTCCTCGGACACCTCGCGGCGGTGCAGGGCAAGCAAGTGCGACCTGCGCTGCTTCTCCTCGCCGCTCGCTCGTGCGGCGGAATCCGACCGGAGCACCACCAGCTCGCCGTCGTCGTCGCGCTGATCCACACGGCGACGCTCGTGCACGACGACATCATCTACGGAGCGTCGTTGCGCCGGCAGATCGAGACCCCGAATCGGAAGTTCGGCAACGAGACCGCCGTGCTGCTCGGGGACTTTCTCTTCGCGAAGGCGTTCACGATCGCATCGCGGCTCGGCACGCCGGTGGCCAGTCGTCTCCTCTCTCAGATCTGCAACGAGATCTGCACCGGCGAGGTGACCGAGGTTCACTACCGCGGCGTGCTCGAGCTTCGCGAGGAGCAGTACCTCGAGATCATTCGCCAAAAGACGGCGTGCCTCTTCGGCGCCAGCTCGGAGCTCGGCGGACGCTACGGAATCGCGACGGAAGAGCAGGCGCTGGCGTTGCAACGGTACGGCGAATGTCTCGGCATGGCATTCCAGATCGTCGACGACTGCCTCGACTTCGTGGGCGAGGAGGACATCATGGGAAAGGCGCTCGGCGACAACGACCACTTCAAAGTGACGCTCCCGATGATCCACTTCCTCCGCACGGCACCCGAGCGCGAGCGCGAGCGGTTCTGCGGAGTGTTTCGCGAGGGCAAGCTCGAGGAGAAAAAGGTCGAGCTGCGGGCGCTCTTCAAGGAGTTCGGCGCGCTGCCTTACGCGTATGCTTCGGCCGAGCGATATGCCGCCGAAGCGCGGGCATCGCTTTCGGTGTTGCCGCCGTCTCCGAGCCGCGACGCGATGTCGACGATCGCCGAGTTCGTGATCTCGCGCGACCACTGAGGGTCGTTTCGCGCGAGGTCGTCGCCGGCCACCGACTCCGCCGGTTTTCGACTCCTGCGAATCAGCGCTTCGCCTCCGCGGCGCGCGCGGCAGCGGCGACGACGTTTCGCAAGAGCATCGCGACAGTCACCGCGCCGACGCCCCCCGGCACCGGCGTGACGCGAGACGCGACCCGGGCCGCTCCTTCCGGCTCTACGTCGCCGGCGAGCGTCGGCTTTCCGTCCGAGCCGCGCTCGAGGGTCGTGCCCACGTCGATCACGACTGCGCCGGGGCGAATCATGTCCGACGTGACGAGCCGCGGCTTTCCGACCGCCACGACGAGGAGTTCCGCGCGGCGCGTGTGCGACGGGAGATCTCGGGTCTTCACGTGGCAAACCGATACGCTCGCGAACCGATCGAGAAGAAGCAAGGCGACCGGTTTGCCCACGATCGCGCTGTGGCCGACGACGACCGCTTCCATGCCCTCGAGGGCGATCGCTTCGGAATCGAGCAGCGCGAGCACGGCCGCGGCGGTGCACGGGACGATCGCCGGGTGACCGGCCACGAGACGCCCGAGATTGGTCGGGGTCACGCCCTCGACGTCCTTGTCCGGATCGATCTCCGCTTGCAGCGCGGCGTCGTCGTGTCCGTCGGACAGGGGGAGAGCGACGAAGATCCCGTGGACCGCGGCGTTCTCGTTCAGCGCCCGAATCTCGCGGCAGACGTCCGCGTGGCTCACCCCTCCGGCGAGACGGCGGCTCGTGAACTGGATCGCGGCCGAGGCCGCGTATCGACGTTGGCTCTCGACGTAGGCCGTGCTCTCGGGATGGTCACCGACCTGCAACGCCACGAGTTGGGGAACGACGCCCCGAGCGCCGAGCCGTAGAGCCTGCTGACGAACCTGCTCGCGGATTCGCTTCGCGAGGGACAGGCCGTCGATGCGTTTCGCCGACAAGTTCGGTGCGGTTCCTTTGCGAGAGCGTTGGTCCGCGGCAGATGCCGCCGCCGGCTCCCGTTCGCGGGAGGGTCGCGATTCTAGGCGTCGAGAAATCGCGAGGCAAGGGAGCGTTGCTCGCCGCCGGCCGCATTCGGTTGTGGCCATCGACCGCTCCCGTATAATGGGCGCGTCGGGACGGTTCCAATTCTCCAATCTTCGGGTCGCCCAATCTTGGAGCCGATCTAAATCGACGCGGCACTTCCTGCCGATATGCCCTCTGCGGATTGCCGATGAAAAACCGAAACGGCTACGAAGACGACAGCAACTTCGAGGACTCGTTCCAGCCCTCGGAAACGTACGGGAGTTCGCCGTTCAATCCGGCGAACTGCCCGATGACGAAGATTCTCATCGCCGTCACGTCCGCGGTTTGGTTGCTTCAAATCTTGCTTTTCAAGTTCGCTCAGATCGACCTCACGACCTACTTCGGTCTCATCCCGCAACAGGTGCTGCGTCGATTCGAAGTGTGGCGGCTCGTCACCATGGCGCTGCTTCACCTGCGAACCGATCTCTTTCACATCGTCTTCAACATGCTCGGGCTTTGGCTGTTCGGGCGCGCGATCGAGCAACGCCTCGGCATGTGGCGCTTCCTCCGCTTCTATGTCTACTCGCAGATAGCGGCGAGCTTCGCGTACCTGGTCGTGCACCTCGTCGGTGGGCAGTACACGGTCGCCATCGGCGCATCCGGCGCGATCATGGGAATCATGGTGCTGTTCGCGTGTCTCTATCCGGACGCGACGCTGCTCATGTTCCTGTTCATTCCGATGAAGGCGAAGCACCTCGTCCTTCTTCTCGTCGCGATCGATCTCCTGTACTTCGTCGTCCTTTCAGCGGGCGACAACGGCATCGCGCATTCCGCGCACTTGGGGGGTGCGGCGTTCGGCTTCCTCTACTTCCGGTACACCCATCGGTTCACGGCGTGGCTGCACGGATGGGAAACGCATCGCGAGCGACGCGATCGCGATCGCCAGCGCGTGGAAAAGCAGGCGCTCGACGACATCCTCGAGAAGATCAGCCGCGAAGGGATGACGTCGTTGAGCTCGCGCGAACGTCGATTCCTGAAGAGCGCGAGCCGCCGAGTTCGCGAGCGGATGGAGTAGTGCTCCATGCGCAGACGGCCGCTCCTTCCTCGGCTCGTCGTGTTTGGCGGCGTGACGGTGACGCTCGGGCTCGTGCTCATCGGAATGCGGACGTTTTCGCAAAACGCGCGCATCACGGCCGGCCTCGCGGAACTGGGCGCTGAGTTCGACACGTTCGATTCACCACCGTTCGTCGTGTACACGTCCGTGTCTGCCACCGTCTCGAAGCGAGTTGCGGACGATCTCGGTCGATTCATCAACGCGTTCCTCGCGGGGCCGGGCGTCGAGTTCGGGCTGAAGCCGTTCGAAAGCGATCTCCAGCTCATCCTCTTTCCCGACGTCACGAAGCTTCAGGCCTACTTTCGGCGCACCCGACACGACGACGTGTACAACCTCGGCGGGTTCTACGACGCGCTGAACCGCGTGATCGTATTGCCGGCGGAGAGCGGGGACGCGTACCACGAGGCGGTTCACCTCTGCCTCGACGCGGCGTCGGGCACGACCCAGCCGCACCACAGCTCCTGGGTCGAAGAGGGCATGGCGACGTACTTCGCACGTTCGACGCTCCAGAGGGGCGGCTGGCAGTTCGGCGGCGTGGATTTCGTGCTTCGCGACACGCTGCGGCAGGCCCGATCCATGGGCACCGCACCGCGGATACGTGACGTATTGGAAGCCGGCGCCGTGGAGTTCTCGGGGAAACAGAACAGCCTCTACTACGCCTCCGCACATCTCATCGTCGCGTGGCTCTTCGCCGACGGGGACGAGCGGCGCCACGCATTCGCAGATCTCGTGCAGCAGGAGCGTCTTACCGGACCGGGAGGCGCCGACGGATTGGCGGCGCGGCTGCGAATGCCCATCGATCAGATCGAACGCGACGTCGAGTCGTGGATCGAATCCGATTCGTGTCAGTGACGTCTGCTTGATGCTCCGCCTCGGCGGGGGCTAGAATCCGCTGCAATTCGAGTTGCACTGTCCATCGTTCGTCGTTCGCGTCCCCCCGATGGCCTCCGCGGCCCAGGAGCCCGAACATGTTCCGATCGATGCGAAGCCGAAGCGCAAGCTTTCGGTGGTTTTCGTCCGCTGTCGCCGTCGTGGCGCTCGCGAGCTCGTTCTTTGGAGCTTCGGCGATGGCGCGACAAAAGGAAGGCTACTGGGAAGCCATCACCGAGGCCGTGAAGGCAAACGACCTCAGGAAGCTCAAGAAGCTCATCGCGGAGAGCCCGAACGACGCCGACATCGCCCTCTGGCGCGCTGCGGACGAGTTCGTCTCCGCAGAGCTGTCGAGCGGTCCGGAGGCCGCGAAGGAGAACCTGGGGGTCCTGAAAACGCTGGCCGATGCGCTGTATGCGGCACGCGACGAATCGGACTGGTCGAAGTACGTCGAGTATCTCACCGGCCTCGATTCCGTGAAGCAGGACCAATGGAGTCGCGCCCGCGAATCCTTCGGCACGTTCATCGAGCTCACGAACAAGGCGCTCGTCTCCAAGAAGGCCGAGGATTGCGATGCGGCGCTCGAGAAGTCGGATCCGGTGATCAAGGCTTTCGAGGCGGTGAGCGACAACTACATGCTCGGGTGGTGCACCGACTCGGTGGGCTCCCTCTACTACACGAAAGCGGACTACGCGAAGGCGGAAGAGACCTACAAGACCGCGATCACGTTCATGCAGAACTTCGGCGGCAAGAAGGGCGAGTCGTTCGTCAAGGCTCACCTCGGCGAGGCGCAACGCTCCGCGGCCCTCCTGAAATCGAAAGCCGACAAAGACGCGAAGTCCCCCGACAAATCGAAGCCGGAAGGCGAAGGGGAGAGCGGCTGGACGGCGGTGCGCTTCAACTACAAGCTGGACGACAAGCCGATCGCGACGCCCAACCCGCTGACGACCGAGGAGTACGTCCTTTGGAGCGAAGTCGTAGTGACCAAGTCGGCGCCCGCCGACTTCTCCGACAACTCCGCGTCTCAAGTCGACACCTTCAGCTCGTACTACCAGCAGACGACTCAGCGAAACCTGAAAAAGGACTCGCCCATCGCCAAGACCCAATTCCTGCTCGACAAGGGAAAGGTCTATTTCGACAAGAACGACAATGGGAAGTGCGAGTCGGAAGAGAAGCTGAAGGCGTCCACGAAGCCGGGTCCCGAGGAGTTCGAGATTCCGCTCGGCGAAGGCAAGACCTACAAGTACGCGACCAACATGGTTGCGCTCGGCAAAGAAAAGTTCTTCAACTTCGACACGACCTACGGAAACAAAGACACGGTCATCCTCCACTATCAGCGCGCGTGCCACATGGAGGGCGAGTTCCTCGGCAAGAAGATCACGCTCATCGACGATTCGAACAATGCGACGTACGACGACTACGGCGCCGACTCGATGATCATCGGAAACGGCGCGCCGCAGTTCCTCAGCCGGATCTTCTCGCTCGACGGAAAGTTCTACGTGCTGAAGCCGGTCGACGCGCTCGGCAGCGAAGTTCGCATCAAGGAGTGGACCGGCGACACGGGGTCCGTCGCACTGAAGTGGAAGGGCGGCGTCCAGCCGAAGTACCTGTACATCCGCGGCATGGAAGGCGACGGCCTGAACGGCTTCTTCAATCTAGATCCGAAGGCACCGATCAAGGTTCCGACGGGCAACTACACGTTCTACTTCGGGCTCATCAAGGAGGGCACGGGCCGCCGCGCCGACACGATCGAGATCCGGCAGGGCAAGAGCAAGACGTTCGCGGTGAAGGCGAACGAGACCGCGACGGTCGAGCTCGGTGCGCCGTTCGAGTACGACTTCCGCACGACGCCGGTAAAGGAGAAGGTCACGCTAAAGGGCCGCGACCTCCGGATCTACGGCAAGTCCGGCGAGCTCTACACCCGCCTCTACCCGGACTTTCCCATTCCTGAAATCGAGATCAAGCGAGAGAAGGGCGGTCTCGTCGGCAGCGACAAGTTCCGCCCCGTCGAATCCGCCGATTACAACAAGGACACGACGATCGCGTGGTATCCCAAGGATTTCGAGTTCGATCCCAAGGGACAGAAGGGCAAGTTCATCTTCAAGCTGACGGCGGACTTCAAGCTCCTCGGGAAGATCACGAGCGAGTTCAAAGAG
>JACOTG010000115.1 GCA_016178505.1 Planctomycetota bacterium
CATCGGTACCCCGATCGTGCTCTGCTCCTCGTCACGAATCAGTGCCCGATGTACTGCCGGTTCTGCACGCGCAAGCGAAAGGTCGGCAAATCCGGCGTGACGCGGACCACGATTCAGCAGGGAATCGACTACATCGCCGCGCATCCCGAGATCCGCGACGTCATCCTCTCGGGCGGCGATCCGCTGATGCTCTCCGACGACATGATCTGCGACATCATCGCGAGGCTTCGAGCGATCCCGCATCTCATGATCATTCGCATCGGGACCAAGGTGCCGTGCACGCTGCCGCAGCGCATCACGCCGCAGCTCGTTCGCAGGCTGAAGAAGTATCACCCGCTTTACATCAACACGCACTTCAACCATCCGGCCGAAGTGACGAAGGAAGCGAAGCGCGCGCTCACCCGGCTCGTCAATGCCGGAATTCCGGTGGGAAATCAGGCGGTGCTGCTCAAGGGGGTGAACGACGACGCGGTCGTCCTCAAGGAACTGTTCATGAAGTTGCTCGCCGCACGGGTGCGACCCTACTACCTCTATCAGGCCGATCTCGTCAAAGGGACCGAGCACTTCCGGACCAAAGTCGAGAAATTGCTCGAGCTGTACAAGGCCGTGCGCGGGAAGATCTCCGGGCTCGCCATTCCGACGTTCGTTCTCGACGCTCCAGGCGGCGGCGGAAAGATTCCGCTGCTTCCGAACTACGTCGAGGACTGGAACGAGAAGGAAATCGTGCTGCGGAGCCCCAAGGGATTCCTTTGCAGATACAACGAGATCCAGGAGTCGCCGCTCGCCGAGGAGCTCGTGGGGGTCGACGCCGGCTAGATCGCCTGATAAACTCCTCGCCCTTCGAGGCCGGCGTTGCCGGCTCAACAAGGAGGCGAGACCGTGTCGAGCAAGAAACGAACGAACAAGCTGAAGTGGCGCTCGAAGAAGGCCAACCACGGCAGGAAGCCCTGCCGCGGGAAGAAGAAGGGCCAGCTCGCGCGCGCTCAGAAGTAGAGCTGGGGATACCGCACGGGCGGCAGCGCCGAGACACGGCGACGCCGCCCGCGCTTTTTCGCCAGGACTCGAGCCCGCCGATGCAGCGCCGCGACGACGGCATGGAACCGGCGCTTCGTCGACGATCGAGCTGAGGGAGATCGCAAGTGGCAAAGATCAAGCCGCCGGCCGACATCATCGCGAAGCGTGACGTCCTTCACGGCACGGAAACGACGCGTGAGGACTTGGTGGCGCACGGCGAGTACTTCCTCGAGGTCGACGCCATCCACGATGCGCTTTCGTTCTTCGTGCGCGCCGACCACGAAGAAGGCATCCGCCGGATCGTGGACGCGGCGATCAAGGACGGACAGGCGTTTCTGCTGCAACGGATCGAGCGCAGCCACCGCTTCGAGATCACTCCGGAAGTCTGGCGACGCACCGCTGAATCGGCGGAGAAATCCGGCAAGCTCCGCTATGCGCTCACGGCGTTCGAACGCGCCGGCGACACCGAACGGGCGAACGCGATCCGCGTGAAGCTCGGGATCGCCGTCGAGCAGAAAGTCCTCCCGGGAACCGAGATCGTCGACCCGACGATTTCGACGTGAGCGAAGCGAGCTCGCGGGCGCGAACGGCGGCGCTCCTCGAGCGCTTCCCGCGGGAGACTCTCGCCGTTCGCCCGACGCCTCTCGAACGACTTCGGAATCTCGAGGCGCATCTTTCGGTCGCCCCTCTGTGGGTGAAGCGCGACGATCTCACGGGGTTGGCGTTCGGCGGCAACAAGGCGCGCAAGCTCGAATTCCTCATGGCGGAGGCGAAGCGCCGCCGTGCGCTCTGCGTCGTCACGACCGGGTTTCCGCAGTCGAACCACGCTCGCGACGTTGCGGTCGCCGCGCGCCGCCTCGGACTCGATCCCGTTCTCATCATCGTCGGAAAGGACCCGCGCGATGCGACGGGAAACCTCCTCCTCGATCAGCTCTTGGGAGCGGAGATCCACTTTGCGCCGACCGTGCGGCGCGCCATCGCGGGTGCGCTTCGCGTCGTGTCGAGCAAGCGACTGCGCGGGAAACGGCCTTACTTCATCTTGCCAGGCGGCTCGATGCCCGTCGGCGCGCTCGGGTACGTCGATGCGTTCCTCGAGATGCACGCGCAATTCGAGGCGATGGGACGAGAAATGCCGGCCCGGCAGTACGTGGCGCTCGGTTCGGGGGGGACGCTTGCCGGACTCCTCGTGGGACGCGCGCTCACGTCCGCGCACACCCGGCTCGTGGGAGTTCGCGTCGTCGAGAAGCGGCTTTTGCGCGATGCGGCCGTCTTGCGACTGGCGACGCGAACGGCTCGGCTCCTCGGTCGAGCCGATCTCCGGATTTCATCGAGCGACTTCGACGTCGAGGACGACTTCGTCGGCGAGCGCTACGGCACGTCGACGGAAGAGGGCGATCTCGCGACGGACGCGTTCGCGCGGCGCGAAGGCATCTTCCTCGATCCCGTCTACACCGCGAAAAGCGGTGCCGCGTTCCTCGAGCATGCGGAATCGAGCGCCTTCGATCCACGCACGGGAGCGCTCTTCTGGCACACCGGCGGCACGATCGCGCTCTTCCGCTGACTCGCCGCTATTCGCGGATCTGCTCGATCCTCTTCGACAGGTCATGGAACGGAGTGCGACAGGGCGGCCCGTCGGCGTAAAGGAATCGCCCGCCCGCCCACGATCCCGCGCGCAGGAGCGCGATCGTCGACGAGACGGTGCCGCGTTCGCCGAGGTGCTTGCAGATGGCGTGATCGCCGGGCACGCGAATCTCGTGATCGCGGAGCAGGGGGGCGATCGCATCGATCAGCGACTTCGCCTCCGTCCTGCGCGAGGCCGCTTCGACGTCGAATGCGGCCACGACTTCTCGCAGGAAGATGCTGTCGACGTCTTGGAAGTTCGTGAGCACGTGGACGCCGGGCGAAAGCGCAGCGGTCCGAACCACTTCGTCTGCGAAGTGGACCACGAGCGCGTGGTCGGCGTCGGCGACGAGCAGGTTGAACGGGTTGTAGTCGGAGCGGTGGAGTTCGTCGCGCACGATCTCTTCCGCCTCACCGGCGCTGCGACCGCGAAGCGCGTCGCGGCACAGGAGTCCGCGCGAGCGGCGCGCGAGGTCGATGCGATCGGTCGGTCGGTTCGTGATGCCCACGAAGACGCCCCGTTCGTTGATGCCGATCCACGTGCCCGCGCTGCGCGCGTCGACGGGCGCGAAAGATTCCGGCTCACCCGGCCAACGAATCGGCGGGATCGACTCGCGATCGAGTTCCTCGTCGCGGTTCGCACCGACGACGATCGGCCAGCCGGGCGCGATCTTGTGGAGGAGCAGCAGCAAGCACATCAGGGCTTGTCGAGCGATTCCTGGAACGACTTCTCGAGCGATGGAATCGGGCCGAAGACCTCGGCGGCGACGTTGACGCTCGCCTTTCGCAACGCGTCCTCGTTCATCCCGGGCGCGCCGAGAACGGTCTGCAGCTTGCTCGTGAACGCCGACCACTTCGACTTCGTCCCCTCGTTGCTGCGAAGGAAGCGCACCAGCGCCCAGCTCTCGAGGTACCAAGCGTCGAACTTCTTCGACTCCCGAGCCGCGTCGATCGTCGTCGTCATCACTTCCTGGATCGAAAGGAGAGTGTGCTTGTCGCGCAGATCCGCGAGCGCGCCCGTCAGGCGTTGGCTTGCTCGACCGACCTCGAGCTTCCCCTCGAACCAGCTCTTCTCGCGGAAGTAGACGCTGCTTCCGATGTCGAGCCATTGCGGCATCCCGTGCGGCCACGTGCGGCTTCCGTAGAGGCGCGCGCTCACCTCGAGCAGCGTTCCGAAGACCGTCGAGCGGTCCCGTGCGTGCCGCCAGCACGACACGACGCCTTCCCTCGGGTCGATGCGACCCAGCGTTTCGCGCGCATCCGGCCCTTCGACGTTGGCGCGCCGAACGAAGTCGTCGACGTCGAGATAGATGTTCGCCTGGAGCGGTCCTGCCGTTTCGGCGCCGTAATGTTCCTTCATGAGCGGCCACGCCGCCTCGAGCATCGAGGCGGCTTCCTCGGCCATGCCCGCCTCGACGTTGCACTTCACCTTCCAGTTCTTGCCCGAGGCTTCCCACGCGTTCTCCCACTGCTGCCGGAGCTTCAGGACTTCGTCGGCCGGGAGCCATTGGCCCTTGTACTGCTCGAGACCTTGCTCGAGCTTCGCCTTGTCTTCGGGCTTCACCCAGCGGCCTTCGTACTCGACGAGTCCTTTCTCGAGGCGGTTCTTCTCCTCGGGGGTCACCCAGCCCGACCCGTACTTCACGAGCCCTTTCTCGAGCTGCTCCTTGTCCTCCGGGGTCACCCAGGCGTTTCGCCACTTCACCATGCCCTTCGCCTTCATCTCGTCTTCGTAGGCTTTGGACTTGGTGGCAGCGGCTTCCTTGGGAGTCATCCACGCGTCGCCTTGCTTGACGAAGCCGAGCGCCTTTCGCGCGGCCGCGTGATCGGGGTCGGCCTTGATCGTCTCTTCGAGGTGCTGCTTCCACTCCTTGCCGAAGTTCTGATCGTGACACCAGAGCGCGAGCTGATAGATCGCCTCCGCGTCGCCCGGCTTCAGCGCGGCCTTCTTCTCCTCGTAGATCTCGCGCGTCGTCTTTCCCTTTTCGATGCTCGCGACGTCGGTCCTCGCGATCTTCTGCGTGCCGAACGCCGTCTTCACGACGACCTCGCGCGTGTTCTCCTCGACGATCGTCCCCTCGACCTTTCCCCCCGAGCGCAGGTGCACGACGTCCGCGCGCGCCAGAAGCGCGGGGAGAAGGACGCAGGCGAGAAACGAAAGGGTCTTCCGATTCATTTCGGTCATCCTCACTGAACGAGGGCCAGCGACAGCGCACTTCGCAAGTCGCTTCGAAATCTCTCGAGGTCGCTCTTGTTTTGCAGCACGTCGACTTCCGAACGCATGTCGTCCGCCATCAGCACGCCCTGCATCTGATGGGTGATCGCGTCGCCGAGAAAGCGCCAGGGCCGATCGGAATCGGGCCGACGCACCAGCAACCGGAACTTCTGATACGAGATTTCTGCGACGACGCAATGGGCGACCATCTGATCGCGTTGCTCGTCGATGAGCTTCGGCAACACGTCGGTCGCGTGTTTCAGTCCCTCGTCCAGCTCGGCTTCGTCGGCCATGCAAAGCTGATCGTAGTGACCGCATCGGGCGGCCGAAATGGAATAGGCGAGCCACAGCCGTGCGAGATCGTGCGTGGGCATCATCGCGATGACCCTTCGAAAATCGCTGGTCGCGCCGGCAATGTCAGGATGATCAGCGCTGTTCAACTTCACGTAGCCGAGTGCGAAGCGACGTTCCACGTCGTTCGGATCCCGCGCTAGCGTCTCATCGAGTCCCTTGCGGAACTCATCTTCCATTCCGAGCCGCTTCATGACGACTGCGAGTCCTTCAAACGCCCTCGCTAGCGTCGGGTCGAGGCGTACGGCCTCGCGGTAGTGTCGCTCGGCCTCGACGAAGTGCGCGCTAGCGTCGGAAGCCTTCGAGCTGGATTTCGCGCGCTCGCCCATCTCGAATTCGATCACTCCGAGGTTGTTGTGGCACCGGGCCTGGAACTCTGCCGCCTGCGAGTGCTCGAGGGCTGAAAGCCCGTACGCCTTCGCCTGCTCCAGCTTTTGTTGCTTCAGCCAGTAATCCGAGAGCCAGAAATTTGGCTCCGGTGCGCGCGGATCGACGCCGTTCGCCTTGGAGTACTCTTGCGCCGCCTCATCCGATCGCCCACGAAGATTGAGGCACTTCGCGCGAACCAAGAACGCCGTGCAGCGGTAAACGGCTTTCTGGGATCCCGTCGTTTCGTCGAGCGACTTGCCGAGCCAGTCGAAAGCCGCCTCGAGATTTCCCTCGTTGTACTCGTACATGCCTCGGATGTAGAAGTCCTCGTTCGAACGGAAGGGGAGCGATTTGGCGGCCTCTTGCTCGTGTTTCGCTCGAGCCGCATCGACCTTCGCAAGCGCCGCCGCATACAAGAGCCGAAGACCTCCTGAATCCGGGTCCAGCTGCACGGCGTGTTCGAGGTCCGAAGCTGCGGCAACGCTCTCAGACGTATCGTTCTTTCGCATGCGCGCCCAGCCGCGCAGCCACCAGTATTCGCAGCGATCGGGCACACGACCGATCGCTTCGTCGAATTGCAGGATCGCATCGTTTGGCTTTCCCATGTCCATGAGCTCGCGACCTCGAGCATACGCGGTTGCCGCGGCGTTCTCGTTTGCATGGGCGCGGTCGGCGGCCGCGTGAATGCCAACTGTCGCCGCAATCGTGCCGAGCACCACGGCGACAGCAACGGCGGCTGCGACGCCGCGGTGGCGGCGCACGCGCTTCACGAGCCGCGTCCACGGGCCCTGCGGGCGCGCGTGGATCGCCTCGAGGTTGAGGAAGCGACGCAGATCGTCCGCGAACTCCTTCGCGGTCTGATAGCGCCGCACGGGGTCGCGCTCGATGGCCTTCTGGGTGATCGTGTCGATGTCGCGCGGCAAACGCGAGTTGATCCTTCGCGGCGCCGGTGGATCCCCGCGGTGGATCTGCTGCACGACGGCCTCGGTCGTGTCGCCCTCGTATGGGACGCGCAGCGTGAGCAGCTCGTAGAGGGTCGCGCCGAGCGAGTAGACGTCCGAGCGGCGGTCGACCGGCCCCTTTCCCACCTTGAGCTGCTCGGGGCTCATGTAGAGCGGCGTCCCGACGAAGTCGCCGGAGCGCGTGAGTGTGACGTCCGCCTCGCCCTTCGCGAGTCCGAAGTCCGTCAACACGAGGCGACCTTCGGTCGTGAGAATGAGGTTTTGCGGCTTGACGTCTCGGTGCAGGATGCCCGCCTCGTGCGCGGCATGGAGCGCATCGGCGACGTCGGCGATGATGCGCACGACCCCGAAGAGATAGTTGCGCGCCAGCGATGTAGCCGTTCGGCTTTTCAGTCCGCCCACGCGCGTCGCGACGCCCGTCCCGGTGCCATGGGAGGCCCTCTCGATCGTGAGTGCCTCGTCGGGCGGCGGCACGGAGGGCTGATCCCGCGTGATCGCCTGCGACAAGCGCGCCATCTGCTCGAGGTGCGACAAATTGCGGTCGACCGTGCGAATGCCCTTGAGATCCGCGACGATGTCGTACAGCGTCCGCCCCTCGAGGAACTCCATGGCGATGTAGTGGAAGTCGCCCTCGACGCCGACCGCGTGGACGCGAACGATGTTGGGATGGTGGAGGCGTGCCGCGGCGGACGCCTCGCGCTCGAAGCGGCCGACCGACTTCGCCACGAGCCCCGCCGCCGGCGGCAGGACTTTCAGCGCGACGCGGCGCTGAAGCGAGACCTGCACCGCCTCGAAAACGATGCCCATCCCGCCGCGCCCGACCTCGCGAACGATGCGAAAGTCGCCGAGGGTGCGCCCCTCGAGTCCAGGCATGGTGACCTCCCGGAGTTCAAGTTCAGGCGCATTCTACGGCCGAAGTGGCGTTTCTGTCGCGCGGTCGGAGCGTTTATCGAGCGGCGGCATCGCCCACGACCAGCCGCAAATGATCGGCTTCGAGGCTCGGTGGGTCGAGCGTCGCCGCAGGTGCCGGAGTTGGCGCGATCGTGCCGAACTCTCCGTCGAGCAAAAGCCGCAACTGAAAGTTGTCCTGCGGGCTCTTCACGAACGGCTGCGCATTCTGGAGCGTGAAGAAGCTATCGCCGAGGAGCGTCGCAAACGTGCGGTCGGATCCGATTTCGACGCCCGCGGCAGTCTCTTGCGGGAAGTACGCGATGAGCCAGATGTCGTCCTGAATCCCAGGCGGAAATGGAAACGAGATGTCGGTAACGATGTTGAACCGGTTGGCCACGCCAGCCGCCAAGGGGAGTTCGGCAATGCCATCGAGCGTTCCCACGAAGCCGAGGCGCCCATTCGGCGACAGGTCGGGGGAGTCGGTGAGGATGGCGTCTTGCTTTCGGACCTCGAGCGCGTCGAGTCCGTTTCCGCCGAGCTGGTGGCCCACGACTTCGATCCCTGAGATGCGAAAGGCGCCGCTGTTCCAGAAGTCGTAGGCTCGGAACCGGACGGCCAGAGCATCTCCGGTTCGAGTCGCTGCGCGTGGTCGAACGAACGCGTCGGTCTGGTTGTCGTCGTGAGTACCGGGATTTGGGCGAAGTCCAAGGACTCCGACTTCCCTGTCGGGCATTTGCGCGCCGAACGTCGCGGTCATGGACGCAAACATGGGTATGTTCACGGGAGTGAGAGCGATGAATCGGTCGGGGACTCCCGGCACTGCGGCTTGGACGATCAGACGCTGACCCGTGTTGATGGGAAACGACCGAGGTGGACCGATCGGTTGCCCGTCGGATGTTCGAAAGAGATGCGAGAAGTCGCGCAGGTTGCCGCCGGGCGTGAGACCGGTGAGGTCTCCTTGAATCGTGAGCTGCACGGAGATGTTCGTGAGCGGCGGAGGGGTCGTGTTGTCGACCTTCACCGTCGTCGACGGTTTGTCTGTCGTCGGAAGGATGCTGCGCGTGCCGCGGGTTCGAAGCACCACGATAGGGCTTCCCAGATCGCCGGGAAAACGACTCGATCCGTGGAAGCGAATGCTCATGTCGACGAGTCGCCGCTCGAAGACCTTCACCTCGAGAAACGCATCGGAACCGAGGTCCCGGAAAACACCCGGCGCGGGCAACGCGCGGCTGTCGAACACCTGGCAACGCCCCGTCACGCCGGAGTCGGTGTCGATGCCGATCGCGCACTGATCGTTCGCATCCTGACCCGGCGGGAAGAACCGGTAGGTCAGGAAGAACCCTTGAAGGTTCATGTTCGAGATCCCCATTCCGAGCCCGAACGTCCAGTCGACGTAGCCGACCCCAGACGGGCACGGTCGGGGGACGATCCCGCCGTTGTTCTCGTCCGCGAAGAAAACGGGAGGCGACATCATGTTCGTGAGGTCGGGGTGTCCGGCGTTCATCGGATCCTCGGGTCGCAGATCGAGAAAGCTCGCGGAGGTCACCGCGGTGTTCGGATCACTCTGTCCCTGAAACGTGCGTGCGCCGCAGATGACCGAGTTGGGATCGAACTCGCTCACGAACAGGCCGTTCGGCTGACCCGGAGCGTGGACGCCGTAGCGCGTGATCACGCGATCGTTTTGCCCGGACAGCGTGTTGACGACGAACGTGGCCTCGACGGTTCCGTCGGCGACGGGACGGACCGCGCCGTTGCGGGCGAAACCGAGAGTCGTGCCGGCGAGATTCGACGAGACGACGACGGCGAACGACACGAGTGTGCGCCGGGATCGAGCAAGGCTCCGAATCATGTTGCCCTCGTAGAAGAAGAACGCAATTCACCCGAAACGCGGGCCCCGCGAGTGGCCTTCGCGCCGGGCGTCCATCGGATGGCAACGGCTCTTCTCGACTCCCCAGCGAATCGAACAGGATGGTCCCATTGAATCAGAAAGGGGAGGCAAGTCAACGAGGGCGACCGCTACCAAAGCAAAGGCCGCCCCCGTGAAGGGGCGGCCGTGGCTCAAGACCGATTCCCTTTTTTTCTTCATGGGTCGTGCGGCACGCGTACTCAACCCCACGAAGCGAATCTCGTTGGAACACGCTCTCAATCGGAGTCCGAAACGTGCAAACGAACACCGAAGGGGCGTTGGAAGTGCGTTTCGATTTGCGCGGCCGAGAGGTGACAGGACAGTAACCGACGTTTCGATTCGGGTCAAATGCGGTGACGGATTTCCGTCGAAAAAAATCCGCGATGCCGCCGCCGATCGTCGCTTTTCGTTGACCACCGTTCGTCGCTACGGCTATCATCCCGCCCCACTTCCATGCTTCACGACTTCGAAATCGCCAAGAGCGCGCGCCTCGAGCCCATCCAAGCAATTGCCGAGAAGATCGGCCTCTTGGACGACGAGCTGATTCCGTACGGCCGCTACAAGACCAAGGTCCGACTCAGCGCGATCGAGCGGCTGCGGACGCGACCGCTCGGCAAGTACGTGGTCGTCACTGCGATCACGCCCACGCCGCTCGGCGAGGGGAAGACGGTCAACACGATCGGGCTCTCGCTCGGGCTGCATCGCATCGGCCACCGCGTGGCGACGTGCCTCCGTCAGCCGTCCATGGGCCCGATCTTCGGCATCAAGGGGGGCGCCGCCGGCGGTGGCTACTCGCAGGTCGTTCCCATGGAGGACTTCAACCTTCATCTCACCGGCGACTTCCACGCGGTCGGCGTTGCGCACAACTTGCTCGCCGCGTTTCTCGACAATTCACTCTTCCGCGGCAATCCGCTCGGCATCGACGTCGATTCGATCTCGCTGCGCCGCGTCGTCGACATCAACGATCGGGCGCTCCGAAAGATCCGGGTCGGCCTCGGCGACGACAAGGAGATCGCGCGCGACTCGGGCTTCGACATCACGGCGGCTTCGGAGGTCATGGCGATCCTCGGGCTCGCGCGCTCGCTGCCGGACATGCGGCGACGGCTCGGGCGCATCGTGGTCGGTTGGAGCCGCGATGGCCGCTCCGTCACCGCGGAGGCCTTGAAGGGTGCGGGCGCGATGGCCGTCGTCTTGCGCGAAGCCATCTTCCCGACGCTCATGCAGACGCTCGAGCAGACGCCGTGCTTCGTCCACTCGGGGCCATTCGCCAACATCGCACACGGAAACTCGAGCATCCTCGCCGACGCGATCGCGCTGCGTTGCGCGGACTACGTCGTCACCGAGGCGGGCTTCGGCGCGGACATGGGCGCCGAGAAGTTCTTCAACATCAAGTGCCGCGAGTCCGGCTTCCGTCCGGACGCGGCCGCGCTCGTCGCGACGGTGCGCGCGCTGAAGATGCACGGCGGCGGATACAAGATCGTTGCGGGGAAACCGCTCCCTCCGGAGCTGGTGAGCGAGAATCGTCCCGCGCTCGAGCGCGGGATCGACAATCTCGCGAAGCAAATCGAGAACGTGCGCGAGCACGGAGTGCCCGTGGTCGTGCTCGTGAATCGATTCCCGGACGATCGAGAGGGCGAGCTCGAGTTCGTGCGAGAGCGAGCGCTCGCGCTCGGCGCCGCGGGCGCCGAGATCAGCGAGGCGTTCGCGAAGGGGGGCGAGGGAATGACACGCGCCGCGGAGGCGATCGTTCGTGCGGCAACGGGCCCGCGCCCGCCGTTCCGCTTCCTTTACGATCTCGAGTGGCCCGCGGAAAAAAAGATCGAAGCGATCGCGACGCGCATGTACGGAGCCGAGAAGATCGACGTCGCGCCGGGTGCGCGCGCGTCGATCGAACGATTCGAGAGTGCAGGCTACGCGCACCTGCCGATCTGCATGGCGAAGACGCAGCTCTCGCTCTCGCACGACCCGGCGCTCAAGGGTCGGCCCAGAGGCTTCACGTTTCCCATTCGCGAGGTGCGCCTCGCGGCGGGAGCGGGATTCCTCACGCCCCTCGCCGGCGAGATCAACACCATGCCCGGCCTCCCGTCGACGCCGGGCGGGACGCGAATGGACGTCGACGAAAACGGCGAGCCCATCGGCCTCTTCTGAAACGCGCCGCACCGGCATCGATCGTTTGATTCTCCCGACCTCGACTCGCGCCGGCGCTCGCCAGCCGCCGTCCGTTCGCCGTTCCCTCTAAAGTCGCAGCCCACGATGGCCGATCACTCCCTGACTGGTATCGATACAGGACCGAGGAGGCTGCATGGAAATCTCGTTCTCCCACGAAAACCGCGAGTTCCTGCGCGTGCGCGCACGCGTGCCCGTTCGCTTCAAGTTCCTGAGCACCGGCGTGAAAGACGCGGCGATGGAAGAAGTCTACGAAGGCGTGACCTGCAATCTCAGCGGTGGAGGCCTCCTCCTCAAGGGGCGCATCCCGAATGACGCCTGGATCCCCGATCTGCTCATGGAGAAGATCGTGGTCGGCGTGCACATCTTCCTCACCGACGCGCACGAGCCGGTGAAGGCGCTCACGCGCGTCGCGTGGGTGAACACGCCCGAAAAATCCGGCGACGAGGTGGAGATCGGCCTGAAGTTCAAAGAAATCACGCGCGCCGGCCAAGACCGCATCTTCCAATTCATCCTCGAGGACCAGCTCCACGGCTGACCCGACCCCATAACTGACGCATACGGAGCCTGGATCATTTTCGTCAGTTACGGCGTTGCGCTCACCTCCGAGTGAAAGCGAAGCCGTCGGGCGAATCGACGTCAATCGTTGCTCGCGCGAAGCCGTGCCGACGATCGCTCGCCCCGTCCGCGAAATGGATCACACCGTCGTCGCGCGGTGAGGCGTCTCATTTTTCCAGACGTCGCTCGACCCGAGATCTCGGGAGAATGCGACGCCGCCTCGCGAGACGAGGCGGTGCACATCCCGGGCCGGCGCCTCCACGCAGGACGTCAACCGTCGCGCGACCATTGATTGCCGTGTCGCGCGAGGTACATGACGCCCGCGCCGCGCCGTGCGGCTGCGCATATCCATTGAAGATCGACTCCGGCTGGTCCACCCCGAAGCGCCGGCCGCGGGGTAGAATCGCGCCCGTCGATGAGCCCACACGGCGTCAGTCGGCGGCGCGCGCTCGGGGCAAGCGCGACCGCAGTCCTCCTCTCACTCGCGATCGCGGGATGCGGGCGACGGCCTTCCTGCCGCGGCCAGAACCTCCTCGTCGTCGTGATCGACACGCTGCGGGCCGACCACCTCGGGTGCTACGGCTACGGGCGCGACACGTCGCCCCGTCTCGACGCGCTCGCAAAGGAGTCGATCCTCTACGAGCGGTGTGAGTCGCAGGCCACGTGGACGCTCGCGTCGACGGCGACGATCCTCACCGGCTTGTACCCGTTCACGCACGGGCTCGTGAAGCCATCGTGCGGGCCGCTCACGCCGGACGCTGTGACGCTCGCCGAGCGGCTGCACGATGCCGGCTACGCGACCTACGCGTACTCGGCGAACAACGTCGTGACGTACGCTTCGGGATTCAATCAGGGCTTCGACCGGTTCGAAACGGGAAAGTGCCCGGACGCGGGACGCGCCAACGAGGCCTTTCTTCCGTGGATCGACGAAGCTGCGGTGGCCGGGAAGCCCTTCTTCCTCTACGTTCACTATTTCGATCCGCACCATCCCTACGACGATCCGGCCGGCCACTTCGCGAAGTTCGGCGGACAGCCCGGCGTCGGCATCGACTCCCCGGACGTTCCGATGAAGCTCTTCAAGGGCGAGCCGTCGGGACTCGCGAAAACCGACGTGGACGCACTCGTCGCGCATTACGACGGCGAGATCCGTTTCGTCGACGACAAGCTGGGCGAACTGATCGATCGCTTTCGCGCGCGCGGACTCCTCGACAACACGCTCGTCGTCGTCACCGCGGATCACGGAGAGCAGTTCCTCGAGCACGGCTGGGTGCGCCACGGCAACACCGTCTTCGAGGAAGAGACACACGTGCCCCTGATCGTTCGCATTCCCGGCGAGGCGGCGACGCGGGTCGCGTCTCGCGTCGAGTGCGCCGACGTCACGCCGACCGTTCTCGATCTACTCGACGTCCGTCACGACGACGAATTGGACGGCGTCTCGCTGCGGCGCATCGGCCGCCGAGCGCATCCCGACGACCTGTCGTTCTCGGAGACGCAGCATCGCTTCGAAGTGAAGGACGGCGAGACGCACCAGTACGAGCAGCTCGCCATTCGCCGCGGGAAATGGAAGCTCCTCGTCTTGCGCGAGCAGTTGCAGCTCTTCGATCTCGAGGCAGATCCCGGCGAGCAACACGATCTCGTGTGGGAAGAGCGCGACGTCGTCCAGGCGCTGCGAAACGAGCTCAACGTCTGGAAGTCGTCGACGACGCGCCGGTCACTGCGCCCGGCGCCCTGGGACCCGAAACAAGGCGAGATCCTGCTCCAGCGCATCAAGGCGAACGGCTATCTGCCGGACGTGAAACCGTCGCCGAAGGAGTCCGTTCCGTTCCTGCCCCCGTCGGCTGTCGATGAGCCATGGTGGCCGCAGGACCATGACGAGCAGAAGCCACGACGCTAATTGCGCGGGGCGCGCAGCTCCACCACGGACCGGCTCCATTCGCGCGGCCCGTCGGCGGCGCGAACGCTCAATCGCCAAAGACCCTCGTCGCCACGCTCGATCGCCGCGCCCGTTGCCGTCGTGATCGAGCGACCCTTCGTCCCTAGCTCGACGACGGATTCGGTGCCGACGCGCGCGTCCAACTCGAGGCGAAAGCGATCGGCGTCGAGCGGCCGAAACGACACGATCTTCGGCGCGGCCGACACCGCGCCGGGCGTGGGCCGCGGCACGATGGGGAAGAGCGCGACCTCGCCGGAATGCTCGATCGAGATCTTCGTCTCGCGCGACAACTCGAACTCGAAATCGACGTGCACGTCGAGCCCGGTGTCGCGCACCGACGAGGCGGCAGGCGACGTGCGATCGACGCGCGCACCCGGTCCGAGCGCCGGCGACAAGTGAACGCGAAGCGGCGCGCCGCTTCGAAGGGAGAGCCTCAGCTCGAGACGCCCGGGCGCGACCGTCGCCTCGAAGTCGATCACGCGATCCCCGACGCGAAGTCCGCGCGCCGCGAACGTCGGCCAATGCGGCGGCAGGTGGGGCGCGAGCGTCAGTCGGTCGTGCGGCGCGTCGGGTACGAACCCGAGCATCCCCTCGATCGCCGGCTCGATCGCCATGGTCTGCGACCACGCCTGGTGCGGGCAGATGCCGGCGGGCGCGAAGCGCATTCCGTGGAAGACCTCCTGGATGACCCCGCGCGAGAACGCCCGATGCGAAAGGAGGTTCATCATCCAGTGCGCGAAGCCCTGCGCGGGGCGATGGCAGCGGTACTCCGCGAGCGACACCCACCCCGTGAAGAGAGGCCACACGCTGCCGAGGTGATAACCCTTCGCGTCGAAGTGCGGGCTGCGCTCCGAGACGAGGCGAACGCCCCAGTCGGTCGTGAAGTCCGAGCCGGCGAGCTGATCGAGCGCGGCGTCGGCCTTTTCGGCATCGGCGAGACCGAAGAGGATCGGTACGGCGACGAGCGCCGTCGGCTCCGCGTTGAAGGATCCGTCGCGATACTTGCCGAGGTGGTAGGTGCCGGCGTCCTCGTTCCAGAACTCGCCGTTGAGCGCTTCGCGGGTGCGCGCGAACCGACCGCGTAGGTCGCCGGCGATCTCGCCGTCGCCGGCGAGTTCCGCGAGTCCCGCGACTTCTTCGAGCGCGCGCGCCCAGCACCCGACGAGGTACGTCTCGACGTGCGAGCCGAAGAGCGCACCCCCTTCGATCCATCCGTGGCCGACGCCCGAGTTCTCGATGAGCCCGTCGCCGTCCGTGTCCGTCGACTCGCAGAACGCGAGCGCCTTTCGCGCGCGCGGCCAGAGCTTGCGAGCGAGGTCGACGTCGCCCGACGCGCGCACGTGCCGGCCGAGGAGGGCAAGCCAGAGCGGCGTCGAGTCCGCGGCGTCGTCGTGTGCCACGCCCGACGTCGTGACCTCGTGCGGAATCTTGCCCGTGAGGTCTTGCCATCGCGCGAGGAACTCGAGGGTCGCACGAACGGACTCGTGCGCGCCGACGTCGTCGAGCGCGAAGCCGCACCACGCCGCGTCGCGCCCGAAGTACCACGCGTAGCCCGGCCGACCCGAGTTCCACCCCGGCCGCGTGAAGCCAAAACCCGCCAGCAGCCCCAGGCCCTCCTCGGCTCGGCCTGCGAGAAACCGCTCGGTCCCGAGAACGCTGCAACGGAAAGCGCCGTCGACGTCGCGATCGGGCGTTTCGATTCGCGCGCGCGATTCGACGACGGAGGCGACGCGCTCGCTCGCGGTCCGGCGCACGCGCTCGGGCGAGGCGTGCGCGTCCGCGAACGCGGTCTGTGCCTCGCCGGTGTCAGTCGGTCCGCCACCGGCGACGACGAGCCGTAGCGGCGTGCCGCTCGTGGCGTAGCGCAGGCCGACCGTGAGGTGCGTGGGATCCGGGCGAAGCCCGCGCCACGACTCGTTCTCGTACACGATCCCCGCGTACGGACCGGCGAGGCGTTCGTCGGGCGCGCGATCCGCGCCAACCACCGCGGCAAATCGGCGGCGTGCATCGCGAACCACGATCGCGCGAAGGTTCGCGTCCCACGTCCATGCGAGGGGCGCGAGCGCGTTCTCGGGATAGGGCCACATCAAGCGGAGATCGATGCGAAACGTCACGAGAAGCGATGTCACTTCACGAGACTCGACGCGCACTTGGGCGATCGCGGCGGGCCGATCCGGCGACGCGACGAGCAGCTCGACGATGGATGCCGCGCGCAATCGGTATCGGCGAACGATCGCTTCCGGGCGGACGTCGACGTCCGGCTCGAGCGAATCGAGCCACGCAATGCGACCCGAGTCGTCTTCGAGGAGGCCGAGCCGGAGATCCCGAAGCACGCGCACCGGGTGCACCCAGGCCTCGCTCACTCCGCCGCGCTCGAGTCCCATGAGGAGGAGGCGCGTGCCGGCGAGGTCGAAAAAGACGTCGCGCCCCGGGCCCGAGAGCGTCGTGTCGTCGGGAGGCGGGACGATGGCGGGCGCGCCGATGCGAGCCTCGACGTCCGAGCGCTCGTCGACGTGCTCGATGCGCGGAGGCGCGAACGTCCAAGCATCCCCGGCGTTCCCGGCGCCGGGGGTCGCAACGTAGCGCAGGGCCGCCTCGGCAAACGCCTCGAGGTGCGCGCGAAACGGATTGCTCGCGTCGCCGAACAGCACGTGTGCGCCGATGGCGAGGACTCGGCCGCGGCCGAACGTCCACTCGATGACCGTGCGCCTCGACGGGTCGATCGCGATGAGGGATCGCTCGACGCCGATCACGCGCCCGACGTGCGGAACGTGAGCCCCCGTGTACGCGACGTCGTGGCGCGGCTCGCCTGGGATCGGTGCGGCAACGTAGACGCCGCCGCGGAATGGATCGAAGAGCGGATGGCCGAGGAATGCGTGAAAGCCGCGCTTCGGACCATCGGCTTCACCGTAGACGCCGGCGACGCGCACGTCCGGAGGCGACGGCTCGATGCCGGCAAGGGACGGCCATTCCGCCGCCATGAGCGACACCATGAGCCCGCCGCCGCGTCGCAAGAAGTCGAGGATCCCGTCGCACGCGGGTCCGGCGCGACCGACCTCAGGGAACCCTTCCGCCCACGCGCCGTGCCACCAGAGGACTGCGACGTTGCGAAGCACCGGCGACTCGCCTCGTGCAAGCGAGGGAAGCGCAACGAGCTGAACCCGAATTCCATCGACGCCACGAAGCCAGGCGAGAGCCTCTCGCTCCTCGTCCGCCAGCAACTCCTCGCGGCCGGACGTCAGGACGAAGCCCACCTGGAGCGGTGCAATCTCGGCGGTCATCGAATCCCGGATGCGGCCGCGTGACGCCGCGCCCGGCGCTCACACATCCTTGTATCCGAACCGAATCGTCCGCACTTTCGCTCGCACCATCGCCTCGACGAGGGCGCCCAAGTGCGCGACGTTCGGCCCGCCGACCACGAGTACGTCGGCGGCGATCGCCGCGTTCTTCTCGGTCCGCGTTGCGAGCTCGGTCCTGACCGGATCCGCGAGGCTCTTGAGCCCGGCGGAACTGCCGACGAGATCGGTGACGTCCTTGTCGTCGATCGAGATCGTGCTTTGCCGCTCCCTCTCGTTGAAACGAATCTCGACGTGGACGGTCTCGGGCTTGGTCGACTCGTCCGCCTTCAACGGGGGCGTGGCGTCGAGCGAGTCGACCCGCACCTTGTGCTTCACGCAAATCTGGAGCACGGTGCGCACCGGTCCGAACGCGGCGCCCTCCTCCATTTGGAGTCGCACGCGAACGTCGGGTGGATGGTTCTCCGTTTCGACGTCCGTGAAAGACTTTTCGATGTCGGGAGATGTCGACTCTTTGCCGTCGACGACGATCTTGCCGCTCTTCTGGAAAACCACTGTCGTTGTTTTCGGGTCGGCCGATGCGCGACGCATCGCGACGGCGGCCACGAGAACCGCGCCGACGATCACCTTGCATTCCGCATAACGCGCGCCTGTCATCGATCTCATGATCTCGCGCTCCTGGCCGTCAGGGTGGAAACGGCTTCTGCCTCGTGCTGTCTCAATCGCTATCGTCGTTTCACGGGGTTCTTCCCGCCCGCTGATTTTGCCACGGCCACGTGAGCCTTGCCTGCGGCGACCCGCGCACTGCCGTTCTTCGCCGCGCGAGCGGTCACGGGCGCCGGCACTCTGCGAGGTGGAAGCGGAACCGTGCGACCGGCCGCGACCGCGGTCAGCGCCGTGATGTTCACGATCTCCTGGACCGACGAATGGTGGTTGAGAACGCTCACCGGCTTTCGGAGCCCCATGATGATCGGGCCCACGATTTCCGCACGACCCAATAGCTGGACGAGCTTGTACGCCACGTTGCCCGATTGGAGGTCGGGGAAGATGAGGATGTTCGCGTCACCCTTGATCGCGGAATGCGGGAACGCCTTCGCGACGATCTCGGGCACGAGCGCGGTGTCGGCCTGCATCTCGCCGTCGACGACGAGGGTCGGATCCGCCGCCTTCAGCTTCTCGACGGCGGCGGCCACCTTGGCGGCGAACGGGTGGCGGCTCGACCCGAAGTTGGAGAACGACAGCATCGCGACCCTCGGCTCTTGGTCGAAGTAGCGACGCACGGCATCGGCGGCGAGCAGAGCGATCTCGGCGAGATCGTCCGCGGTCGGCTCGATGTTCACGGTGGCGTCCGCGAAGAAGAGGACTTTGTCCTTCAAGACCATGAGGTACATGCCGGCGACTCGCTTCTGCCCGTCTCGAAGTCCGATGATCTGAAGAGCCGGGCGAATCGTCTCCGGGTAGCTCGCCTTGTTGACGCCGCAGACGAGGCCGTCCACGTCGCCCTCTCGAAGCAGCATGAGACCGAAGTGGAGCGGATCGTTTGCGAGCAGCGCGGACTCGGCTGGCGTCGCGCCCTTGCGGCAACGAAGGTCAAAGTGCTTGCGCGCGTACTCGGCTCGCTTCGCCGCGGTCGCCGGGTTCTGGATCTCCACTCCTTCGAGGTCCAGGTGCAGCTCGTCGATCCGGTTTCGGATCGCCTGATCATCTCCGACGAGGACCGGCTCCGCGATTCCCTGATCGCGGATGTCCTGGCACGCGCGCAGTACCTTCGGCTCGAGCGCTTCGGGAAACACGACGCGCGCCGGAAAGCGCTTGGCTTTGTTGATGACGACGCGCATGACCTCGCGGCTCTTGCCGAGGATGCGCTCGAGACGCTCGACGTACGCATCCATGTCGTCGATCGGTTCACGCGCGACGCCGCTCTTCATCGCGGCCTTCGCGACGGCGGGCGCCTCCCACAAGAGGACGCGCGGATCGAACGGCTTCGGGATGATGTACTCGCGGCCGAAGTGCAACGACGACACGCCGTACGCCTTGGCGACGCTGTCGGGCACGTCTTCCTTCGCGAGGCGCGCGAGCGCGTGCGCCGCAGCCAGCTTCATTTCCTCGTTGATCGAACGAGCGCGCGTGTCGAGCGCGCCGCGAAAGATGAACGGGAAGCCGAGGACGTTGTTCACTTGGTTCGGGAAGTCCGAGCGACCGGTCGCCATGATGATGTCGGACCGTGCCGAGCACGCTTCGTCGTATCCGATCTCGGGATCCGGGTTCGCCATCGCGAAGACGATGGGGTTCTTCGCCATCGACTTCACCATTTCCTTCGTGACGAGACCCTTGATGCTCACGCCGCAGAAGACGTCGGCGCCCTTCATCGCATCGCCGATCGTGCGCGCCTTCGTCTTCTGCGCGAAGAATCGCTTCTCCGGTGTGAGCGCTTCGTCGCGACCGACGTGAACGACGCCTTTGCTGTCACAGAGGAGCACGTTCTCCTTGCGGACGCCGAGAGCGAGAAAGAACTTGGCGCACGCAATTCCGGCGGCGCCCGCGCCCGAGAACACCACGCGAACCTTCGAGATGTCCTTGCCCGAAATCTCGCAGGCGTTGAGGAGCGCCGCGCCCGAGATGATCGCGGTGCCATGCTGGTCGTCGTGGAAGACGGGGATCGACATCGCCGCCTTGAGACGTTCCTCGATGAGGAAGCACTCGGGAGCCTTCACGTCCTCCAGGTTGATGCCGCCGAACGTGGGCTCGAGGAGCCGAACCGCATTGATGAACTCCTCGGGATCCTCGGTCGCGATCTCGATGTCGAACACGTCGATGTCCGCGAATCGCTTGAAGAGGACTCCCTTGCCCTCCATCACCGGCTTCCCGGCGAGCGCGCCGATGTTGCCGAGCCCGAGAACGGCGGTGCCGTTGGAGATCACGGCGACCAGGTTGCCCTTCGACGTGTAGCGGTACGCGTCCGATGGGTTCTTCTGGATCGCGAGGCACGGCACCGCGACGCCGGGCGTGTACGCGAGCGAGAGATCTCGCTGCGTCAGGCAAGGCTTCGACGGCGTGACCTCGACCTTCCCGGGTCGACCTTCGCTGTGGTAGTCGAGCGCGTCCTGATCTCGAATCGTGGCCATGAATCTCCCCTCCTCATTCTCGCTAACGGCGAGATCGTTTGCCTTTGGTGGCTGCCGGCGCCTTCTTGCCGGCTCGTGACGTCGCGTCGTTTCGGCGCGGGGGATCGTGCTTTCGATTCGTGCCCGCCGGTGCCGAGCGACGCGGCGTCGCTTTCGCGGCCGCGTCCAAATAGTCGAGGAGCGCGTGGAATTGGAAATGAAGATCGTGCTCGTCGACCCCGTGCGGCTTCTTGAAGTAGCACGAGAGCTGACGCATCGGGCCCCATTCGGCGCGTCGCAGGGCGAGGTCCGAAAGGCGGACGAGGTCGAGGACGACCGGGGCCGCGAGGATCGAATCGCAACCTTGCCAGGTGAACTGCAACGACATCTTCACGTCGAGGAAGCCCTGGAAGTGGACGAAGTCCCACGCGGTCTTCATGTCGTGGAGCGACGGAACGTAGTCGATCCCGACGTGCGTGTGCAGGGGATAACCGAGGATGCGCGTCAGCACGTGATCCTTCGTCTGCACCTTCGACGCCTTGTTGCGCTCGTCATTGAGAACGCTGCCGTCGCGATCCCCCAGGATGTTGTAGCCCTGCCACGCGAGCACGCGCAGATTCCGGTACTTGAACATCGGCGCGAGCGCCGACTTCACGAGCGTTTCGCCGGTCTTGCCGTCGCTTCCCATGTAGGGCAGGCGGCGCTCGTCGCCGAGTGCACAGATGGCGGGACACAGCGCTGCTGCGTTTGGCGTGAAGTTCACGAACGCGCAGCCGGCGTGGAGGGCCGCGTACGCGTACAGGGTCGAGGCCGTGAGATGGGCGGACGCCGCTCGATCGAGCGCCGCCTCGAGCGTCGCGCGGTCTCGATGGAGCGGCGCGAGCTCGCGGAGCGGCTCGGTCGACGCGAGGTTCACCACGACGACGCGCTCGAGCCGATGTCGCTCTCGAAAGGAGCGGATGTCGTCGGCAATCCGCAAAGCGAGCTGCCGCGGCGTCGCCGCGCGCGGCATCGTCTCGCCGTCCACCAGCGACTCCACCGTCTCACCGCAGTGGAGCGCGGTTCCGGGGCGGATTTCGCGGTCGACATCGACGAGGTCGGGTTCGAGATCGCGGATCAGGTCGAGCGGCAGCGTCCCGTTTGCGCGCGCGATCTCGAATGCCGAATCGACGAGCGTGGGGCGCCGAACCTCGTGTCCGCCGAACACCAGCGAAGCAATCGGCACGAGCGCCAGGGGAGCGAATTCGGGTCGTTCCGTGACGACGCCGGTCGTCGAGGCCTTGCCACGCGCGATGGCACGTGCGCCGACGACGAGCGTCGTGGCGAGCCCGCCCCGGGCCCCGATGAGCCAGACTCCGGTGCGAGCGGTGGAATCGGCCATGCGTCTCCGAAAAAACATCGCCCGGATCGGTCGATCCGGGCGCCGTGGACGACTGTCGTTCGGGCAAGGTAGCAGCGCATTTCGGGGTGGTCAAGGTCGGCAGACGCACGCCTCGTGCGCCGGGAGCTGTGCTATCATGCGCCGCCGGGACGGCCATGCGACCTGAACAATCAAAACCATCGATCGCGCTCATCCACTTCACTTGCCCGCCCGTCGTGGGGGGAGTCGAAGTCGTCGTCGAAAAGCACGCACGGTTGTTCGCCGATGGCGGATATCCAATCCGAGTCATCGTCGGTCGCGGCGAGTGGTTCGACTCCAGAGTTCCCGTCACGAAGATCCCGGCCATCGATTCGCTCTATCCCGTGAACGTCGAAGTGAACCCGGACCTCAAGCGCGGCGTCATGGACTTCCGGTATCAGTCGTATCGCGCCGAGCTGCTCTCGGCTCTCGAGGTCGCGCTCGAGGGAGTCGACGTCGTGATCGTGCACAACATCCTCGTGAAGGACATCAACTTCACGCTCGTCGACGTGCTTCGCGAAATGGCCGATCGACGCGATCGATGCTTCGTCAACTGGAGTCACGACCCGTCGGCCGTCGGCTACAACGCCGAGCCGTGGGTGCGCGCGAGCCGAGAATTCCCCTGGGTCCTCATCAACTCGTCCAATCCCGGCGTTGCCAACGTGACGATCTCTCGCGCGCGCCAACGCGAGCTGTCCGAGCTGTACGGCGTGGAACCGGAGACCATCACGGTGATTCCGGACGGCGTGGCGGTGCGCGACTTCCTCGGGCTGCATCCGATCTCGTTCCGCATCTGGCAGGACTTCCGGTTGCGCGACCAGGATCTCGTGCTGTTCACGCCCGCCCGAATTGTCGAAAAGAAGAACATTCGGCTCGCGATCGAGGTGACGGCTGCGTTGAACTCGCTCGGCCGGCGCGCCAAGCTCATCGTCTCGGGACCGCCATCGAGCCACGCGACGCCCGGGGAGCACGAGGCGTACTACCGCCGCATGAAGACGCTCGTCACGGACCTGCGGGCCGAAGACTTCATCATCTTCCTCTACGAGTTCCGCGACGATCGCGGCGAACGCGTGGAGGTCACGATGGACATCATCAAGGACCTCTATCTCCTCTCGGATCTCTTGCTGGTGCCCTCGCTCGAGGAGGGGTTCGGCTTGCCGCTGCTCGAAGCCGGACTCACCAAGACGCCCATTGCCTGTTCGGACATCGAGCCGTTTCGCGAGCTCGGCGGCAACGACGTGCTCTACATCGACCTCGACGAGACTCCACTCGCGTCCGCGAAGAGCATCCTCGACTACCTCGGGCGCAATTCGACGCAGCGCCTCTTCAAGCGAGTCCTCACGTCGTACACGTGGGTTTCGATCTTCGAGAATCGGATCGAGCCGTTCATCCAGCAAACGTGCCTCGATCGAGCCGGTAGTCCGAGCGCGAATCCGCGGCTGCGATGACGGTCCGGCGATAGTGAACGCCCCGCTTCGCATCATCGTCGTGAACCACTTTCCGCTCGAGGGGTCCGGAAGCGGTACGTACGTTCGGAGCATCGCGGCTGAACTCCACCGGCGGGGCCATGCCGTTCGCGTGATCGCGCCCGACCACGATCTGCCGCGCGGCTATCCGTTCGAGGTGGACACCATTCGCTTTCGTCGCGACGGCGATGGCCCGGCTGAAGGCGTGATTCCGTTCAACTTTCCGTGCTTCACCACGCATCCGCGAAGCCAAGTCAAGTTCGCCGACCTTTCGGATTCGCAACTCACGCAGTATCGCGAAGCGTTTCGCGTCGCGATCACCGCGGCGGTTCGAGCGCATCGCCCCGACGTCCTTCACGGTCAGCATCTCTGGATTGCGACCGGCGCGGCGGCTCGGACCGGCATCCCACTCGTCGCGACGTGTCACGGCACGGATCTCCTCGGTCTCGACGGCGATCCCCGCGGCAGAGGCGACGCGGAAGAGGCTGCGCGCGGGGCGCGTCGAGTCCTCGCGGTTTCGTCGTGGGTGGCGGAGCGCGTGCAGGAACGGCTGTCCGTGCTTCGCGAGCGCGTCGTCATCGTTCGCAACGGCTTCGATCCGAGCGTGTTTCGCGTCGTGCCGGTCGACCGCGCGGATCTACTGCAACGGCACGGGCTCCCGCGCGAGCCTCGCCGGCTCGTCCTGTTCATGGGCAAGCTCGCGCGATTCAAGGGCGCGAACGTGCTGCTCGAAGCCGCGGCGCGATACGAGCGGCTTCTGCCGGATACGGTGACCCTGCTCGCCGGCGAAGGAGAGATGCGCGACGAACTCCGATCGAACCGCGATCGGCTCGGCTTGAAAAACGTCCACTTGCTCGGGCACCAGACGATCGAGGAAGTCGTGCGCATGTACAACGCGGCCGACTTGGTCGTGGTGCCGTCGTTGGACGAGCCGTTTGGGCTCGTCGCTCTCGAGGCGCTCGCCTGCGGGACACCGGTCGTCGGAACTCGGGCGGGCGGGCTCGTCGACTTCATCGACGACTCGGTGGGCGGGCTCGTGCCCCCGAACGATCCCGATGCGCTCGCCGCTCGCATCGTCGAGGAGATTCGGGGAGAGTGCAAGTCACGGAAGGGGCCCGTGGCGGCTCGAGTCGCGCATGACAGCTACACGTGGTCCGCACAGGTTGGCAAGATCGAGGCCGTGTATCGCGAGGTGCTGCACGAAGCGTCGCATTGACGAGGAGCCGAGACGTCGACACGGAGACCGAAAGGGGGGAGCAGATGTACGCAGACGAGACCATCCGAGAATTCGTCGAGCATGTGGCGGCGCGGACGCCGACGCCGGGAGGCGGTAGCGTCGCCGCACTTGCTGGCGCATTCGGCGGCGCGCTCGGAATGATGGGTGCGCGTTACTCGATTGGACGCGATCCCTCCCTCGAAGCGGACGCGAAGGCGATCACGGAGAAGCTCGAGAAGCTCACCCAAAGCCTGCTCTTCGTCGTGGACGAAGACGCGGCGGCGTACGAGCGCGTGGTCGCCGCGCGGAAGATGCCGAAGGTGGCTCCCGAAGATCGCGACAAGCGGAAGGCCGCGCTCGACGCCGCATTCCTCGACGCCATCGACGTTCCGATGCGGACGATCCGTTTCGCGAAAGAACTATCCGAAGCGGTCGCGCGTCTCGCGCCGATCGCGAACCCGAACTTGATAACGGACGTCGCCGTTGGCGCCATACTCGCGGAGGCCGCGTTCGAGGGCGCGCGCCTCAACGTGCTCGTCAACTTGCCGAGCATCCCGGATTCGCTCTTCCGCACGAAGACGATCGCCGAGATGGAGATGATCGGCCGCGCGATTCGCGAACGAAAGACGGCGGTTACCGAGCGAGTCGAGGCGACTCTCAAGTAACGCGCGGCCGCTGCTGGGTTCTGCTTCCACGCGGGTGTTGAACCCGTCCCCGAAGGGATCTCCGGGAGAATGCGACGCCTCACGGCGCGACGAGGGCGCCACCCCATTCGGGGACATTGCGAGCCAATGGCCTTGCGAGTGTCGGCAGTGTCGGGGGAGGCGAGGGCCGGGCCTGCGCATTACCCTGACTCGCCCGATGGCGTCCCATTCCCCATGAAGCGCGAGCGTCGACGTGGCGAAATCACGCGCCAGCGGGTGATCAACCCGGCAACGCTCGTGATCAGCGCGCGGAAACGAGCTGGTCGTCTCCGACGAGCCATACGAGCGGCAGGAGATTCTCATCGAACCGGTAACCGTAGACCGGCCCGGTTCCGTAGATCACGAGCGCCTTCGAGTCGGCTGTCCAGGCGAGGCCGAAGGCGATTCCCGACATCGGGTCGGATTCGCCCAGCGTCGCAATGGCCGTCGATTTCTTGGTCGCGGCGTCGAAGACGAACACCGTGTTGAAGTCATCCGCGTTGGTCATCAAGAACGCGAGGCGGCGACCATCCGGGGAGATCCGAGTCAGCCAACCCGAGCCGCAATAGCCCAGCGCACGAACGTCATTGGGATCGGCCTCGCGGCCGGCCCAGGTAGGTCCCGCGACGTCGATCGTCTCCTGCGCGAGTGTGGCGAGCGTCGGTGCCCGTTCGATGATTCGGTAGATCGGCCCGCGGTCCTCGTATTCGTGGAGGCCGAGAAACACGATTCCCGCGACGATGGGCGTGAGCAGCCCCGCGCAGTAGATCGAGACGCCGCGCCACGGGAAACGCCAAGGCGGTTTCGTCCAGCGTCGCTCGCGAACGGCCGACTCGCTCATCCTGTAGGATCGAATTCGACGACTACGATCGTGCCCGACGACCGTGTTGAGTCACCCGACAAGCGCTGGCGTTTCACGAACGAGCCTGATGGGCGGCGGCGCGTGCCTGGCACTTTTAGCCGGGGCGCTTTTCGATCGACTCGACTCGTTCGAGGAGACGGTCGTACTCGGCGCGGAGCTTCTCGAGGTCGTCGCGGATCGTGGAGAAGCGGTCGCCGCCCTTGTCGCGGGCGCGCAGCGCGGTGACGGCGTCGCGCGCGGACTTTCGGAGGCGCGAGTCGACCTCGCCGGACTCGCGCGCCGCGAGCGCGTCGATGGCCTTGGGGTCGCCGAGCTCGCGTAGCGCGGCGATGGCAGCGCGACGCATCCCGAACGCGCGATCGTCGAGGAGCTTTTCGAGGGTCTCTCTCGCTCTGCGGTCGCCCTCGCCCGCTCGCCCGAGAACTTCCGCCGCGGTCGTGCGCACCTCCGGGGGCTTGCCGTATGCCGTCCACTCGGTCGCGAGCTTGACCGCTCGGGAGTCGCCGAGGTCGGCGAGCGCGTCGAGCGCGCGCTGGCGAATCACTTCGCCGGAGGAGTCGACGCCGAGTGCCTTCACCGCGAGGTCTCCGGCGAGCGGCGCCTTTGCCTTGGCCAGTGCACGCACGGCCGCGGCGCGCACGAATGGGCTTCCGTCATTCGCGAATCGATCGGCGAGCGACGCGACGGAATCGGTGTCGCTGGCCGCGTCGCCGAGCGCCGTTGCCGCTGCCGTTCGAACTCGCGAGTCCTTGTCGCCGATCACGACGCGCAGCGCGGCCGCCGCCTGCGCTCCGCGGATCTTGCCGAGTGCCGTCGCGGCTGCCGCCCGCACGGCCCAGAAGGCGTCCGATTCGGCCATCACCTCGAGGATCTTGCCCGCCTCGGGATCGCCCGCGCGCTTGCCGAGTTCCTCCGCCACGAAGATGCGCCCGACGACGTCGTCGTCGTGCGACGAAGCGAACTCGAGCTCGCGGAGCGAGCGCGGCTGATCCAGCGTCGCCAGCACGCGGTGATGCGGATCGAAGCGGATCATCTGAGGTTCTTCGGAGCACGGAAAGACGAACTCGTGATGTGCCTTCGAGACCTCGACGGGATAGGTCTTCGTTTCGGCGGGCGTGCGCACCTCGATGTCGAGCGGCATTCTGAAGAGCGGCGTGAGATCGTCCACCGTTTGCGTTTGCGCGACCGAGATGCGCACGAGCTTCGTGTCGGCGTCCCACTCGCTCTCCACGCGGAACTCGGGATGACCGCCGTGATAGAGCCACTCGTCGAAGAACCAGTCGAGGTTGCGGCCGGTCGTTTCTTCGATGGCGCGGCGAAGGTCGTCCGTGACCACGTTCTTCCACGCGTTCGTTTCCGCGTAGTGGTGGATCGACTTCCAGAAGAGCGCGTCGCCCAAGATGCCGCGGATCATGTTGAGGCACCACCCGCCTTTCGGGTACGTGTGCGAGTCGAAGAGGTCCATCGGCTCGGTGTAGACGTTGGTGACGATCGAGCGGCGATATTCGCCGGAGTCCTCTGCGAGGTAGGAGCGCGCGGCGTTCAACATGTCGAAGCGAAACTCGTCGACACCGTCGTGATGCTCGCGGAAGAGCGCCTCGAAGTACGTCGCGAAGCCCTCGTTCAGCCAGATGTGCGCCCAATCTCGGCAGGTCAGCATGTCTCCCCACCATTGATGCGCGAGTTCGTGTGCGACGAGTCCTTGGCTGGATCGCTCCGGCTCCGCCTCCGGACCGTGGAGAGTGTTCGCCGTTTGCGTCGTCGCCGAGATGTTCTCCATGCCGCCGAAGATGAAGTCGACGGCGCAGGTCTGCGCGTACTTCGCGTATGGATAGCGCACGCCGATCTTGTCGGAGAAGAAGCGCATCGCCTCCGGTGTGACACCGAACGAGCGCAGCGTCGTCTCGCGGCCGGTGCCCTTCGGGACGAAGTACTGCACAGGCACGTCACCGAACTGGTCGTCGACCTCCTCGAACTCGCCGATGGCGAGGGACACGAGATAGCTCGAGTGTGGCTGATCCGTGCGCCAGTGAAACGTGCGCGCGTGCGTCTTCGGATCCTCGGTGATCTCGACGAGTTGTCCGTTCGACACGGCGGTTTGGCCCGCCGGCACGGTGGCGAACATCTCGCTCGTCGCCTTGTCGTTCGGGAAGTCGTAGCTCGGGAACCAGAAGCGGTTGTCCTCCGACTCGCCTTGCGTCCAGATCTGGCGCGGCTTCGACGGGTAGCCCTCGTCGGGGCCGACGAAGTACGCGCCCTTTCGCGGCTTGGCGTCGTACGCGATCGTCACCTTCGGCGCGTCCGCTGATGGGAGCGTTGCGGGCAGCTCGATTCGCAGCGTTTCGCCGTCGTGCCGAAACGGAAGATCGCCGGCGTCGTGGAGAGTGACCTTCTTCACGTGCAGCTCCGGCGCGTCGAGCTCCAGCGTCCGTGCCTTGTCCGTGATCGGCTTCACCGTAAGCGTCACCTCGCCCGTCACGGTCTTCGCGTCCGCGTCGAACGAGACGTGCAGTTCCAGGTGCTGCACGTCCATCGTGCGGTCGCGTGGGTCGTGGCGACGGCTCTTCGCATCGCCGAAGCGAGCCGGTCCAGCGAGCGCGGGTGTGACTGAAACCAGCACGAGCAAGGACGCAGTGAATCGAGCGCAAGCGCGGCGAAACATGTCACCTCCTCGGGAATCGATTCCAGGAAGGGACAAGGTAGGCGATTCCCGATCGGCTCGCGAGGGTGTGGACGAGGGAATCGCGGCTCGGGTGTGCAACCGTGCGTCGCGGCGTTCAGTGCGACGATGCGTCGTGCGCTTGCTCGGTTCCGCACACGTGGCATCGGGGCGCCGGGCTCTTGAAGCCGAGGTCCTCTCGAATTCTCATGAGCCTCTCGACCTCGGACGGGGGGAGCGATCGGACGCTGCCGAGGGTGCGCGCCATGTAGACCGTTTGCGCGGCGTGCTCGAGCCGCTCCATGTTGAAGTAGGCCGACATCACGTCGCGGCCGAGCGTGACCGCGCCGTGGCGCTCCATGACGACCGCGTCGCTCGACGCGAGATACTGTTCGAGCGATTTCGGAAGATCTTCGGTCGTGGGTGTCGCGTACGAAGCCGTCGGGATCGAGCCGATCGAGAGGATGACCTCAGGCATGAGGCAATCGTTAAGGGGCACGCCGGCGAGCGAAAAAGCGACGCAGGTTTTCGGGTGCGCGTGCGCGACGCCGCCGACGTCCGGGCGCAGCCGATACGCGAGCGTGTGCATGCGAATCTCGGACGACGGCTTGCCGTAGCCCGAGAGCTTGTTGCCGTCGAGGTCGATGCGAATGAGCTCGTCCTCCGTGACGAAGCCCTTGCAGCAGCCGCTCGGCGTGAGGAGGATCGAGCCATCGGGGAGCCGCAAGCTGACATTGCCGTCCAACGCGGTGACGTGACCGCGGTCGTAGAGCATGCGGCAGACGAACACGACGTCGCGTCGAAAGTCCCATTCGGACTTCATGGCGTCTCCAGCTCGACGTCGTCGACGACGCCGACGATGACGGCTCTAAGAGGTCCGTTCGGTTCGCCCGTGAGGTCGCGCGCGCTCGAGCCCTCGTGGATCACGAGCACCCGGTCGCCGACGCCCGCGTCGACGCGGTCGACGGCGATCACCGCCGCGCCCGCCGGCTTTTCCTGCGGGTCCACGGGCCGGACGAGCAGGAGCTTGTGACCCTCGAACACTCGATGATTCACGGGCGCGACCACGTGTCCGATCACTCGCGCGAGGAACATGGCGTCACCGTGCCTCGCGCCAGGCGATGCCGCGGTCCGGAACCGTGACCTCCTCGACGTGGCCGAGGATGACCGCGTCGACGGGCACGAGGAAAACCGGCAGCGCGTAGCACCCTTCGCGTCCGTCCTCGAGGAACACGACGTCGCCGAGCCCCGACTGCGCCGTGTCGCACGCGACGAACGGAGTGCCGAGATCGTGCATGGCCTCGTCGAGGCGCTGAACGATCTGCAGCGCGACGCCTTCGAGGCCCTCGGCCTTGCGAGTGCAGACGACGCGACCGATCACGCGACCCAGAAACACGGGATTTCCTCTCTCGAAGCGAAAGCGCCGTGGCATGTCCGATGGCAGGCCGATTCGGATGCAACCGGCCTCACGTGGCTTCGTCCTTGCGAAACACGATTTCGCCGTCGACGTCCCACGAATCGACGATGGCGATGATCGTGGCGTCGACGGGCTTTCCTTCGGTCTGCTTCGTCTGTCGTGCGCTCGAGCCGGTCGCGTAGAGGACGACCTCACCGACCCCGGCGCCGACCGCGTCGACGGCCACGACGTAGGCATTCACGGGTTGGTTCTTCTGGTCGAGCTGCTTCAGGAGGAGAAACTTGAACGCGCCGAGCTTCTCGTCCTTTTGAGTGGACCAGACGGTTCCGACGACGCGTGCGAAGAGCATGAGGCCGGCGATTATAGACGGGCGCGGCCGGGCATCAACGATTCACGCACCGCGCGCGCTCGACGACCTCGAACGGCGACGCCCAGCGAGCGCGGACCCACGCCCCGTTTTCATGGCTCGACGGTGATCTCGGCCTTGCCGACGATTTCCTTGTAGAGCTTCCGCGCGAGGCTGGCGATCACTTCGTCGCGGACCTCCGCGAACGGCGGCAGCGGTTTGCGGTCGGTCACCTTGATGAGATGCCAACCGGCCGACGAACGCACGGGCGCCGAAACGGCACCAATCTCGAGCTTCGTTGCAGCAGCCGCGAACGCTTCGTCCATCATTCCCTTGGGCGGGAAATAGCCGACGTCGCCGCCCTGCGCTCGGCTCGTGTCTTCCGACCGGTTTTTCGCCAGCGTTGCGAAGTCGCCCCCGGCCTGGAGCTCGGACTGGACCTTTTCGATCTCGGCCTTTCCTTCGTCGAATGTGCGCGGCGGCTTGGCGCCGTTCGGTCCGGCGTCCGAGGCGACGATCAGGATATGGCTCGCCCGAGTGAGTGGGCCGTACAGGTCCTTGTTGTCCTCGAAGTACTTCTCGAGCGCGGCGGCGTCGTTCTGCTTCAACACGAGCTTCTTCAAGCCGACTTGGGCCCGAAACTCCTCGTCGGCTTTCATCTGCTCGAGCGTTTGCTGGCGCGTCGCTTGGAGGAATTGTGCGAAGTCGACGCCGGCGAAGCGCGGATTCTTCGCGAACTGCTTTCGGCGAACCTCGACCTCGGCGTCGACGTCGTCGGGCGAAACGGTGATCGACTGCTCGCGCATGCGCGCTTGCACGAGGTGCATGCCGATCAGCTCGTTCACGGTCGCGCGGCACTCGGCTTTGCCGATGGATTTTTCCAGCGCTTGCGCTGCCTCGTCGTCGTAGACCGGCTCCGCGTTCACCGCGAGAGCAACGCCATCCGGTAGGTTTTCCTTCTGGATCGTGGCCTTTCCGCGCTTTTCGGCAAGCCACAAGTTCAGCTTCTCGGACGGAACGGCTTCTGCCGCCGCAATTCCGAAATCCGCGCGCGCGAGCGCCTCGAGCCCGACGAGGTAGCGAAGTTGCGATCGGAACTCCGACATCGAGACGCCGGTGCGCTCCATCTCCGCCTCGAGCGTCGTCTTGCCCTGGCTCTGGGCCTTCACTTGATCGCTGAGCGACTGGAACTTCTTCTCGACGTCCGCGTCGCTGATCTCGATCTTGCGCCGCTTCATCTCCTGGAGGATCAGGTGATTGTTCGTGAGCTGCGAGAAGACCGACTCCATTTCCGCGGCGCCTCGATGCTTCTGCAGGAGGCGCGCGTGGTATTCGGCGCGGGTGATCGGCTGCCCGTTGACGAGGGCGACGGCTCCGCTCGGGACCTTCTTCGTCGGCGTCTCGGCTACAGGAGGTTTCTCCTGCGCGAATCCGTGATTCGCTCCGAGAGTGAGCAGAACGGCGAGTGAAGCCGCGATGCGCTGGCACATCATCGCGGTGGTGATAAAGGGGGCCGCGCGTCGAGTCAAGCACGAACGACGCGTCCTCGCCGCACGACCGCTCGGCGACGGCGCCGCGACGATAGCGGTGCGAGGCCTTGCTCGAGGTCGTCGATGAGATCGCGCGCATCCTCGATGCCGACGGAGAGCCTCACGAGCGAGTCCGAGAGACCGAGCGCGCGTCGCCTCTCCGCGGGGATCGAAGCGTGCGTCATCGTGGCCGGGTGGCAGACGAGCGACTTCACGCCGCCGAGCGACTCGCCGAGCTTGAAGAACCGTCGGTGCGACACGAACGCGCGAATCGCCTCCGGCGAGCCGAGCGGCTCGAGGGAGACGACGCCGCCGAATCCCGTCATTTGACGCTTTGCAATCGCGTGTCCCGGGTGCGCGGAAAGCCCAGGGTAGTGGATGCGCGCGACCGCCGGGTGGCCGGCAAGGAATTCGGCCACGGTTTGCGCGTTCGCGTTGTGACGCGCGACGCGCAGCGACAGCGTCTTCAGTCCGCGCAGCGTGAGCCAGCAGTCGAACGGCGAGGGAACGGCACCAGTCGCATTTTGGAGGAAGTGGATGGGCTCGAAGATCGACGCCTCGCGCGCCAGTACCGCGCCTTGGATCACGTCGGAGTGACCCGAGAGGTACTTCGTCGCCGAGTGGACGACGAGGTCCGCGCCCAGATCGAACGGAAGCTGGTTGACGGGTGATGCAAAGGTGTTGTCGACGACGACGATCACGCCTCGGGCGTGCGCGGCACGGCAGACCTTGGCGATGTCCGTGATCCGGAGGCGCGGGTTCGTGGGCGTCTCGAGCCACACGAGCCGGGTCGTCGGGCGGAACGCCGCATCGAGCGCGCGCGCGTCCGAGAGGTCGACCGTAGAGAACGAGCAACCCTTCCGTGCGTAGACGGCGTCGAGGAGGCGAAACGTACCCCCGTAGACGTCGTCCGTCGTGATCACGTGGTCGCCGGGCGAGAGTAGCGCCTGAAGCACGGCGTTTTCCGCCGCAAGCCCGCTCGCGAACGCGGCGCAATGCTCGACGCCTTCGAGCGACGCGAGGACTCGCTCCAAGGTCCGCCGCGTCGGGTTGTTCGTGCGCGAGTAATCGAAGCCCTTGTGGACGCGCGGTGCCTTCTGCACGAACGTGGACGTCTGATGGATCGGCGTCGTGAACGCGCCGGTCGCGGGGTCTGGATCCTGTGCGAAGTGAATGGCTCGGGTGTCGAATCGCATGGTCAGTCCTTTCGTGATGGTTCTCGATCGAGTGGGGACGCCAGTTCTCTCGATCGATCTCGATTGGGTTGGGACGCAGCGTGGTGGACGAAATGGTCGTGGAGGCGACGGAGCGCCGCCTCGACGCGGTGAGCCGGCACGGAAAGCGTCAGCCGACAGCCGCTGCGACTGGCGATCGTCGCCGGGACGCCTGTGGCCTCGAGGAGGCGACGCGCTTTTTCGGCAAACGCCGGATCGTCGCCGACGCGCGATCCGACGAGCGAGACCGAGGCGGGCTCGCGAAGATGCGTGATCGCGACCACGCTCGATGGGTCGCACGGATTGGCGATCTTACGCACGAATACGGTCGCCCGCTCGTCGCCGAGCGATCGAATGACGACTGGGCACCGGACGCTTGCGGCGCGCTCGATCGCGCGGTCTTGCAGGAGCCGGCAGCCGAAACGCGCGAGCTCGAGCGCTTCTTCCACGGAGACGCGCTCGCGATGCATCGCGCCGGGGATGACGTCCGGATCCGCAGAAAAGAGGCCGGGCACGTTCTTCCAGAACTCGCACGCCTCGGCGTCGAGCGCATCGGCGATCGCCATTGCGGTGAGGTCGGAGCCGCCACGGCCGAGTGTCGTAAGCGTGTCGTCGTCGGCACGACCGACGAACCCGGGCACGACGACGACGCGCGCATCCGCGAGAGCCACACGGATCGGGAGCGGGTTGACGCGCCGGAGTCGCGAGTCGCCGCAGACGCCGTCAGTGTGAAGGCCGAGCTGCCATGGATTCCGAGCAACTGCCGGAACGCCGTCGGCGGCGAGGGCGAGAGCCAGGAGCGCCACGCTTTGCAGCTCGCCGGTCGCCAGAAGGAGATCGCGCGCCGCGGGCTCCGGAGCGTCGGTCATCGCCAGAGCGCGATCGACGAGCGCGTCGGTCACGCCGCGTACCGCAGAGACGACCGCGACGACCGACCGCCCGTCGCGCACCGATCGCGCGATCGAACGCGCGGCGCGGCGAAAGGCCGCGTCCCCGTCGAGGACGCTGCCGCCGTACTTTCGAACCACGATGCCCGTCATCGCGACGCCTCCTCCACGGGCGCGTCGATGGCGCGCCACGCGCGAAGCTCCGTGACGGCGGTCGCAGCCTCGAGGCGCGCGCCGATGCGCTCGATCTGGTCGCGCAGGATCGGGACCGTGATGCCCGCGAGCACGGGGCCCGTCGGCTCGCGCAGCACGCGCAGTTCGCGGAAGAGGAGCCCCGAGCCGGCGACGACCTCGAGGACGTTTTCGAGATGCTGTTCGAGTGCATCGGCGCGAACGCTCACGAACCATCGGGTGAGCGGAGGCTGGAACCGCAGGGGCGGATCGAGGGCCGGCGTCCGAGCGGAGCGATCGCCGTTCGCGAGTGCGAGGAGATCGTCGAGGAGCGACGCGGCCGTCGGATCGGCTCCGGCGCCAGGCCCCGAGAGGAACAGATCGGACACCGTGTCACCCGTGAGGTGCACGCCGTTGGACGTGCCCTCGACTCGCGCGAGCGGATGGCGGTCCGGAACGAACGCGGGTGCGATCCACGCGCCGGGCCGAGCGTCGCCGAGATCGGCAAACGCGATCGGCTTCAAGTGCCCGCCGAATGCCGCCGCGCGAACCGAGTCTTCGGGACGAACGCTTTCGATTCCCTGGACGTCGATTTCCGATGGTGCGAGCGCACGACTGCGAATCGTGGCCACGAGAATCGCGAGTTTCTGCGCGGCGTCGATGCCCGAGACGTCGAGCGTCGGATCGGCTTCGGCGAATCCTTGGCGCCGAGCGTGCAAGAGCGCGTCTTCGAGCGAGGAGCCCCACGCGATCTTGGTGAGGACGAGGTTGGACGTTGCGTTCAGGATGGCGGTTACGCGCGAGACCTGCGTCGATTGGAGCGATCGCCGGAGGAGTCCGACGACCGGAATACCGGCGGCGACGCTCGCTTCCCAACGAAGGCGCGCACCACTCGCCGCTGCGAGCGCGTGGAGCGCGTCCCATCGGTCGGCGAGCAGCGCCTTGTTCGCGGTGACCACGTCGACGCCGCGCTCGAGCAGCGTGCCGACGAGGCGAGCTGCCGGCTCGACGCCGCCGATGGCCTCGACGACGACGTCGAAGCGGCCGGCGAGGAATCGCTCGGGATCGCTGGTGACGAGCGCCGTCGCTGGCATCGCGTCGCGTGCGCGCTCGACGTCTCTCACCAGGATGGCGGCGATCTCGAACGCGACGCCGTGACGCCGCGCGGTCGCGTCGCGCCGACGCTCGAGGAGCGCGTACAGGCCACGGCCGACGGTGCCGAAGCCGAGGAGTCCGACGCGGATGGTGCGGTGCGAAGCCGCGGGCTCCTCGACGATTCGGTGCGGACCTCCGCGCGATTGCCCGGCTGGCAACGGCGGCACGACTGCGGGACTCGACATGGCGTTTCTCATCTTTCTCGCTCGCGTCTTGCGAGGGAAACGCCCGTCTTGGGTCCCGAAGAGATCGAAAAAAAAGACCTCTTCGGGAGAGAAGAGGTCTGGAACACGCAGAGGCTGGGTGTTCCGGCTTCGCTCTCATCTTCCCCGGACGGGCAGGAGTTAGCACCTTACCGCGCTAGCGCGCGGCAGGATGCTGCAGCGTCATCGGGCCTGATCCCTTCGCTGCTCTTGATGAAAGAACCGGACGAAATTTTCAGTTCATGGCAAAGAGCGGAACGACGAATGGGCGCGAACGATAAAAGCCGACGCGTCGCGCGTCAAGAGGGAGGGATCAATTTACGACGAAGTCGGGGGCGTCGCGGCGAACGATGACGCGCACGTGCGAGCCGCGGACGATCCGGCCGCTGAGGACGAGCTCGAGGAGCGGGTTCTCGACGAGACTGGTGATCGTGCGGCGCAGCTCGCGCGCACCGTAGTCGGCGCTGAAGCCGGACTGCCCGATGAAGCGAACGACGTCGCGCGAGTACTCGAGCTCGATGCCGCGCCGCTCGAACGTCTCGGCGACGTGACGCAGCATTCGCGCCGCGATCCGCACGCAGTGCGCGGCGGAGAGCGGGCGGAAAACCACGACGTCGTCGATTCGGTTCAGGAATTCCGGACGGAAGTTCTCCTTGAGCGACGCGCGCGTTGCCTGCTCGGTGACGTCCCAAGGCACGCCGCCCGTGGAGTCGTTGGCGAAGCCCATCCGGTTCTTGAAACGCTCGATCTCGTCCACGCCGAGGTTCGAGGTCAGGATGATCACCGCGTGTTGGAACGGGATCGCCGCGCCCTTTGAATCCGTGACGATGCCTTCGTCGAGGATCTGAAGGAGCACGTTGTGGATCTTCGTGTGCGCCTTTTCGATTTCGTCGAAGAGAACGACGCACTGTCCCAATTCCTTCACGCGCTCGGTGAGGTGGCCGCCCTCGTTGTGTCCGATGTATCCGGGTGGAGCGCCGATCAGTTTCGCGTACTCGTGCGGTTGGGAGTACTCGGAGCAATCGACCCGCACGAGGTGTCGAGCGTCGCCATGAATGCACTGGGTGAGCGCCTTCGCAAGCTCCGTTTTTCCGACGCCGGTCTGCCCGACGAACAGGAACGCGCCGATCGGCCGCCGCGGGTCGCGAAGACCGAGCGCCGCCTTCTTCACGGCGCGCGCGAGCAAGTTGACGGCCTGGTCCTGACCGACGACCTGAGCGCGCAAGCGAAGCTCGAGGTCGCGCAGTCGGCCCAGCGACTCGACCGACGGATCCTCCGCGAGCGGCACCTCCTTCGGCACCTCGGATTCGTCGATGAGGTGGAGGGCTTGGTCGTCCGACGTCGGCGCAGCGCAGGGAAGCGTCACGTCGCGGATGTCGAGCTTCGGGTTCACCTCGATGCACAGCGCGTACAGTTGCTCCTCGAGGACCTCCGAGTCCGGGTTGGTGCCGGAGCGCTCGGCCCGACGCCGAAGCGCCGGCAATGCGTCCTCGTGGTAGCGAACGACGCAAGCATTCACCACGAGCTGCCGGTAGGCGCGCTTGCTGTCGATGTGCGTGACGCGAAGGAGGGAGTGGACCTCACGGTCCGCGAAGACGCGGACCTTGACGAACTCGTCAAGGGCTTCGCAGTACTTCAGGACCACGTTGAATTGAAGAGGCATCATGTCGAATCACCCGTGTGCCATTGTCGTCAACGTCGACCCCGGACTTGATCCGGAGTGTCGGGTCGATACGAGCCGGGCGGGCGCTACTGCGCTGGAAGCGAACGCGACGCCGAATCCGCTCGCTTTGACTTCCGTGTCCGAACGCCGATAGAATGCGGGAAGGTCGACGTTTCTTTCGACGACCCATTGTAACCGAGCCGGGGTCCCCGGTCGGAGGTCGGAGGTCGGAAACGAGAGAGCGGGGCCCAAAGCCTCGCGCAGACGATGCCTTCCAAGAACGACCTGCACCTCGCCGCCCGCCTGGTATTCGACGGGACGGTCGCCGAAGACGCCGTTCGCGAGTGCCTGGCGGAAATCCAGCATTCCGAAGAGAGCGGCAGGCCGCTTCGTCTCGAAGAGGCACTGGCAAAGCGCCGCCTCGTTGCACCGGAGCGGCTCACGGCCGCTCGCCTCGAGGTCATGCTCGATTCGGGTCATTTCGCCAACCTCATCGACGGATACGAGCTGGTCGAAAAGGTCGGCGCCGGACACACGTCGCGCGTCTACATGGCGCGAAAGCTGCCTGGAAACGACCTGGTGGCGGTCAAGGTGCTGCACCCGAAGCTGTCGCTCAGTCCCGACGTCCGGCGGGCGTTTCGGGAAGAGGCGGAGCTGTTGATGCGCCTCAAGCACGACAACATCGTCCGAGGTTATGCGCTCGGGCGGTCCCATGGGCTCGAGTACTTTGCGATGGAGTACGTGGACGGCGACACGCTCCTCGAGTACATCCAGAAAAAGGTCGTCTTCAACGAAGACGCGGCGCTCTACGTCATCCTCCAGATCGGGCGCGCGCTCGAGTACCTGAATCGCGAGGGGGTCGTTCACCGCGACATCAAGCCGGGCAACATCCTGCTGACGCGAGAGAACACGGTGAAGCTGTGCGACCTCGGCTTCGCGGCGACGAGCGGAGGCGCCGAGGGCGAAAGCGACACCACCGTCGGCACCGTTGCTTACATTTCGCCGGAACAGGCGCGAGGACGCACGGACATCGACATTCGGTCGGACATCTACTCGCTCGGCGTGACGCTCTACCACATGGTCATTGGCGAGCTTCCATTCCAGGGATCGGACGACAGCGAGGTGCTCGCGAAACAAATCCTCGAGTCGCTTTCGTCCGAGGAATTGAAGGGGCGCGGGATCTCGGATCACCTCCATTACTTCATCCAGAAGATGATGGCGAAGAATCGGGAGATTCGTTACGCAGATCCCGCCGCTCTGATCTCGGATATCTCCGAACACATCCGCGGAAAGAAGACGCTCACGTACAATCCGCTGGCGGCGAGCGAAGCGGAAGGGGACGAGAACCTGCTCGAAAAGCCGTTTCACGAAGAAGGCGGCGACAAGCCTGCGGCGGCGCCTCCGCCTTCGCCGTCGCGGTCTTGGTGGAAGCCCGGCGCGCCAAAGGACGACGCAGCGCGTCGCCGCGAAACCGAGATTCGCGAGCGATTGAAGGGTCTGAAGCGCAAGCGCGAGTAGCCCGCGAATTCTGCGACGAGTGACGGGAGAGGACGGATGACGCGCTCACACCGACGTTGTGACCGAATCGTTCGAGCAATGCTGGCGGCGATCACGTTCGCAGCGACGGCGCTCGCGCACCCCCTGACGGACGGCGACGGGACTCCACCTCAACCTGCGCCCGTCACGGACGAAAACACGCGTCGCGCTCTCGATCTCAATCAGGACGGCCTCGAACTCTTCGCGAAAGAGAAGTGGGTCGAGGCAGCCGTGGCGTTCGAGCGCGCATTGAAGCTCATGCCAGGGAACGAGGCCTTGCGGAAGAATCTCGCTCACGCGCAGTTCAAAGACGGTGTGAAGCATCTCGACGAAAAGGACGTGGAAGGCGCGCGCTCGCGCTTTCGACGCGCGATCGCCACCGACGACAAGATCGACCAATTCCACCTCTTCCTCGGCGTCGCCGCGTACCAGGCGAAAGACGACGACGAAGCACAGGCCGAGTTTCGCCGCACGCTCGAGCTGGATCCGAAGTCCGCGGTCGCGCACGAAAACCTCGGGCACGTCCTGTACCGCAACAATCGCCTCGAGGACGCGATCGCGGAGTGGGAGAAAGCCCTCGAGATCGATCCGAAAAGTGAATCGGCAAAGGCCGCACTGGAGAAGGCCCGCCGCGAACGCGACGTCGAGGGAAAGTTCCTTCGCGATCGCGTCGCTCACTTCGAGATCGCGTACGACGGCGACCGCGATCCGCTCGTTTCGACGCAAGTCCTGGAGATGCTCGACGAGGCGTACTACCGCGTCGGGTCGGACCTGTCTCATTACCCGTCGACGCCGACGAGCGTCGTCATCTACTCGCAACAGGAGTTCTCGTCGGTGACGGCCAGCCACGGTTGGGTCGGCGGACTGTTCGACGGAAAGATCCGGGTTCCGGTGAAGAACTTTGCGCGACAGAAAGCGGGGCTCGCTCGCACGCTGATGCACGAGTACACGCACGTCGTCGTGGCGTCACTGTGCTCGAGCTGTCCGACGTGGCTGAACGAAGGGCTGGCGCAGCTCGAGGAGGGAGCCGACGTCGGTGAAGCCGATGCGACGCTGCGGTCCGCGGCGAAGCAGGGGAGCGTGCGCGCATTTTCGAAGATTCCCGCATCGTTCGCGTCGATTCCCGATCCGCTGGAGGTGAAGATCCTCTACGCGCAGTCGCTGTCTTTCGTCCGGTGGCTCCACGACCGAAACGGCAGCTACTCGTTCCACGAGCTGCTCGTCACCCTCGCGCGGACGAAGGACTTCGAGAAGTCGTTCCAGAGCACGTTCCACGAGACGATCGGGAATCTGGAAGAGGAGTGGCGTCAGACGATCGAGTGATCGGCGCGAGCCCGTGTCGATCGTCGGGCGGGTGATCCCGTGCGCGCTATTTTGCGCCCTTGTCGAGGACCTTGCCGATCGTCAAGAGGATGCCCTCGTCGCGCTATTTCGCGCCCTTGTCGAGGACCTTGCCGATCGTCAAGAAGATGATAGTCAGGTCGAGATACCAGCACATCTTTCGGATGTAGAGGAGATCGTAGGCGAGCTTCTTCCGCACGTCTTCCATCGTCTCGTCGTACTTGTAGCGCACCTGGGCGAGTCCCGTGATGCCGGGCTTCACCGACAAGCGGCGGTAATACTGCGGGATCGACGTGTTGAATTCCGACACGAAGATCGGCCGCTCGGGACGCGGTCCGACGAGGCTCATCTCGCCGCGAAGGACGTTGATCACCTGTGGCAGTTCGTCGAGGTGGCTCTTACGCAGGAAGCGTCCGACGAGCGTGACTCGCGGATCGTTGTCTCGAGCCCACACGGGGCCGGTCTCGGCTTCGGCGTTCACCTTCATCGTGCGCAGCTTGATGATCTCGAAGAGTTTTCCGTCTTGCCCGACGCGCGTTTGCTTGAAGAACACCGGGCCCTTGGAGCTGAGCTTCACGAGTAGGGCGCACATGGCGAGGATCGGAAGGGTGACGATGAAGATGAAGAGCGCAAACGCGAAATCGATCGAGGCCTTGAAGTCCACGAAGCTCTTTCGAGCGAGTGCAGACAGCCGACGCGGCGTGGCGACCTGGATCGCCGTCAACGCCTCGTCATCCTGTCGCAGCATCACCATGGCCAAACTAGACCGCTTTGTCCCGCTCAGGATCATGGATGCTCGCTACCCCTTCACGCTCAGGCCTCACCTCAGTCGCCGATAGTCGACTCCAGTTGCGCAAAGGCGGGACCAATGAGGGCGTGATAAGCGGGCCGCGAGAGTTAAGCCCCTGCGCCGCTGAACGCTGCATCGATCGCGTCGCGCACGCACGC
>JACOTG010000116.1 GCA_016178505.1 Planctomycetota bacterium
CGCAGGAACCCAAGGCTTGAACTCCGCAGCGTCGTTCGCCGCGGCACGGCTCTCGATCGTCTCGACCGCCACGTTCACTTCCTCCTCGCCGATCGGTCGCGCGACCCGAGGCGGGCGGCGAGGCTATCACGAACGCGAGCGCGACGGAAAGCCCGCTTCGTTGACACTTTCCGACGACTCCGGTTAGAGTCCCGCGCGATTTGGAACGCGTCGTGGACCGTGCACGAACGAATCAGAGGACGATGAACCCGGGGAGGAGCTGATCGACATGGCCGACGTCAAGGATTCCGCCCCCACCGCGAAGAGGAAACACCAGCCGTACGTTCCCGAGTCGGTCCAGATGCGCGAGTTCACCCTGCGGGCGATCGTCGTCGGACTTCCGATGACCATCATCTTGGGCGCGGCGAACGCGTATCTCGGTCTCAAGGCCGGAATGACGATCGCCGCCACGTATCCCGCAGCGGTCATCAGCATGGCGATTCTGCGACTGATGAAGGGCTCGATCCTCGAAGAGAACCTCGCGCGAACCGCGGGCTCGATTGGTGAGTCGGTCGCAGCGGGCGCCGTGTTCACGTTGCCCGCGTTTCTCTTCGCGAAGGTCTGGCCATCGTTCAGCGTGGAGGACGCTTACTGGAAGTCGACCGCGCTCATGTTGGTCGGCAGCATCCTCGGCGTACTCTTCGTCTCACTGGTTCGGCGAGTGATGGTCGAAGACCCCGAGCTGGTCTTCCCCGAGTCGGTGGCTGCTGCGGAGATCCACAAGGCCGGCCAGCGCGGTATCGGCGCCGCGAAGCATCTCTTCATCAACATGGGCACCGGCGCCGGCATTTGGATCGTCGGGAAGTTGAAGATCTTCTCTATGGACGACAACAGCTTCTTCCTGCGAATCGGACAGCTCGGGAAGAGCATCGTTCGACTCGGCGGTACGGAATCCAAAAACACGATCGCTGCAGGCGGGGTCACGATGTTTGCGCCGCCGGCCATCAGTCCCGCGTACCTCGGCGTCGGCTACATCATCGGACCCGAGCTGGCGGCGTTGAACTTTGCCGGTGGCGTCATTGCGTGGGGCCTTCTCGTTCCGCTCCTCATCTTCGTCCTCGGACCCAATCTTCCGGGCGGCATCACGGCGGCGTCATCGGACGGAGATTGGGGCGGAATGATCACGAGCATTTGGAAGTACATGGTGCGGCCCATCGCGGTCGGTGGAATGCTCGTCGGGGCCGCGTACACGCTCTACCGGATGCGCAAGAATCTATTTGGAGGTCTCTCGCGAGCGTTCGCGGAGCTCGGCGGCAAGATCAAACGCGAGGGAACGGCCAGTCGAACCGAGCAGTACATGAGCTCCAAGGTCGTGTTCGCGCTCATCGGGCTGATGTTCATCGTCATGGCCGGCCTCTACATCTACCTCTCGGGATTGGTGGGGGGTGGAATCGCGGCGGCCGTAGTGATGCTGATCGCGGGCTTCTTCTTCGCGACCGTCTCCGGCTATCTGGTGGGAATGATCGGATCCTCGAACAACCCCATTTCCGGTCTGACCCTTTCGACTTTGATCATCGCGGCGCTACTCATGGTCTCGTTGGGCGTGTCGGGTACGAGTGGCGTCCTCGCGGTCCTGGGAGTGGCGTCGGTCGTGTGCGTCTCGTCGGCCGTCGCGGGCGAGCTGCTACAGGATTTCAAGGTTGGATACATCCTCGGCGGTACGCCGCGCTACATCCAGATCGTCGAGCTCATCGCCGTCGTGGTCGCGAGCCTCGTGATGTTCTTCCCGGTGATGCTGCTGCACAAGGCGGACATCGCGTCCAACGGCACCGGTCTCGGCGGTGCTGGATTGCCGGCGCCGCAGGCTGGGCTCATGGCGGCTCTCGCGCAAGGAATCGTCGGCGGCGAGATGGCTTGGCCGCTCGTGGTCGTCGGCATATTCATGGGAATCGGAATGATCCTGCTCAAGGTGCGGAGCCCCATGCTCATGGCCGTCGGCATGTACTTGCCTCTCGAAACCACCTTCGCGATCTTCGTGGGTGGCGTGATCCGAGGCATCGTGAACTACGTTAGAGCGAAGAAGGGCCTCAACGAAGCGCAGGGAGCGCGTGTCGAAAATTGCGGAGTGCTCATCGCATCGGGACTGATCGCAGGTGAAGCACTCATGGGACTCATCTGGGCGGGCTTCATCTTGTTGAATCCCGGCAAGCCTCCCGAGTATCCGATCTTCGAGTCGAGCATTCCGGCGTACATGCTCGGCATGATTCCTCTCGCGTTGATGGCCTACATTCTCGTGAAGGTTCCGATCAACAACGCCGGGAGCCCGGACGAGCCCGCGCCGCCGACCGCGATGATGTGACGGAGCGGCACCTCGCGGCGTCAGTTGGCTCGTTTGCGCCGGCGGTGGAACCGCGCGACTTTGGAGCGGTTGCCGCAGACCTTCATGTCGCACCAACGGCGGCTTTGGTTCTTGCTCGTGTCGACGAAGAGCCACGAGCACGTCTCGCCGGCGCACTCGCGCACGCGCGCGAGGTCTGGAGATGCGAGGAGATCGGCTGCCGATCGCACGATTGGCCAGAGGAGGGCGTCGAGCCGTCCGCCCGAGTCCTCCCACGCCCAAACGAAGCCATCGCCCTTCGGCGTCACTCGAGCGTGCGCCATCGTCTCTGCGACGCTTGCGTTGAGCGTCGCCAGGTCGTCCGCTCGCGCGGCGCGACCTGCGGCGATCGACGAGAACATGCCGTAGACGGCGGCCCGCACGCTCTTCGCGCACGCCAGCGCGGCGTCCGCGGCGTGCGCCTGCTTGGACGCCGAGGACTCGAGCTGCCGAGCCTCGGACGCTGCGATCGCGCCCACGCGTCGCGTCCAGGCGATCCACGCCGAGACGTCGGGCAGGTCGTCTCCGGATTCCTCCACGCCGAACGCATGAACGGTATTCGCGAAGTCGAGGCACAGCCTTCCACCGACGAACTCGGCCGTCATTTCGCGTCCGCCCGATTCGACGATCATCCGTTCCTCCGATAACCACTGAAACGCAATTGACTGGTTACTCTACGTCGGATACCGTGGTAACTGTCTAAACGAAGATAGCTGGTTACACGACGAGGATCAACGGTTATGATCGTCGAACCGTTCCGAGTTGCCGTCCGAGAAGACGTGCTCGACGACTTGCAAGAGCGCCTTCGCCGGACGCGATGGCCCGACGAGATCCGGGGCGCCGGCCGCGAGCAGGGCATCGAGCTGCACCTCGTGAAGCGCCTCGTCGATCGCTGGCGAGGCGAGTTCGACTGGCGCGCGATCGAGGCGTCGCTGAACGAGTTCTCGCACCACCGCGCGCAGATCGACGGGCAGTGGATCCACTTCGTGCGCGCGCGAGGCGTCGGGCCGAGGCCGTTCCCGCTGATCGTGACGCACGGCTGGCCCGGCTCGTTCCTCGAGATGCTCGACATCGTGCCGCTGCTCGCGGACCCGGGCGCGCACGGCGGTGACCCTACCGACGCGTTCGACGTGATCGTGCCCTCGATTCCCGGCTTCGGCTTCTCGGATCGGCCGACCGAGCCGGGCACCGGGCCCGAGCGCGTGGCCGAGCTGTGGCACGCGCTGATGACGGGACTCGGATACTCTCGATTCGGCGCGCAAGGCGGCGACTTCGGCGCGTCCATCGCGACGTGGCTCGCACTGCGTCACGCGGACTCGCTCGCGGCGATTCACCTCAACTACGTGCCCGGATCGTACGAGCCGTGGCTCGGCGCCGGATCGCGCCCGCTCGACGACGACGAGCGACGATTCCTCGCCGACCGCGATCGCTGGCTCGACGCGAGCGGGGGGTACGCCCACGTGCAGCGCACGACGCCGCAGACGCTGGCGTACGCGACGAACGACTCGCCGGCTGGCCTCGCCGCGTGGATCGTCGAGAAGTTCCGCGACTGGTCCGATTGCGACGGCGACGTCGAGCGCCGCTTCTCGCCGGACGCGCTCCTCGCAAACGTGACGCTCTACTGGGTCACGCAAACTGCGGGCTCGTCGTTCCGCTTCTACGGCGAGTCGAGCCGGCGCCCGCTGCATTTGCGCGAGGGCGAGCGCGTCCGCGTGCCGACGGCGATCGCGCGCTTCCCGAAGGAGGAGCCGTTCCCGTGCCGCGGCTTCGTCGAGCGCGGCTACGACGTCGCGCGCTGGACCGAGATGCCGCGCGGCGGCCACTTCGCGGCGATGGAAGAGCCGGAGCTCCTCGCCGAGGACGTGCGCGCCACGTTCCGACTCTATCGTTGATCGACTGCCTTCATCGTGAGGATTGCGGCCCACGTGTCGATGCCGTCCCACAGATTTTGCAGCCGGAGGTTCTCGTTTTCGGCGTGCTGGTTGTTGTCGGGGTTCGCGATCGGGACGACGAGGCTCGGCGCGCCGAGCGTGTCGCGGATCACGCGCAGCGGCAGGCTGCCGCCGAGCGTCGGCATGCGCACGATTGGTTCTCGGCTCGTCGCCTGCACCGCGTCGATCACCGCGCGGCCGATCGGCGAGTCCATCGGCGTGCGCTCGGCGTCGTAGCCGCCGCGGCGCACGATCGTGGCGATCAGCGGATGCTCGCGCCGCTCGGCATCGGTGGGCTCGCGATTGCCGTCGATGACGAAGTAGCCTTGCTTGCGGACGTGCTCGGCGACGCGATCCTGCTGGCGCTCCCAGTGATTGCCCTTCACGAGGCGCAGGTCGATCGTCGCGGTCGCCTTCGTGGGGATGACGTTTCGCGACGGCGCGCCGACGTCCGCGCACGCGATCCCGTCGACGTTCAGCGAGGGGAGGCTGATTCGCTCGAGGAGCGACTGCGGCGCGCCCTCCGTTCGCGCGATCCCGAGATCGGCGCGCAACGCCGTGTCGACGTCGGGCGCTTCCGCGAGCGCGCGACGTTCGGCCTCGCCGAGCGGCTCGACGTCGTCCAAGAAGCCGGCAATCGTCACGCGACCCGCGTCGTCCTTCATCGACGCGAGAAGCCGAGCCAGCATCATGCCGGGGTTCGGCGCCCAGTTGCCGTAGTGACCGCTGTGGAGCGGCCGCTTCGGCCCCCACACGGTGAGATCGAACGTCGTCACTCCGCGCACGCCGAACACGACTTGCTTGCGCCCGGACTGATGGACGGGGCCGTCGCACACCAGCCACGCATCCGACTTCAAGAGATCGGCGTTTCGGCGACAGACGTCCTCGAGGTGTGGCGAACCCGCTTCTTCTTCGCCTTCGAAGAAGAGCTTCAGGCTCGAGGTGATCGTGGCGTTCGTTGCTCGCGCGGCGTCGATCGCCGTGAGGATCGCGAGCACGCCCGCTTTGTCGTCGGACGTCGATCGTCCGTAGAGCCGCCATTCGGGATCGAGGCGCGCGCCGGCCGCGGGCATCGGCAAAATCGTCCCGCCCGCGTCGATGGCGGCAGTGCGAAGCGTTGGCTGCCACGGCGCGCTGCCGATCCATTGCGAGGGGTCGGTCGGCTGGCCGTCGTAGTGCGCGTAGAGGACGAGCGTGCGCGTCGCGCCCGGCACGTCGAGTCGACCGAACACGGCCGGCGGCGACGTTCCGTCGGCTGTTTCGAGGAGCTGCGGATGGAGGCCGCGTCGCTCCATCATGACGACGATCGCGGCGGCGTTGTGCCGGACGTTCTCGCGATCGGCCGCGACGTTCGGGATCGACAGCAAGTCGACGAACTCTGCCAAGATCTCGCGTTCGTGCTTCGCGCGCCACTCGCGAATCGGCGAAGCGTCGCGGGCCGCGAGTGCGAGAACGAGCGCAGCTGCGATCATCGGCTGTCTTTCGTCGTGACTTCGACGCCGAGCGCATTGTTGAAGCGGTTGAAGTACTCCATGAACGTTCCTGCCTCCGTGTCGGCAGCGCCGACTATAATGCGCGCCCTCTGAAAGGCGGCGCGACGATGCGAATCACGAAGGTGTACACGAAAATCGGTGACGGCGGCGAGACCCAGCTTGTCGGCGGATTGAAGGTCAGCAAGGCGTCGCCGCGCGTGAAAGCGTACGGCGACGTCGACGAGCTGAACTCGCTCCTCGGCGTTGCGCTCGCGTGGATCGAGGACATCGAGATTCGAAAGCTCGTGCTCGAGATCCAAAACGAGCTCTTCACGCTCGGCGCGGACCTCGCGAGCCCGCCGGAAGTCGCGGTTCCGCGAATCGAGGCCGCGGCCGTCACGCGCCTCGAAAAGCGGATCGACGCGCTCCTCGAGGAGCTGCCGCCGCTGAAGGAGTTCATCCTTCCCGGAGGTCGCAAAGACGCGGCATTCCTTCACCTCGCCCGCGCGGTCGCGCGCCGCGCCGAACGCCACGCGGTGCACCTAGCGACGAGCGAACCAATCAACCGCACCGCGATCGTCTACTTGAATCGCCTCTCCGACCTCCTCTTCGTCATCGCGCGCACCGCCAACGTCCGCGCCAAGTCCGCCGAAGTCTTCGTCACTTTCCCCAAGCGCAAGAAGTGACGCATACGGAGCCTGGAACATTTTTCCCACTTAGGCAGATCGCGATGACTTCGGCGCTCGACGCGCGCGTCACGCGCGACGCCGCACGACCACCCACACCCCCGCGATGGCGATGGCGCCGCCCAGGAGCGACAGCGCGCCGGGTCGCTCGCCGAGCCAAACCCATGCGATCGCGATCGCCATCGCCGGCACGACGTAGAGCGTGCCTGCGACGCGCGCCGTCTCCCCGCGCGCGAGCGCGGTGGCGTACGCGACGTTCGCAAGCGCCGCGGGAAAGACGCCGAGATAAACAGCTGCCCATGTCGCGGCCGGCGGGGCTCGCCGCACGGCATCGACGAGGCCGGGCGCGAACACGAGCAATGCTGCCGTGCCCATCCAGACGACCCAGGTGGTGACGTCGAGCGCCGCGTATTTTCGAAGGTAGGGCTTCTGCGCCACGAAGGTAGTGGCTTGCGAAATGGCGGCGACAAGCACCCACAGCGCCCCCCTGGCAAAGCGGAGCCCACCGGTCTCGCCGAGCGCGATGAGCGCCGCACCGGCGAAGCTCGTCGCGAGCCCCAGCCAGCCACGCGTGCCGAGTCTCTCGCGCAAGAAGATGCTGGCGAGAAGCGCCGTGACAACCGGGACGATCCCGAGAATGAGGCTCGCCGCGCCGGCGGTGATGCTGGCCTCTCCGGTGTTGAGCGCCACGTGATAGACGGCGATGCCCGAGAGCGCTGCGAGCGCGAGGCCGGGGACGTCGCGCGGCGCCGGCAGTCGCAGGCCGCGGATGGCCGCGACGATCGCGAGCACGATCGAGGCCACGCCGAAGCGCAAGAGCGCGAGGTGCGCCGGCGCGAACCCAGCGAGGCCCGCGCGTATTCCGGCGAACGCCGACGCCCACAACACGAGCGCAACGATCAAGTGAGCACGCGCGGGCCCGCTCGGCGCCGCGACGAGGCCGTGCGCATCGGCTGCCGCGCTCACGGTGGGGCGCGCTTCAGATCGGGAAGTCACCGGGAACGGCATTTCGTAACGGCTCATCTCGTTGTTCCTCCGCGCGAGCGCCGTCGATTCGAGGCGTCTCGCGTGGCGCGAAAGGTACGACCGCGGACCGTGAACGAAAAACTCATTGTTTTCATGAAGATGATGAGAGATCCTCATGGCTCGTCGCGGATGACTCACGAGAGAGGAATCGATGGACCTCGAGCTACGTCACCTCCGGCTCGTCGAGGCGATCGCCGAGCGCGAGAGTGTCACGCAGGCAGGCCGGAGCCTGTACCTCACGCAATCGGCACTGAGCCATCAGCTACGGGACATCGAAACACGCCTCGGGACGCCGCTCTTCCACCGCGTCGGGAAGCGGATGGTCCTGACGCCGGCGGGGCGAAAAGTCCTCGACGTCGCGCGGCGCGTGCTCGTCGAAGTCGAAGGCGTCGAAGGCGAGATCAAGGATCTCGCGTCGCGGGACGGCGGCGTCTTGCGCATCGCGGTCGAGTGCTACACCTGCTATCACTGGCTTCCGTCCCTGCTCGAGCCGTTTCGCGCGGCGCATCCCCGCATCGAGGTGCGCATCCTCGCCGACGAGACCAAGCGCCCGATCGACGCGCTCCTCGAAGGGCGTCTCGACCTCGCAATCGTCACCCGCGCGCAGCCCGACCGCCGGCTCCGGTTTCGTCCGCTGTTCTCCGACGAATTCGTCGTGGTGATGCGTCCGGACCACCCGCTGGCCGCACGCGACTGGGTCCGGCCGACGGACTTCGCAGAGGAGCACTTGCTGATCTACTCGACGCCCGAGGAGAACACCGCCATGCAACAAGTGCTCACACCCGCCGGCATTCGACCGCGTCGCATCACGCAAGCGCAGCTCACCGAAGCGATTCTCGAGCTCGTAAAGAGCGGCCACGGCATCAGCGTGATGGCGCGCTGGGCCGTCGCACGGGACGCCGCCGCGGGGAGCGTGGCCCTGCGGCCGCTCGGGCGGCGAGGGCTTCACCGCCGCTGGTTCGCGGTGCGACGTCGCGAGGCGGCGCCTCCGCGGCACCTCCTCGCTTTCGAGGAATTGCTGGCGCAGAATCCTCTCGCAAATTCGTCGACCGCCGGTCGCTCCGGCGCGGATCGGCGCCGGAGGAGAGCGTGAACCCGAACGATCGCGTTCGGCTGCTGAGTTGGATCCGATACGGCGGGCTCGTGCTCATCGGCGCGTGGGTCGCGACGATCGCGCTCTTTCCGCGCAGCGACACCGCGCGCTTCTTGCTATCGCCCGCGGGAAAGGCTGTCGCATTCGTCGCCGTCGGGATCAACCTCACGGCGATCGTCGGTCTGTACGTGATGAAGTCACGGCGGCGGTGACGACTACTCGCCTCACTTCGAAGACTTGCGGAGCACCCACGCCTCTGGTCTTCTCGATCGGCGACCCATCGAACGAGCGGGCTAGCACAATCGAGCGCCTCCGGAGGACGCGACCCCGCGGAGAGAACCGATTTGCCGAGCGGCCTCAGCTCGCCGCTTCGACGACGTGGCTCCAGCTTGCGCGATTGACCGCGAGCAATCCGTCGGTCGACAGCGTGCCGCCGTGGTTCGTATAGCCGAGCACGCGCGCGCGGCGATTCTCGAGGATCGGTGCGAGGACGCCCGCCATTGGCTCGGGTCGCGTGTGGGTCAGAACGACGATCGACTTTGCGCCCGGCGAGAAGATGGCGTCACGCACCGACGCGGCCGCGACGAATGTCTCTTCGGCCTCGCTCCGCGGCGCGCGGAAGCGGCCCGGCTCGAGCACGTACACGACCGCGTGCTCGACCTTTCGCTCGGCGAGTTTCGCCGACGCGCGCAAGACCTCGACGAGCTGGTAGGACCCGATCGCGGCGAGGACCACGCGCGCCTTGTCCGGCGCGAACCCAGCCCACTCGATCCGGATCGCGCCGTCGCGCAGGCACTGTTGCGCTTCGTCGGGCGTGAACCAGCACGGGATCGAATCGGCCTTCGAGACGACGAGCGTCCAGATCTGCCCCTGCGTCCGAAAAACGCCGCTCATGACCGCCGCGGCCATGTTGGCGTCGGCGGGGAAGAGCACGCGGGACGCGGGCGCGACTTCGTTGCCGAGCATCTCGGCGAGGCTCGGGTCCTGATGCGACTGCTCGTTCTTTCCGTTCTCCCACGTGTGCGACGTGAGCACGATCGGCACCGAGAGCCAGCGCGCCGGCCGCCCGGCCTCGGCGAGGTGGTTCGCGAAGATGACCTCTTGGCGAATGACGCCGTGCATCTTGGCGCCGAACGCTTCGTACGTGACCGCGATGTTGATGCCGCCCTTGTTCGCGAGCGCCGCCGCCGCGACCGCCTCCTCGTTGAGCGCGGTGATGACCGCGCCGTTGACCGACTCCGGAATGCCCGGCTCGGGATCGGTCACTCGGAAGTGGAGCGCCTCGAGCGTGTGCACCATGCGATTGCTCTTCATCTCGTCGGGGTTGCCGACGCGCGGGCGAAGATGCGGGTTCGCCTGCACCGCCGCCAGGAACCCGTCGTCGATTGCCACCATCGGCGACCGACGCGTCCACGCCGCGGGATCCCGACGGTTCTCGGCGACCTCGCACCACGCGGGAGTTGGCGACGTGCTCAGGCTGACGTTGCGAGTCGCGAGCGCGTGGTCGCGCTCCCGCACGCGTCGCGAGCGATCGTGATGTTGGAACGCCGCTGTCGCGGCGACGAGTTCGTCCTTGGGCACCCACAGGTCGCGTACGCTTTGATTGAAGCGGCTCGCGGCGATCGCATCTTCGTGTGGATTGCGTCCGAGCGGCAAGTTGTGCGCGAGGTTCGTGCCCGCGCCGAAAAAGCCGTAGCCCTTGGGGGCGACCGCGATGCCGTACGGAAGCGGGATCGGATATCGCACCGCGGCGCTCGCGACCGCTTTCGTCCAAGCGTCGAGCCGGTCCTCCATCTCGAGGATCGTGCAGACGAACGCCGCCGGATCGCGTCCGTCGAACACCTGTGGATCGAAGCCGTTCAAATCGAGGTGCTTCACGAACCACTCGATGCCGCCTTGCTGCGACATGGTCGTGCGCTGATCGATGCGGCGCCCGTTCGCGATCATGATCGGCGTGACGATCCCCGAGTCTTCGGCGCGCCACCAGCGCGAGGCCCAGTCGCTGCCGCGCTGCTCCTCGAATGCGCCGTCGCTGAGGAACACGACGAGCCGCTCGCCGGGCAGCGGCATGTGCACGTACTGAAGCTCCGCAAAGCCGAGATAGCCGCCCTCGGAAATGCCGCCGGCGGTATTCGCGTTGACGTGACTGCCGAGCGGCGACTTCTGCTTGCCGTCCTTGCTCAGCTCGTAGGAGTAGAAGTCGCGCACGTATCGCGTGAGTGCCTCGTCCGTGAGCGCGTAGCGCTCCGGGTGTGCCGGCGTCATGTTGCCCACGAGCAGGTTCACGGAGTCGATCGCCGCAACCGTGTGGCCTTGTCCCATCAGCCACGCGCGTGTGTGGCCCGTGATCGCGTTCGCCGCGAGGTAGGCAACGTACGCGGGGACCATGTTGAGCGCGCCGCCCGTGTGACCCTCGGGCTTCGGCTTGAAGTCGTCCGGCCCGAGGTCGCGTCCATCGAGGTAGACGTTCTGCGCGTACGTTTCGTGCACGACCAGCCACATGGCGGCGCACGCCAAGCGATCTGCAGCAAACAGCGAGTCGAAGAGGGGCGTGCCGTCGCCTTTCATGCCGCGAGAGGCGAGAAGGTCGGCGAGCGCTTTGACGCGACATTGCGTCGTCACCTCGTGCTGGATCGGTCCGTAACCGGCGGCCCATCGTGCGAACGCGGGGTTCGTGTTCCGGCACAGCTCGGCCTGCTCTGCCATCCGCAGCTCGTCGATGCCAGAATGAAGATCGGCAGACATCTGTGTACCTCCTCATCATCACCGCGACGGCCCATGCCTCGTCGCCGATGCTGTTCGTGAACGCCACGGCGCTGCGAGCGCCGCGCGCAACGACACCAGTGTCCCAATTCCAGCGCGCACGATAACAGAAGGCGTCGACGGTGAAACGTGCCCAGACGGAGCCGGCATCGCGCTCAGCCAGGAGTCCGGATAGAATGCCTCGAGTATCTCCCTTGAACCTCCCGGTACCGTCGCGCTCGACGGGCACCTACAAGCGTCCGATGAGCCTCGTGGGGGGATGAAATCGATGACACGCATCGTGCGCTCGGTCGTGACGATCGCCTGCGTGCTCGGGGGCGGCTTCGAGCGAGCCGGTGCTCAGACGATGGAGCGCGTCAGCGTCGACTCGTCTGGAGCGGCGGGCAACAGCTTCAGCGACCTGTCGTCTCTATCGGCGGACGGACGCTTCATCGTCTTTCACAGCCACTCCACGAACCTCGTTGCCGGCGACAACAACGGATTGCCGGACGTGTTCTTTCACGACCGACAGACCGGAGAGACGCGTCTGGTGAGCGTCAGCTCGAGCGGCGCCCACGGGAATGGCCGGAGCTTCGAGACTCGGATCTCCGCGGACGGCCGCTTCATCACGTTCTACAGCACGTCCACGAACTTGGTCAGTCCGCCGACGAGCGGCACGCGCGACGTCTACGTGCGGGACATGGCGACGGGCGTGACGACGCTCGTGTCGTCGAGCGCGACGGGTGTCCGCGGGGACGGTCCCAGCGACAATCCCTACATTTCGGCGGACGGACGATTCGTTGCGTTCGCGAGCTTGGCCACGAACCTCGTGCCCGGGGACACCAACGGAGTGAAAGACGTTTTCGTTCGCGACCTCGCCACGGGAACGACGGCGCGAGTGAGCGTCGATTCGTTCGGCACGCAGTCGACCGGAGACACGAGCGAGCAGCCGTCGATTTCGGCGGACGGGCGATTCGTGGCCTTCATTAGCGCTGCCCCGAACCTGGACCCCGCCGACACCAACGGCACCGCGGACGTCTTCGTCCACGACTCGATGACCGGAGCCACCGAGCGCGTGAGCGTCAACTCGGCGGGTGAAGGGGCGAACGGAACGTGTCTCGTCACGGCTCTCACGTACACGGCGGTTTCCGCGGATGGCCGATACGTCGTGTTTTCGAGCCGAGCCTCCAACCTGGCGACCGGCGATACGAACGGCACGGCGGACGTGTTCGTGCGCGATCGGTACTTCGGCACGACCACGCGCGTGAGCGTCGACTCCGCGGGGGGCCAGGGCAACGGAGATTGCGTGCACCCGGCGATTTCGCAGGACGGCCGGTTCGTGGCGTACGCGACTTCGGCCAACAATCTCGTCGCGGGCGACAGCAACGCCGCGGAGGACGTTTTCGTCTGCGACCGTTCGACCGGAATCGCGCGACGAGTGAGCGCCTCCGTCGGAGGAACGCAGGGCGACTCTTTCAGCAACGCGCCGTGCATGTCGGCGAACGGCGAGCTGGTGGGATTTACGAGCAGCGCGTCGACGCTCGTGCCGGGCGGCTCGACCGGGTCGTGGCAGGTGTACGTCACGAACTGGACGACCATCACGCTGAACTCCGTCACGCCGAACACGGGATCGTTGCTGGGCGGGGATCTCGTTCACCTGCAGGCGACGGGGTCCGCGACGCTGCACGATCCCATCGTGCTATTCGGCGATTCGAGCGCATCGATCGTGGCGGTTCTTCCCGACCGTGTCGATGTTCGAACCCCCGCCGGCACGGGCAGCGTCGACGTGACGATCCGTGCCGCCGAAGGGGTAGCGGTCCTTCGCTCCGCGTTCAGCTACGTCGAACCGACGTTCTTCGCGCGCGTCGGCAACGTCAACGAGGGGATCGGCGATCGCGAGGACGTTCTCCTCGTCAACTCGCAGCGGGGTGAGGACTACACGCGCACCGTCGCATTGGGAGTCGGGCAGTCGATCTCGGTCGTGATGCTGTCGCCGTCGAGCCGCCCGAGCGCGCCGTTCGTCCTTTACGCGTGGATCGGGGTGCCGAACGCGCACTCGCTGCAATTCCTCCGACGCGGGCTCGGAACGATGGTGTTCCCTCCGCCGTTCGGGGCGGGAAATCCGCAGCCGTCGGCGATCTGGAACAACGCCGGCTACGTGCTGACGCTCGGTGCGCCGACGCTGGCCTCGCGCCCGGCGCCCTCGATCGTCTTCCGGCGCGCGAGTGGATCGCCGCATCCGGTCGTACTCGCACTCCAGGGCCTGATCGCGGATCGCGGCTCGCAGCACTCGTCGGGCTGGAGCGTGACCAACGCGGTCGTCCTTCGCATTCGTTAGGCGCGAGCGCGCGACCGGCGAAGGTCAGGCCTCCGTGCGCTTCCCGACACACTCCGGCGCATCGCGAATCGTCACGCGTCGAGGTGCTTTCGCACACACTCGGCCGCATCGCGCGAGATCAGCCACTCCTCGTCGGTCGGAATCACGAACACGCGCAACTTCGAATCTCGTGCGCCGATCTCTCCCTCGACGCCGACGACCCGTTCGTTGCGCTCGGCGTCGACCCGTATTCCGCACCATTCCATTCCGTCGCAGATGCGTGCCCTCACCGTTGCGGCATGCTCGCCGATCCCGCCCGTGAACGCGACCGCGTCGGCGCCGCGAAGCACGGCGAGGTAGGAGCCCAGATACTTGCGCGCACGATGACAGAACACCTCGAGCGCGAGTCGCGCACGCGGATCGTCGGCTTGGTGTTCGAGCAGATCGCGCATGTCCTTGCTTCGCCCCGAGACTCCCAGCAGCCCGGATTTCGAGTTGAGCAGATCCTCGATCTTCTTCGGCGAGAGCTTTTCGCGCTCGGCGATGAACGCGACCAGCGCAGGATCCATGTCGCCCGCCCGCGTGCCCATCACGAGCCCCTCGAGCGGCGTGAAGCCCATCGACGTGTCCACCGATCGTCCGCGCTCGATCGCGACTGCGGATGCCCCATTGCCGAGGTGGAACGCGACGAGCGTCGCCTGGTTCGCCGTCGTGTTCGCGAGCGCGCAGTACCGCTCGAGCACCCAGCGATACGAGGTCCCGTGGAATCCGAAGCGGCGAATGCCGTGCTTCTCGGCGAGCTGCCAGGGAATCGCGTACGTGGCGGCAGGCTCCGGGATCGTCGAGTGAAACGACGTGTCGAAGACCGCGACCATGGGGATGCGAGCGCCGAG
>JACOTG010000117.1 GCA_016178505.1 Planctomycetota bacterium
CCGTCCATCCGGGCGACCGCAACATCCTCGTCACCGTTACGATCCGCAATCAGACGAACGGGTTCTATCGAATCGAAGCCGGTGGCCTGAACATCAGCGGCGCGTCGAACACCACCAACTACACGGTTCGCGCGGTGCCGGGACAAAACCTCGTCCTGCAGCCGCAAGTTTCGACGGCTTTCCAGGTCATGGTGTCGGTCCACTCGGATGTGCCGCTCGGATCCGCCACGATCGACGCGCGCGTCAACGCGAAGTTGATCATGGGCTCCATCACGATGCCGAGTCGGATCGGCGTGGTCGCGGCGGTCATCAAGGACAGCTGGGACGTCGTGCCGTAATCGATCGCCGGCAGGTCGACTGAGTCGCGCAGCGGGGCACCGGTTCGATGCCGGTGTCTCGCGTCGTTTCTGCGATCGATGACCTTGCGATCGTCGATCACTCGGATCACGGCAATCGAAGCGTGCCCGAGAAGACGGTGACGGCGACTCCCGTAATGGAGATGCCGGTGACCTCTCCTCGCTCGTGCCGCACCGACACGGCGACGCGGCCGGGCCTGCCGAGGACGTCGCCCTGCTCCGAGCGATAGGCGATCGGAGTGTCGCCGTTCAAGAGGCCGTGGGCGAAGAGGTAGGCGCCGAGCGGTCCGTGCGCCGAACCGGTCACGGGATCCTCGAAGACGCCGGCGTCCGGAGCGAAGAACCGGAGATGAACGTCGGACTCCGGCTCACGCGTCTCGCGCGTGAAGAGGACGAACCCGTGCACGTCGAGCTGCCGTCCGCATCGAACGAGACCCTCCTCGACCGGTCGCACGGCGTCGAGCGCCGCGCGCGTGCGAATGGGGATGACGACGTAGTGGCCAGCCTTCTCCGGCGGCAACGTGAGGTCGAGCTCGTTGATCGCGATGCCGAGGATCTCGGCGATCGCGCTTGCGGCGAGCCGCACGCGCTGAAGCTGGGGAACGGGAAGTGACAGCGTCACGGACGCATGGCCCGTTGCGTCCCGGAGCACGGTGACCGGAAGGATTCCGCTCCGGCATTCCATGCGGAATGAATGCTCCCCCGGCTCGCGAATCCCCATGCGCCCGAGTTCCGAGAGGACGTGAAACGCGGAGACCGTGGCGTGTCCGCAAAGAGGAACCTCGGTCGTCGGCGTGAACCACCGGATTCGGATGTCCGCGGCATCGACGGTCGGGCGAAGGACGAACGCCGTCTCGGACGCAGCCATCTCGCGCGCGATTACCGGGTAGAGGTTCTCCGGGATCTCCGTGGCATCGGGAACCACGCCGGCCGGGTTGCCTTCGAACGGAAATCGCGTGAACGCATCCACGCGGTGGACGGGAATCTCTCGCATCGATATGACCTCGAGAAGCGGGACGGTTTCCGGATTCGACGAGGGCGCGATTCTCCACTTCACGGCGACACGCGGCAAGATGGCCGCCGCTTTGAGAGAATCGCGCGCCATGGGACGAAAGCGAAGCGATCGCCGCGGCGAGGGTGGAAACCAGCGCTACCACGACCGGGTGGCGGCTCGTTACGATGACATCTATCGCGACGACTACTGGGAAGCGCAGCGCGAGCTCGGCTGGTCGTACATCAAGAAGTACCTGCCGAGCGATTACGGCGCGCCGATTCTCGACGCGGGGTGCGGCACGGGCGAACTCGGGATCCGGCTCGCGAAATCCGGTTTCCACGTCACGCTGCTGGACCTGTCGCAGAAGATGCTCGACGTCGCGACGCGCAAGGCAGAGGAGCTGGGCGTGACGGAGCGCGTCCGGATCGTGCAGGCCGACCTCCAGGATCTCTCGGCGCTCGGCGACGGCTCGTTCGCCCTCGTCGTCTCCGAAGGCGATCCACTTTCGTTCGTCGAGGATCCGCTTCGTGCGCTCCGCGAGATCGCGCGAACGCTGCGCCTCGGCGGAGTGCTCACCGCCACCGTCGATCACTTCGCGGCGGGGTTTCGGCACTTCCTCGAACGGGGCGATCTCGACGGCCTCGAGCGCTTCGCTCGAAGCGGCCGCACCGAATGGCTGGCCGAGCGTCGAGAGGAGCGGTTTTCGATGCGGATGTTCCGGCTCACGGACATCGAAAAGGTGGTCGCGCAAGCGGGGCTAACGATGATCGAGGTGCGGGGGAGAACGGTGCTCCCTCTGCGGGAATTCGGTTCGCTCCTCGAAGACTCGGCGACGCGCCGCCGCCTTCTGGACCTCGAGCGCGACCTGTCGTCCGACCGCTCTCTCGCCGGTGCAGCGAGCCACCTCTTCTTCGCGGCGCGAAAGCCCGTTGGTGGAGCGTGACGGTTGCCGCCGCGTTCGGTGCCACTCCGCATTCTGGGACGCGTACGGACGCTTCGAGCTGGACGAGGCGGCAATCGCAATCGCCGGCTAGGTCGCGAGGCGCTTCGGCACGCGCGCCCCGGCGAGACGACCGGGTTCGAACAGGGGACCCGCGAGCGGCGCGGCGTATTCGACGAACGCGCGCGTGACGTCATTGCCTGCCGGTGCGATGAAAGCCGCGTCGAGCGACTTCGTCTTCTTCGCCACGGAGTCGAGCGGCGTGAGGAAGGTCTCCACGCGATAGTTGCGGCCGTGGCCCACGCGCCGCATCGCGACGCTGCCGGATCGATCCGCGCCGACGGCGAATCGCACCGCTTCCTCGCCGACGCGGCGTGCCTCCGCGGCGTCGACCTCGGACACGATCGTGGGGAACGAGCGCTGCAAGTAACCGAACGTGTCCGATCGAACCCGCAGCTTCTCGCCCAGGTTCTTCTTCACGATGTCGGACAGGTAGTCGCCGAGCGCGCCCGTGCCCGAGAGCTGGACGTTTCCGTGCGAGTCTTTTTCCTTGGTCTCGAGGATCGGCTTGCCGCTCGCATCGGAGATGCCCTCGGAAACGGCGACGATGCAACGACCGAGGCGCTTGTTCACCTCGTCGACGTCGCGGACGAACTGCGCCTCCGAAAACGGTCGCTCGGGCACGTAAACGAGGTGAGGCCCATCGTCGTCCTTGGTGCGGCCGAGCGCAGCAGCGGCGGTGAGGAATCCCGCGTGGCGCCCCATCACGACGTCGATCTTCACGCCGGGAAGCGAGCGATTGTCCCGGTCGTCGCCAAGAAGCGCGAGCGCGACGAATCGCGCCGCCGTTCCGTACCCGGGGCAGTGGTCCGTCACGAGCAAGTCGTTGTCGATCGTCTTCGGAACGTGGAAGACTTTGATATCGTAGTTCGCCTGTCGCGCGATGTCGTTCACGATGAATGCGGTTTCGGCCGAGTCGTTTCCGCCGATGTAGAAGTAGTAGCGCACGTCGTGCGCGCGAAAGACGTCGAAGATGCGGGCGCACTCGTCCGGCGTGGGCTTCTTGCGCACCGATCCGAGCGCGGCGCAGGGGGTGCGCGCCACGGCCTCGAGTGCCTCGCGGGATTCCTTGCGCAGGTCGATGAAATCCTCGGCGAGGATGCCTTTCACGCCGAACGCCGCGCCGTAGATGCCGCCGATCTCCGAGTGCTTCATCGCTTCGGTGACGAGTCCGACGAGGCTCTGGTTGATGACGCACGTCGGTCCACCGGACTGCCCGACGACCATATTGCCCTTCAACGCATCTGCCATGGGAGCTCCTCCGGAATCGCCAGTTCGTGTGACGTGGACTCGAAAGCGGCGCGGATTCTAGCCTTGACCCGCGAGCGATTCCAACGCCTTGGGGTCAGATCGTTCGAACGTAGTCGCGGCGCTCGAGCTTCCAGACGGGGACGCCGCAGTAGCGGTCACCCTCGGGGCACCAGGGCGCGGTCTTCGCGAGGATGCGCAGGCCGCACGGCGGGAGGAGGAATTTGCCGATGCGCGGGTTCACCGCGGCGATCTGCTCGGCCTCGTCGAGCGACGCGCGCCAGATCTCTTCCTGGGCGTTGTAGCAGAGGCGGCTCTTGATCTTGTGGTGGAGGTTCAAGAGGTCGGACGACTCGGTGAACCGGATCGAAAGAGCGTTCGGCAAAACGTAGAGGGCAAATTCCGTGGGAGCGCCGAGGCGACGCATCTCGCGGAACGCGTCGAACGAGATCTCCATCGTCTCGCGGTAAAGGCGAAACGCCTCGCTCGACGCCCGCACGATCTCGGGCTCGACGAAGTCGGGTTCGCCCGTGACGTGCGCGGTGAGGCAGGGCCGCGACGCGGGAGTCATGCGGTGGCGCTGATCCTGCGAATCGCCGGTATGACTCAGCTTCTTCTTGAACGTGTACGCCGGGTGGTGCAGCGCGCGCGACAGCTTCGTGAGCGTCGTGAGGTTCATCGCCTCGCCGAAGTAGTTGTTCCGCGACGGGTCGAGCGCGAGAGCGATCGCATCGTCGTCGGATAGCGCGCTCGACGGCAGCGCGAAGATCTCGCGCACGGCGTCGGCGAGCGACTCCTCGCCGCGAGCCTTCCAATCGACGAGCTTCGACACGCGCCCACCGAGGTCGCGATCGAACTCGTCTCGGAACGTGGATGCAGCACGGCGATCCTCGCCGAGCGATTGAACGAATGCGTACTCCGGCGTCTCCTCGATCGGCATCGGTTCTTCGAGGATCGTGCGGTAGAGCGGATCGTGCTCCAACATCTGCGCGACCATCTTGCCCACCACGATGCGCGTCTCGGTCGGTGCGTCGAGCTGATTGCAAACGCGCCAGTACCGCAGCAGCGTGAGGCCGCTCACCGTGTGATAGAGGTAGGCGAAAGTGCCGATCGGGAGCACGTAGCGCGCGATCTCCTGAGCCTTCTTCTTCACTTCCTTCACGTACTTCGGCTTCGATCGTCGCGACGGGAACCGCGCGAAATAGGCGTCGGCGATCGGTGGCGTGAGCCGCTCGATGAGGCGTTGGTACGCGGCGACCTGTCGATCGACCGTGCGCTCGTAGAGCGAGAGGGCTTCGCCGCTGAGCGGTGGAACGGCGACGCTTCCGGGCTTCACCTCGACATAGCGCTGGCTTACCTGCTCGGAGTTGTAGAAGGGATGGCTGTGCAGGAAGGTCCAGAGGAACTGTCGCGAAACGTTCGAGAGCGCAAACTGGAAGTGGGCGTGTTGGAGCGTCGTATGGTGGGCCGCTTCGTAGATGCTGCGGGCAAGCGCGTCGCGTCGCTGGGCTTTCTTCTCGCGCACGAGCGGATCCGGCTCCTGGTCGCCCGAGACGTCGGCGACGGTGATGACGCCGGATGAGGAATAACAGGTGCGCGCGGTGGCGACGGCGTTTTCGAAAGGTCGCTCGAATGCGTTCACGATTCGAACGTCCGGTTCGTCGGATAGAAACGGAATCGAATCGAGACGCTTCGACGCGACGTTCATCAGGATCTCCGAGCGAGCGACGGGCACCACCCCGGTTGCGCAGTATAGCCGATCGAGACGAGGCGAGCGACGACGCGTCGAGGTGAGTCGAGCCCTGCCGCTCAGAATGCGAAATCGTCGGGCATGCGGCGCATCTCCGATCGCTCGAATCGGGAAAACGAGTGTCCTGCGGCCCGTCGTTTGAATCGCCGGGGGCGACGGGTATACTCCCGCGTCTCACACCTCATTCGAATCTCAACTCTGCACTCGCATCGGTTGCCGGGCGGCGACCGGTGCGGTTCGAAACACGGCTGACGCCGATCATTCGCGCCGACGTGGACAGCGCTTGTCCGCGGTTTTCGGATGCGGAATGCAACGGCGGCTGGGGAGGAGCCATGTCTACACCGTCTCGCGCTAGACGCAGGATGGGCGGATTCGCGCTGATCGAGGTCATGATCAGCATGGCGATGCTGTCCATCGGGGCATTGTCGATCTACCAGAGCGTCATCTCGTACCAGGATCTGAGTCGACTCGCGCACGATCGAAACATCGCTTACTTCGATCTCGAGACGGCACTCGAGGATTTGCAATCGACTCCGTTCGCGAACATCGTCACGAAGTTCCCGAACAATCAGCGCATCAACAAATTCGAAGGGTTGCATCTACAGCGCGAGCGAATCACGGTGCACTACACGAATCCGGCGTCCGACCCGCTGTATGTCACGCTCACCGTGACCTGGCGTGACGCAAAGGCGCGAAACGTCTCGGAATCACTCATGACCGCGCGAACGCGCTGAGCCTCGAGCACCGACAAACGATCGCTCGGACCTGACCGTGCGAACGCGCTGGGTCTCGAGCATCGACCGACGTTCCATCGGAGAGGAGCCAGCCATGAGCAGCACGACGATCGAGCGCGGGGGAAAGCGACGCCACGGGTTCACGATCATCGAGATCGTGCTCTCGCTCTCGGTGGCGAGCGTCATCTTCTCGAGCTTGTACGTGGTCGTACTCGGTCTTCGCAGCTACTTCGACACCGGCAACGTGGCTGCGGCGCTCGAGGAGGACGGCCGTCGCATCATGCGGACGCTGATCTCGGAGCTGCGGCAGACGGGAATCGTCGAAGGTGGTGCGGTCAACTACCCGGCGATCTACGAACGGTCCGCCGCGCCGATGGACGACAGCAATCAACGTGGTGCTCTCGTCGCGACGCTCAGCCTGCGCGACTCCGACCTCGGCGGCCAAGTGTTCGATCCGAACGCCGGCACGCGCGCCGACCTGTACCGTAACCGCGAATCTACCGAGCTCGCGTTCAAGCACCTGGCGGTTCGGGAGCTTCACGACGCGAACGGCAACGCCTACTACGCACCGCGCCTGAACAACGCGAATGGAGACATCCTCTGGTCGGACAACGAGTACTCCTATCTCGTGACGATCGATCCGACCGGTATCCCGCAACTCGAGCGGCGGATCGACGGACAGAATCCACGAGTCATCGGCCACTACGTGCGAAAGGTCGTCTTCGAGTCGATCTCGCACGATCCGACGATCTCCTACAACCAGATCGTCATCGTCCTCTACATGGCGCGACGCGTGGCCGGAAGGCTGGTCACGGTCGACGTCGAAGGGACGGTCAACCTGCGAAATTCCAAAGAGATCGATTGATCGTGCAATCGCTCGATCGATGATCGGTCGTCATCGACTGTCGGCTGTCGGCTGCCGGTCGATGTCCGACGGTTCGTATGTCACGGCGCAGCAACCCGGGGAGCGTCACCGGCCGGGCGGGCGACGCCGGCGATCGAGCGTCCGACGTGAAGGAGATCGAACATGAGTAGGCAACGATCGGGTGAGAGAGGCGCGATCCTGATCACGAGCATCATCGTGATCGTGATCCTGGCGAGCCTCTCGGCCGCGCTCGTCACCTCGGTGTTGGCCCAGAACACGCAGGCCGTCACGAACGCGAGGAAGGTGCGCGCGAGCTCGCTCGCCGAAGGCGCAACGGAAGTCGTCGAGAAGCAGCTGCTCCAAGGCATCTCGAACTTCGTGCCGCTGCCCGCGGTCGGCACCCGGGCAACGGGGTCGATTCCGTTCACGGACCCGAACAACGCGGGTCGAACGCTTGCGGCCGCAGACTACGAAGTGCAGCAGGTACCGAACAGCTCGCGCACCGTCACCGACCCGTCGGGCCTCCAGACGTTCTTCCAGGAGGTGTCGATCCTCGCCGACCTCGACTACCGCGGGGCGCACGAGAAGGTTCGTCGCCTGGTCCAGGTGGCACAGATCCCGCTCTTCCAGTTTGCCGTCTTCTACAACAGCGACCTCGAGATCCTGCCCGGTCCGAACATGACGCTCACGGGGCGCGTCCACAGCAACCGCGACATCTACATCGGATGCGGCGGAACGCTGACGATCAACTCGGCCTATCTACGCGCGGCCGGCAACATCTATCGGAAGCGCAAGAACGACGGAACGATGTCGACGGGAACGGTCAACGTGCTCGTCAGCGGGACTTCGAATTACGCCAGCATGGACAGCTTCGCTCAGCAAACACTCGCCCGCATCCCGACGATCAGCGGACTCGACAGCAACTTCCGAGGGTTCGACATCAATCACGACGGCGACTTCATCGACCTCGGTGAGCTCTCGCCGTGGGTGGTCGAGTCGATTCGTCGCTGGAACGGGACCGTGCAGACTGCGGAGCACGACATTCACGAGCTGGTCCCGCCGGAAGTGAAGTCGATCAAGCGCTACGAGCCGACGACGAACGGTACCGGAGGCGACTACAACTACAACGCTCAGACCGGCAACTACACGCAGGTCGCCGCAGGCACCGGCGCATATCAGAAGTCCTTCTATCACAGCCGCGCCGACCTCGTGATCTTGGACGGAGTGGCGTACGACCGCGCCGGGCGCAGCGTCTCGCTTCCGAGCGGCACGATCTCGTCGAAGACGATGTACGACGCACGCGAGGGCAGGAACGTCACCGTCACCGAGGTCGACGTGGCCATGCTCAACACGTCCGGGAGGTTTCCGGCGAACGGCTTGATCTACGCCGCTCGCTCGGATGCGCGCCTGACGCGACCGAACGGCATCCGTCTCAAGAACGGCTCGACGCTGGCCGGTCCGCTGACGGTCGTTTCCGAGGACCCCGTGTACGTACTGGGCGACTACAACACGGTCGCGAAGAAGCCGGCGGCGGTGATCTGCGACGCCGTCAACTTGCTCTCCAACGCATGGAACGACACGAAGCGTGCGGGTTTGTTGCCCGTCGCGCTCCCGACCACCTTCAACTTGGCGATGATCACCGGCAACTACAGCACGACCACCGGCAACTACAACGGTGGCTTCGAGAATTTCCCGCGGTTCCACGAGAACTGGGACAACGTGACGTGCCGCATCCGCGGCTCGTTCGTGAATCTCTATCTCAGCGACATCGCGCGGGGGACGTGGGTCTACGGCGGCGACCACTACACCGCACCGAACCGCAACTGGGATTACGACCCGGCATTCAACGATCCAAACCAGCTGCCCCCGTTCACGCCGCGCGTCGCGTACGTGACGAGCGTTGCGTGGTATCGCAATTTGTCCGAGCTCGATTATCGAGAGGACTTGCCGTAAGAGGCACCGATTCGTCGATTTCGACGCGCGCGAGGACGAGCCACCGCTCGACTCGTGCGCGTCGTCGTTTTCGGATCCGGCGACGATCGGTTGCCGATCCCAGACGGGGAAGCGCCCGCGATGGAGCCTCCTGATTCCGCTCGCCGAATCGTCACCTGCTTGATAAAAGGATGCGCTCGCCGGCGTCGTCTTGAGCCCTTGGACACCTGGAGGGTTTCCTGTGATCCAGAAGATCGAGAAGGAGATCCTCGAGATGCTGGCGTGCCCGGCGTGTAGAGCCGCGGTGAGCCAAGCGGAAGTGGACGGGAATTCCGAGCTGGTTTGCGCGGGTTGCGCTCGGCGCTATCCGATCCAGGACGGAATCCTCGTGATGCTCGTCGAAGAAGCGCGCGGGGGTCCGGCCACCGGTGATCCCGGCGCTGCAACGTCGCGAGAGCGATCGAGCTGAGCGTTCGAGGATTCGCGGCGCCACGCTGCGCGATCGTTGATCGTTGATCGTTGATTGTTGGAGGAGTGATTGGTCGTCGCGTTCGTGTCGGACATTCATTCCAACCTCGAGGCGTTCGAGGTGGTGCTCGCGGACGTCGCCGCGCGCAAAATCCGCGAGATCTATTGTCTCGGCGATGTGATCGGATATGGTCCGAACCCGCGCGAATGCATCGAGCTGGCCGCGAATCTGAAGCTCAGCCTCCGCGGGAATCACGAGGAAGCGGTGCTCAACTACGCCGAAGACTTCAACGACAAGGCAAAGAGTGCGATCGAGTGGACACGCAATCAGCTCAATTCGCGCGATTTCGACCGTGAGGCGAACTACCGAATCTGGAACTACCTCGACGAGATGCGCGAGTCGGCGACTCTCGGTTCGTCGTTGCTCGTGCACGGATCGCCACGGCAACCGACGCGCGAGTACGTGATGCCTCAGGACGTGAAGACTCCTGCCAAGATCCGCGGCGTATTCGCGGCGTTTCCGAACAAGCTGTGCTTCTGCGGCCACACGCACATTCCGGGCGTGTTCACGGACGACCTCCAATACCAAGCATCGAAAGTTCTCGGCAACGAATTCGCGCCGGACGGACGCCGCGCGATCGTGAACGTCGGATCGGTCGGACAGCCGCGCGACGGCGACGTGCGCGCGTGCTACGCGACGTTCGACGGATCGTCCGTGCGATGGCATCGTCTCGACTACGACGTCGCGAAGACCATGGCGAAGATTCGCTCCGTCTCCGCGCTGCCCGAGTTCCTCGCCGAGCGACTCGGGCGAGGCCGATGACCCGCCGAATGTCCGAATCGCACGGGCGAATCCTGGGGGGATGATGGAGAAGCGCGTCACGCTCGCTGTGATCCTGTGCGTCGTCTTCGCCGGCGCGTGGATGTTCGTTTCCGATTTCATCTTCCCGCACCCGCCCGCTCCACCGCCCGTGGCGGCCGAGGCGACGCAAAAACCAGCCGCGAAGACCGAGTCGGAGCCGGCTCCGACTCCGGAAGCTCCCGTTCCCGCCGCGAAAGAGGCGCCCCGGGTTCTCACGCACGAGGCTATCCACGGCGAGACCGAGGAACGAACTACGGTCGACACGAACGAATTTCGAGCGGTCTTCTCCAACCTGGGCGCGTCGCTGCGATCCTTGCGCCTCAAGAAGTGGACGCGAAACGCGGGACAGCGGAAGGACGACCCGGACGCCTGGATCGAGCTGATCCGCGAAGTCGAGCCGAAGCGCCCATCCATGGTCTTCCTCGATCCGATCAGCCCCGATGACCTGCGGAGCGTGCTGTGGAAGGCGGAGCCGGAGCAGGTGACGGGCGGCGTTCACCGACTGTCGTACGTGTTCACGTCGGGGGCGGGGCTCACCTACACGAAGACGTTCGAAGTTGCCGACGACCGGCAAGACGTCTCCATGCACGTCGAGGTGACGAACCCCGACGATGCCGCGCTTGCCGGAAAAGACCGGAAGTTCACGATCGTCGGGCCATCCGGGATCTATCCGGAGGGCGCCGAGTTGAACTTCCCCATGTCCGGCGTCTTCGGTTTCGAAGACCCGCGCGGCACCCTGACTTTTGCGAAGTTCGCCCTCGCCGACGTTGTGAAGGTGCCGGATTTCTCCCACAAGGCGGGCGAGGATCGGCTTCAGTGGGCCGCGGTCCTCAACAAGTACTTCGCGGCGATCATCGGGCCCGTCGATCCGTCGCTGCCGGGACCGAAGCTGTCGTCGTTGGATTCGCGCCGCCTCTCCGACGAGAAGGTCGAAGGCAAGCTGTCGCCGGATTCGCCTCTGGTGCAGTTCGACGCCGGCCTGTCTTACCTCGCGACGATTCCGGCCGTGGGCAAGTCCATCGCGTTCGACGTCATGCTCTACGCCGGTCCGCGAAAAAAGGACGTGCTCGACGTGCCTCGCTACCAGCGATTCCTGCCGATCGTCGACGCCGTGTCGGGGAGCTTCTGCGGCCTCGAGTTCGTGGTGCTGCCGCTGTCGAAGGGGCTCGTGTTCGTTCTCCAGCTCCTCCACATGGTGACGGGGAACTGGGGCATCGCGATCATCCTGCTCACGGCTCTCGTGAAGGTCTCATTGTTCCCGCTCACGTCGAAGCAGATGGTCGCGATGAACCGTCAGCAGACCTTGATGGCGAAGTACAAGCCCGAGCTCGATCGGATCCGCGAGAAATACAAGAACAACAAGCAGAAGCAGAGCGAAGAGACGTTGAAGTTCTACAAGGAGAAGGGTCTCAACTTGTTCCCGCTCGGCGGCTGTCTGCCGCTCCTCGTCACGATGCCGGTGTTCATGGGGCTCTTCTACATCTTCAACTCGACGATCGAGCTTCGGCAGGCGGGTTTCGTCGGATGGATCAATGACCTCGCAAAACCGGACGAGCTCATCGCGTTTGCTCATCCGATCACGATTCTTCCCTGTCTCACGTTCCGCGGGCTCAACCTTCTGCCGATCGTCATGGGGGCGATTTGGTTCTGGCAGCAAAAAATGCAGCCGAAGCCTGCGGATCCGCAGATGGCGCAACAACAGCAGATGATGGCGTTCATGCCGATCATGATGACGTTCGTGCTCTACGGCTACGCGTCCGGCCTCTCGCTCTACTGGATCACGAACTCCGCGCTCGGAATCGTCGAGCAGAAGGTGATCCGCGCGAAGTTCATTCCGAAACCGACGTGAGCGTTCGCGCCGCACTCGAGGACGACACGATCGTTGCCGTCTCGTCTCCGCCCGGCGGCGCATTTCGCGCGATTGTGCGGTTGTCCGGACCGCAAGCGTTCCAGGTCCTCGAATCCAGATTGGAGCGATCGGGGCCGCTCTCTTCACCCGCTCGTCGCGTGAAGATCGATGAATTGCGCCTCCGGCGCGGTCTCACGCTACCCGGCACGGTCGTACGCCTACGCGGGCCGGCGACGTATACACGCGAGGACGTCGCCGAGTTCCACTGCGCCGGCTCGCCGCCGCTCGTGCGCGAAGTCCTCGCGACGCTCGTCGAAGCGGGTGCCCGCATCGCGGAGCCCGGCGAATTCACGCGCCGCGCGTTTCGCAACGGGCGCATCGACCTCGTGCAGGCGGAAGCGGTGCTCGGGCTGGTCGCCGCGCGCACCGACGACGAGCGTCGATGCGCTTCCGAGTCGCTTGCCGGAGCGTTCGGCCGCGACGTGCAAGGCGCCAAGGAGGCGATCGCCGATCTCCTCGCGCTCGTCGAAGCAGCGCTCGATTTCTCCGACCAGGACATCGAGATCGTCTCCGAAGGCGACGTCGCGACGCGCCTGGATGCGCTCGTCGAGCGGGTCGAGCGAATGGGACGATCTCACTCGCATCGACCGACTGCCGACGATGCTCCTCGGGTCGTCTTGTGCGGGGCACCGAACGCTGGGAAGAGCTCGCTCTTGAACGCGCTCGTCGGAACCGAGCGCTCGATCGTCACGGAGATCGCGGGTACGACGCTCGACGTGGTCGAGGCGGATCTCGTTCTCGGCGCCGATCGCATCGTGCTCGTGGACACTCCCGGCTTTCTCGACGCGGTGAACGGTGAGCTCGACGCGGAGGCCGAGCGGCGCGCGCGGGACGTGTTCGAGTCGGCGGCGCTGTGCGTTCTCGTCGTCGACTCCAGTCGTGGGCGAGGCGAGGTCGAGCGGTATTTCGAATGGGGCCGTGCCGCACTCGAATCCGCGTGTGACGTCCGCATCCTCGAAGTCGAGAGCAAACTCGACGTTGCGCCGTATGACGCGGGATGTTCCGCCGCGCGCTGCCGGGTCTCGTCGGTCACGCGTAACGGTCTCGATGCGCTTCGTGCGTCGATCGCGGAACTCGCACTCGACTCCGCATCCCGCCCGGCGCTTGCGGCCGCTGCGAGGCACGGCGCGTTGCTCGAGGTCGCAGCGGAAGCGCTCGCTCGCGGACGCGACGCGGTTGCCTCGGCGCGTCCCCTGGAAATCGTGGCCGTCGACCTGCGGGAGGCGCTCGACGCACTCGGCGAGATCGTCGGTGCGGTGACGACGGACGACCTGTTGGGTCGAATCTTCTCACAGTTTTGCATCGGAAAGTGACGACCGGCGCGGGTGCCGAGGCTCCAATCGGCTCACACGAGGCGAACGGGACGGGGACGTTGACCCCGCAAGATGTAGTGGTTTAGAATCCGCGACCTCCAAAGGGTTGGGCATCCGAAGGGAACCGATGCGCTGTCCGTACTGCAAAGCCGACGACGATCGCGTCATCGACAGCCGCTCCTCGCTGGGCGGCGGCGTCATCCGCCGTCGTCGGGAATGCCTCCAGTGCAAGCGGCGCTTCACCAGCCGGGAACGCGTCGAGATGGCGGCGCTTCGGGTCATCAAGAAAGACGGCTCCCGCGTTCCATTCGATCGACAGAAGATCCAGAGCGGCCTCGTGAAGGCGTGCGAGAAACGCCCTGTTTCGACGGAGCAGCTCGAGGCGGTCGCCTCCGAGATCGAGGCACAGCTTTGCGAGATGTTTGATCGCGAAGTCTCGTCGAAGGTCGTCGGCGAACTGGTGATGGAGCGTCTTCGAGTTCTCGACCAAGTCGCCTACATCCGATTCGCCTCGGTCTATCGCGAGTTCAAGGACGTCACCGACTTCGTCACGGAAGCGCGCCCGATGATCGAAGGTCAGAAGTCGTGACCCACGGAACGGGGAGGATCGAGCGCGTCCGCAAGCGCGATGGACGCGAGGTCCCGTTCGATCCGCGCAAGATCCAAAGTTCGATCTACCGCGCGGCGCGTTCGGTGGGCGGCGAAGATCATCGCCTTGCCGATGAGTTGGCCGATGTGGTCGTTCACTTCCTCGAAAAGCACGCCGAGTCCGACGTGCAAAGCATCGAGGACATCCAGGACATGGTCGAGAAGGTACTCATCGAGACCGGCCACGCGCGAATGGCGAAGGCGTTCATCCTGTATCGCGATCGGCGATCCCGCTTGCGCGACGAGCTACGCGTGCGACGAGTGCGACCCCTCCTCGACGTCGACGAACTCCCTGCGACTCCTTGGGTGTCGAATGGACGCGACGATCCGGTCGAGGCGTGGTCGAAGGCGCGCATCGCCGAAGACCTCGAGCGATCCGCCGGTCTGCCCGCGTCCGCGGCTCACGAGGTTGCGTCGGCAGTCGAGGATCGCGTCTTGCGTTCGGGACTCGAGCGCGTGTCGACGAGCCTGATTCGGGAACTGGTGGAGCACGAGCTTCGCGATCGGGAGCTCGCTGGGCCGCTCGTTCGTTGGCAGAAGGTCGGAGTGCCGCTCACGGATTTCGAGCGACTGTTGCGCGGCACGTCGGCCGGCGGAGGCGCGCCGACGCCGGACGGCGTGAGAGAGGGGCTGATCGACTCGCTGTTTCGCTCGTATTGGGTGAGCCACGTCTTTTCGAGCGACGTCGTCGAAGCCCATGCCGAGGGGCGCATCCGCATCGCGCCGTTCGGCGATCCCTTTCGCGCGCTCGCGGTCGAGCCTCGCAGTGCCGGCGATTCGAATTGGGCGCCCTGTACCGTTCGCACGTGGCGAGGTGTCGCAGCCGATTGTCCGCCGGGACGTGACACGTGGCGGATCGTACGGATCGGCGATATCGCGGATCTCGCGCCGGTCGAAAGCGGGGATCGCCTGGATCTCCGGCTGCTTGGCGACGAGTTCTCCGACGAGACCCGGGCGGCGCTCGCCCTCGCGCTCGGACGCGCGAGCACGGTTCGCGTCCGCGTGGGATCGGCCGCGCACGCGAGCGGCACGGTGCTCGGCGCGTGCGCATTGAACTTGCCTCGTGCGGCGCTTCGTGGGGCCGCGGAGGCTCCGCCGCGGGGCGCGACGGAGCGCACTCGGCTCACGAGTCGCGAAGGACTCTTCCTCGAGGTCGACGCAGCGATCGAGTTGGCCGTTCGTGCACTCGCGCAGCGACGGCGCTTTCTCGCGACCGTCACGGCGGCAACTCGCCCGGGCGCGTTCGCCGACCTGGTTCGGGCCTCGGAGGACGTGGTCGAGCCGTTCGGTGTGCGGGAGAGCGTCGAATTCGTGAGCGGCGAGCCGCTGCGCCCGGGATCCGCGGCGGACGGACTCGCCGCAGAGCTGCTCTTGCACGTCGATAGCCGGCTCCGCGCCGTGGCGGCACGAGAAGGAACGCCGGCGCGTCTCGGCGCCGAACTGGATCCGGCGATCGGTGTGACTTTCGCCTCCCTCGACGCCCGGTATTTCCCCTGGGAGACGGGCCTCATGGGCTCGGCGCTTCGGCCGCAGGGCGGCGCCTATGGGCCGGGGTTGGTCGCCGGCGAACTTCTTGCCGTAGACCCTCCGTCGCGCGCGGCGGGGCGTCGTTCGGCGACGATCGAGACGGGCCTCCTCCCGTTAGAGTTGCGCCCGGTGTCCGAGCGTCGATGCGCACCTGTGGAGTTGGACCACTTGGTGGATCGCCTCGCGCGGGCGGCGCGAAGCGCATCCTTGCTTCGGCCGGAGCCCGCGCGGACATCGATCCGCACCGGGGAGGGATAGATAGGTCCCCGCCCGGGGCCGATTTAGCGGGAGAGAACCACCGGAGCCTGGTCGATAACTACAGAAAGACGTTTCATCCGTCGGGGATCGGCTGCGCCTGCAACTCGGTGACGGTTTCTTGGGAATTCAGGGGATTCGCGTGGGTCCGGCGGCGGGCCGGACGAGGATTGGGCATTCATGCGACTGAAGAGCCTCGAGCTGATGGGTTTCAAGTCGTTCCGAGATCGAACCGAGTTCGATTTCGGCGGGGGCGTGACCGGCATCGTCGGGCCGAATGGCTGCGGCAAGAGCAACGTCGTCGATGCGATGAAATGGATCCTCGGCGAACAACGGCCCACGAGCCTGCGCTCGAGCGAGATGCAAGAGGTCATCTACAACGGCGCCGAGGGGGGGCCGAACTTCGCCCAGGCGTCGATCACGATTCTCAACGATCGGAAGATCCTCCCCGTCGAGTACGAGGAAGTCTGCATCACGCGCCGTCTGTATCGCACGGGCGACAGCGAGTACCTGATCAACAAGAACCCGTGCCGGCTCCGGGACATTCGCGAGCTGCTCATGGGCACTGGGCTCGGCGTCGGCGGGTACTTCGTGATGGAGCAGGGGAAGATCGACGCCATCCTGGAGTCGCGTCCGGAGGAGCGCCGCGGCGTGTTCGACGAAGCCGCGGGCATCAGCCTCTTCAAGGCGCGGAAGAAGGAGTCGCTTCGCAAGCTCGACAAGGTCGACGAAAACCTCGTTCGGCTTCACGACATCTTCGAAGAGGTCAACAAGCAGATCCACTCCGTGAAGATCCAGGCGGGCCGCGCGCGCCGCTTCCAGGAGCTGACTCAAGAGCTGAAGCAGAAGAAGGTGACGTTCTCCCTCGAGCGCTTCCACGCGCTCGACGCGCAGCACGAGGAGATCGTGACGGAGCTCGAGGCGTGTCGCACCCGCTCGAACGAGGCTCGCCAAGCCCTCGACTCGGCCGAGGCCGAGCTGGTCCGCAGCCAAGAATCGCTTCGCGAGCGCCAACGCGAGATCGCGGAGGCGGCCGCCGACCGCGAGCGCGCCGAGGGCGAGCGCGAGCGCGCCGTCGAGCGACATCGATTCGCACTCGAACTGCTCGCCGAGCTGGACGAGCGCGCGAAGACGGAGTCCGATGCCGCTTCGGCGCTCGAGGTGAGGAATCGCGAGGCGCATCGCGCGCTCGACACGGCGAAGAAGAAGCTGGACGAATGTGCGCGTGATGTGGCCGACGCGCAGGCGCGCTTCGAGTCCGGTCGCGAGCTTCTCCGTGCGGCCGAATCTCGCGCGGCCGATTGCCGGTCCTCAGTGGATCGGCTGCGCGCGCGCGGCGCCGAGTTACTGCGCGAGCGGTCGACGCTGCACAACCGCCTCGTCGAGCTCGAGACGCAGCACCGTTCGCTTCTCAAACAGGGAGAGCGACTCGAGGCCAAGCGCGTCGAGGTCGGTGCCGAACTGCAGAGCCTCGAGGGCAAGCTCGAAGGCCTGCAAGCCGGCGAAGCGGAAGCCGCGCGGAGCGCCGAAGCGACCGCTGCTTCGCTGCAAGCCGCGCGGGATTCGCGCGAGTCGGAGCGCGTGGCACGCGACGCTGCCCGGGAAGCGCTCAACGTCGAACGCGAACGTCATGCCCGCAAGAAGGCGCTGTTCGAAGTGCTGGACGGCATCGATCGCCGCCGCGAAGGCGTGGCGACCGGACCTCGGGCGATCCTCGACGAAGCTGCGCGACCGTCGAGCGGGCTGCGAGGCGTGCTCGGGCTCGCGGCGGACGTGCTCGCCGTCGACGTCGCGCATGCGCGGGCCGTTGAAGCGGCGCTCGGCGAGCGGGCACAGTGCCTGGTCGTCGAAGACGACGCGGCGGCGCTCGCGATCATCGATTTTTCACGGTCGCACGGACAGAGCGCAGTCGCTGCGCTTTCGATCCGGGCGCCGGGCCTTGGCGCGCGCCCGGCTCTCGTCACGGCGCGGGCGCCGGATGCCGTCATCGGCGTCGCGGCCGACCTCGTTCGCGGCAAGGACGACGAGCGATTCGCCGCGGTCGCGGAGCGGTTGCTCGGCGACGTCGCCATCGTTCGCGATCGCTCGGCTGCGCTCGAGCTTCGGGACGCCGCGCGCGACGCTCGTGTGCGACTCGCCACACTCGACGGCGAAGTCTTCGAGCCGTGGGGAGCGGTCGGGTCGGGCGGGGCGCTTGCGTCGCCCGGCCTCATCTCGCGCAAGAGCGAGCTACGCAGCCTCACCGCGGAACTCGAGCGCATCGACAGCGAGCTGGTGCGTCGCGCGAGCGAGTTGGAGGCGCGCGACGCGAGCCTGCGATCGCTGGAAGACTGCGTTCGAGTGCTCGCGGAGGACCTCCGCGCGGCCGAGCGGCGTCGCGAGTCATTCGTCGGGGAGCGTGCGCAGATCGACGATCGGATCTCACACCTTCGTCGCGATCTCCAGACGGTCGACGCCGAGTGGCGCGAGATCCAAGGGGCGGTGACGGAATCCGAGGCTCGCGAGGCCGACGGTCGCGTCGCATTGGCTGCCGTCGAAGAAGGATTCAACGCGACCGATCGCGACCTTGCGTCGGCGGAGGCGCAGCAAGGCGATGCCGAGACGTCGCGCGTCGCGACGGCGGATGCGCTGTCGGACCTCCGCGTCGCCGTGGCCGAAGCGTTGGCTCGACGCGATGCGACCGCGTCGGGCATTGCGCGCGAGGAGCAGGCGCTCGGCGAATCCGAGGAGCGTCTGGCAGCGCTGCGGCGCGACGTCGAGGACATTCGCGCGCGTCGCGAGCGAACGCACAGCGAGATCGGTGATCTCGAGGGATCCCTTCGCGATCTCACAACGAAGGTCGAGTCGCTCCGGGCCCGAGACGAATCCGTCCGCGCGTCGGAAGTCGAGGCACAAGCCGCCGTCGGCCGGGCGGAGTCGGTCGTTCGCGATACGCGCCAATCGCTCGAGGATCTTCGCGAGAACGAGCGGAAGCTCGAGCTGCGGGAAAACGAACACGCTCTCAACCAGAAGAACCTCGTCGAGCGCGTCCAAGAGGATCTCGGCCTCGATCTCTGCGATTTGCACCGGACGTACGAGCCGACGCCAATCGACGCGGAAGCGCTCGGACGCGAGATCGAGGAGATCAAGGGCAAGATCGATCGTCTCGGCAACGTGAATCTAGATGCGATCCAGGAGCTGCAGGCGCTCGAGGACCGCGCGAAGTTCCTCGAGACGCAGCAGGCGGATCTCGTCAAGGCGAAGGAATCGTTGCGCGCCGTCATCAAGCAGATCGACGAGACGTGCCAAGAGCGATTCGATACCGCATTCCGCGACATCCGCACGAACTTCCGCGAGATCTTCCGCAAGCTCTTCGGCGGCGGAAGCGCCGACGTGTTCCTCGTCGACGAGGCGAACCCGCTCGAGAGCGGCGTCGAGATCACGGCGAAACCGCCGGGCAAGGAGATGGTCACGATCCAACTCCTCTCCGGCGGCGAGAAGACGATGACTGCGGTCGCGCTCCTGTTCGCCATCTTCCGGTCGAAGCCGAGCCCATTCTGCGTGCTCGACGAAGTGGACGCGGCACTCGACGATGCCAACATCCAACGGTTCGTCACGCTCGTCCGGGAATTCCTCCACGAGTCGCAGTTCATCTTGATCACGCACAGCAAGAAGACGATGAGCGCGGCCGACATCCTCTACGGCATCACGATGGAGCAGAGCGGCGTGTCGAAGAAGGTGGCGGTACGCTTCCGTGACGAGCGTCCCGGGATGAACGCGACGGAGGCGGAATCCGCGTCCACGACGAACGGTGGCGACGGCGCGATCGCCGAGACGATCACCGTCGAAGCAAACTAGCCTCGGCGACTCCGCGTCGCGCGCCGGCATTGTTGGGGCGGTGGGCGCACGGTACACTCGCGTGACCGTGATGAGAACCCGCCGATTCGAACGCATCCTTGCCGTCATCGTTCCAGGCGCCATCCTTTCGTTCGCGATGCTCGCCGGCTGCGGGCCGAGCCCGAATACGATTCGCCAACGGGCGGCCGCGACGAACTTCCTCCTCGTGACGCTCGACACGACGCGTCCCGACGCGCTCGGATGTTACGGGGGCAAGCGCGTCGAGACGCCGAACCTCGATCGGCTCGCCCGGTCCGGCGTGCGCTTCGATTGTGCCGTCTCGGCGGTCCCGCTCACGTTGCCGTCGCACGCGACGATCCTCACGGGTTCCTACCCGATCTGTCACGGAGTGCGAAACAACGGGACGTTTCGCTTGTCGGACAAGATCCCGACGCTCGCCGAGCGGCTGAAAGCGAAGGGCTTCTCGACCGGCGCGGTCGTCGGTGCCTTCGTCCTCGATGCGAGCTTCGGGCTCGTGCGCGGGTTCGACGAATACGACGATCGCATGCCGTCGCGCGAGATGGGACGTCGCGCGTTCAAGGCGGAGCGGCGCGCGGAGGAAGTGACGGCGTCCGCGCTCGCGTTCCTTCAGCGACAGTCGGAAGACCGACCCTTCATGTTGTGGGTCCACTATTACGATCCTCACTCGCCGTACGCTCCGCCGTCGCCCTATGCCGAACGGTTTGCGGGCGATCCGCGCCGGGCGTACGACGGCGAGGTCGCGTACATGGATTCGGAGGTCGGTCGGCTCGTCGACGCGGCATCGCGACGTCGTCGGCCGACGATCACGCTCGTCCTTGCGGATCACGGCGAGGCGTTCGGAGAGCGCGGCGAGACGAACCACGGGATGCTGCTCTACGACACGACGACTCGCGTGCCGATGATCCTCCACGCGCCGGGAATTGCGAAGGCAGGCACGTCGGTCGCTTCGATGGTCCGCACGGTCGACGTCGTCCCGACGCTCGCCGAAATCTACGACTTCCCCGTCGGCCCCGAAGTGCAAGGGCGAAGTTTGTGGCCTCTCGTTCTCGGCGAAACGGAACCCGAGCCGCGCGAGGCCTACCTCGAGACCTACGCACCCGAGCTGGAGTTTGGTTGGTCGCCCCTCCGCGCGATCCGCACGACCGCGTCGAAGCTCATCGACGCTCCGGATGGAGAGTTCTTCGACTTCGCATCGGACCCGAGAGAGGAGCGGAACGCGATCGCCGTGCGAGCGGCGGACGCCGCCGCGGCACGAGCGCGCCTCGATGCGCTCGTCGCGCGCGACACGTGTGCGGACGGGCGCGAAGTCAGGCCGGCCGCGGCGGACGAGGAGACACGAAGGAGGCTCGAGGCTCTCGGATACGCGCAAGGAGCGCCGGCCGCATCGACCACGAACGGCGAGCGACCGAAGCTCGAGGATCCAAAGAAGAAGGTGGAGGTGTTCGCGAAGTTCTCGTACGGCAACGGGCTGATTCTCGCCGGCAAAGCGGCCGAGGCGGCCTCGGTCTTCGAGTCGTTGGCTGCGACCGAAGCGACCAACGTGAAGGTGCTCGATTCGCTTGCCGAGGCGTACTCGGACGCGAATCGGTTGGACGACGCGGAGCGCACGCTGAAGAAGGCGATCGCGATCCGTCCGGCGTACGTCGACGCGATCACGGACCTCGGCCTCGTTCAATTCCGCGCAAAGAAGTTCGAGGATGCGAACGAAACGTATGCGAAGGCGCTGGAGTTCGACCCGCGTTCGGGCGCCGCACTCTTCGGCCGGGCTCGGAGTCTGGAGCAGCTCGGACGAAACGACGATGCGCTCGCAGCGTACCGAAAAGCGGTCGACGCTGCGCCGGCCAACGTCGACGGACGACTCGCGTACGCGACCTTCCTTTCGTCGCGCATGAATCGAAAGGACGACGCACAGGCCGAGCTCCTCGCCATCTTGAAGAAGGACTCGGGCTTCTACCCCGCAGCTTTCGATCTCGGAATGGTCCGCGTGTCGACGGGCGATTGGCAGGGCGCCGCGGAAGCGCTCGAGATCGCTCGACGCTCCGTCCCGCGCGATCCACGAACGTACCTTCCGCTTGCCGCGGCATACGAGCACACGAACCAGATGGATCGTGCGCGCGACGTCCTGCTCCAAGCGGTCGAGATCGACGGGAAGAACCCCGCCGTTCTGTGCCATCTCGGGGCCGTCCTCGCGCCGCGAGAGCGCGGAAAGGACGCGGCGTTCGGGTACTTCAGCCGCGCGATCCAAGCCAATCCCGATGCGGTCGAGTCGTTTCGTGGATCGCTCGACGAATGGCCGAACTCGATTGCCGTTCGCATTACGTTGGCTCAGGCGCTCAGCGCGGCCGGTCGAAACGAAGACGCCGCCAAGGAGTTCGCGATCGTCGTCGGGAAGGAACCGAAGAACTTTCAGGCGCGGGAGTACCTCGGCGTGGTCCAGTCGAATCTCAAGCGCTATGCCGACGCGGAGTCGACGTTGCGCCACGTCCTCGAGGAGGCGCCGAATCGCGCGAGCACGCTCAATGAGTTGGCCTGGATGCTCGTAACGGCGGACGACCCTTCGGTGCGAAAGCCTGCGGCGGCCGTCGAGCTCGCGGAGCGTGCCGTCTCGTTGCAACCGAACGATGCAGGCTTCCTCGATACGCTTTCTCGCGCATACGAGTCGGTGGGGAGCTTCGACAAGGCTCTGGACGCCATGCAGCGGGCGTCGAAGCTGGCGCCGAAGGACGCGGAAATGAAGAAGCGCGTCGCCGACCTCGAAGCCCGCAGAAAGTCTTCCCGTTGAGCGGATCGGGGCGCCGCATTTGACTCGCAGGCGCCCGCACCTTTAGAATCCATCGTTCGATCCGATCCTACCTGCAGACCCGTTCGAAACCCGGAGTCGGGAGCAAGGACCAGATGGATTCCCACACTCGACGATGGCTCGGCGTCGTCGTCGTTCTCGGCGTCGCCGGCGTTGCGATCGTCGTCTACGCCCTGCTTCGACCGGCGAGCGCGGCTTCGCCGAAGCTCAAAACCGCAGCGGAGACGGTGACGTTCGGCAGCGGCGCCGGCAGCAACGCTCGAACCCGGCAAGGGAAGTCCGGGTCGACCGCCGAAGAGGAGCCGAGCGACGAGATCAAGGCCTGGCTCGCGAAGCTCGAAGCCGCGATTCGCGAGAACGATCGTCACCAAGTCGAAGTGCTCGTTTACGAGGGACGAGACAGTCTCGGCTACGCGTTGCCGCTGATCGAAAAACTGCTCGGCGAATGCGAGACGCCTCAGCGGCTTTTGTGCGTGCTCGTGCTCAGCCGCATGAAGGACGCGGATTCGCTCGACGTTCTCCGCTCGCTCCTCGTACCGAAGGAGGATCCCGCGATCAAGGTTGCCGTGATCGAAGCGCTCGTCGAGCGACACGACGTCGAGTGGGGCGCCAAGGTCCTCGATTTCTATCTCGATCCGAACGAGGCGAAGGCCGTGCGACTCGCGGCCATCCAGGCCATGCGGACCCTCGGTCGGCCCGAGTTCGCAAAAGCGATCCTCAAGATGTTCATTGCCGACACCGACCAGGAACTGAAGGTGGCCGCGCTTCTCGCGCTCGGCGCGCTGAAGAACCAGGAAGTCGTGCAAGGCCTCTTGGACGCAGACAAGACCGAGAACTTCAAGCGCGGCATCCGAAAACAATTGATCATGGTGCTCGGCCAGCTCGGAAGCGACGAGGCGCTCGCGTTCTTGAACGAAATCGCTAGCCGCGGCGACGTTCTCGACCTTCGTCGCGAAGCGATCATCGCTCTTCGCATGATCGGGAGCGAAAAGGCTCAGGATGCGCTCGCCGATCTCGCTCTGAACACCGAGGAGAAGGAGATTCGATTCGACGCCATCCACAACCTCGCCTGTTTGCCGGGGGACAAGGCGAAGGAAGTGCTGGACATGGCCGTCGAGCGCCACTGGGACGAGAAGGACATCCGAGAACTTTGCGCCCAGGGATTGCTCGCCCAACCCAGCCCGGACTGCGCTAAAAAAGCGATCGACGTGATGAAGCGCGATCCCGACATGAACCCCGAGTTCTTCAAGGTCATGAACAAGCGCAGCAACGTCTCACCCGAATTCGTTCGTGCTCTCGCAGGCGGCGCGCGAGACATTGCATCGAACCAACGACTCGGTCTGGTCGACGCCTTCGGGGACGTCAAGGGCGATGGCGAAGCGGCCGCGAGCGAAGCCCTTCGAGGCATCCTCGACTCCGAGGAGAATCTCGAAATCCAGCAGAAGGCGATGTGGGGGCTCGCGAAGCACAAGGACGCGACGTCGTTGCCGCTCCTACAGCGGTACTACCGGACGAGCACCGACGCCGACGTCCGGGACGCGGCGATCGGGGCCGCGCAGTATCTCGACGGGCCGGAGGTCGAGGCGTTTCTGCAAGACGTCGTCGAGCACGAAACGAACTACGGCTTGAAGATGGCGGCTCAAGGGGCTCTCAACGAAGTGCTGAAGCGGAAGCACTGAGAGAAAACAGGACCCGTTTCAACTACGAGAGGCGGTAGGTCACTCGCGGTTTGAACGACTCTCCCGCCAAAAGCGTTCCGCGCCAGACGAGCTTGCCGCCCGTCGACTCGGCCGGCTCGGGGGTTGCCGTCTCGACGACGGCGCCGTCCGGAAGCACGACCACGCGCTCGTAGCTCACGGATTGATCGGCGACCAGCGTCGTTGCCCACGTGAACTTCCCGTCGCGCATCTCGAGCGCCTTCGCGCGCACCGTCTCGAGCACGAGCATGAACGTCTCGCCCGCGGGTACCGGCGTACCGAGCGACACGGTGCAGCGGCAGATCCCTTCTTGAGCTTCTTTCGCGACGGGCAGCGGAAGCCCCAGCGGATCGGTGACGCGGTTGAGCACGCCCTCCGCCAGGAGGCGATAGGTCTTCAGCGGACGGTCGCTGGTGTTTCGGTCGATCCAGGTGACGCGCGATTCGATCGTGCCGTCCCGTCCGATGCGATCTTCGTCTTCCTTGCGCGGGGCGCGAAGCCGGAAGTCCTCACGCCCGTCGAGCGACACGACCTCGTCGCGGGCGATCGACATCTCACCGAGCGACCGAGATCGAATCCGGATCGATGGCCCGGTTGCGTCGACGATCTCCCCGCGGACGGTCGAGCCGTCCTTCAGCTGGAAGACGCGTTCGGAAGGCGACGACGCAGCCTGCAAGAGCGAAAGCGAAAGAAGAAAGCTGAGCGCGTTCATTCTTGCGACCTCAAGAAGCTGTGGACGATGCGATCGAAGTCTGGCTCCATTCGGTCGAAATCCGCCTTCGGGATGACGTCGCAGTGGAAGAAGCAGAGATAGTTGCCGAGCGAGAAGTAGACGGCCTTTCGGCGTCGCGCGAGGTCTCCCGGAAGCGACAGATCCCACACGACTTCTTTTGCCGGCCGTCCGTCGACGACGACGTCACGCACCTCGCGGTAACGGGTGAGCGTTGGATCCACTCTCTTGAGTGACTTTTCGACCTCGTCGAGCACGTCGGCGAGCTGCGACTCGTTCATCGCGTACTTGACGTTTTCCGCACCGACGAGCACGTAGCTCTTGCCGTCGGGTGGATTGACATAGACCTGGAACGCGAGATCGCTGCGCGCCGGTTGGAGCAACCAGCCTGTCGGAGCGGCGAACTGGCAACGCACTTCGCTCGATCGATAGATTCGACCGTCGACCGCGCCGGCCGGGCGGCAACACGGCGCCGTGATTCGAAAGCTGTTGACGACGCGCTCGAAGGCGTCGCGCTCGCGCTCGAACTGCTCGGGGGGAGTCGAATGGCACACGATGGCGTACATGGCGCGCCCTTCGATGAACGTCAATCGCCACCGTTCGATTTGGCGCCCCTCGAACGTGCAGCGCAGCAGTGATTGGTAACCCTTCGCCGAACCGATCTCGATCGGACCCGAGCGGAGGAGCTGAAACTCGTTCGGGCAAAGGGACTGCAGCATGGCGTCGTCACCGGTCTGCACTTCCTTGGGATCGGTCTCGCGCGGAAGGTCGAGCCCGGCCAGGCAAATGAGAGATTCGGAAGACGGCTTCAATAGGAGCACCATGTCCGAGGTGAGGCCCTTCTTCTTCGGATCCAGGAAGAGCCAATCGGCCGGTCGGTCGACGTGGAAGCCCGCCTTCGTGCTTTCGAATGCGGGTGCGTGTGAGCGCTTGGCTGAATCGGATTCGATCTCGATCTCGGTTCGAAGCTTCACGCGGCCGTCTTCCCGCGCGAGCACCCACAGATAGGTCGCGTCCGGCGCGAGCACGTCCGACTTGTCGCCGTGGAGATCGAAGTGCGCGTTCACGGTGAGCGCGGCGCAAGTTCGGTCTTCATCGAACGCGACCGGCTTCAGTGCGACCTGGATTTCCCGGTGTGTTTCGAAGAGGGCTCGAAATCGTTCCAGCGCCTTTTCGCGATCGACGCATCCGAGGTCGCCATCGTAATTCGAAGCGAGCAGAAATCCGTAGCGCTTCGCGTCCTTCCCGGCGAAGGCGGCTTCCATTTCCCGGCAGAAGGACGTGGCCTCGAGCGTTGTGATTCCGTTCGTCGGCGCGAGTGGCGAGGTCTGCCCCGGAGTGGCGTTCGGGAAAACGACCACGGCGAATGCGATCTGCGTCAGCGCGACGAATGGTCGCATCGAACTCGTCGGGCGCGGCATCGTCGCATTCATGAGCGTTTGTGAAGTGCGGTCACTTCTTCTCGACGTCGGTGGACTGGCCGACTGGATTCTTGCGATTGATCACGGTGTTCGCGATGCGATAGATGTCCGGCTGAAAGAGGGGAAACCTCGGCTCACCGAGGACGCCGCCAGCGGCGGTTGCGTCGCCGGTGCTCGTGACGTGGCTCGGACCCGGCACCATGACGACGGGCGGATTGCCTCCATCGACGCCGCTCGGCGTCGGGCGAGCCGGCCGGATCAACACGAAGTTCAGCGAAACGGAAAGGACCAGAATGGCAGCGGCGGCGATTCCCATCGGCAGCGGAATCCGCAACGTCGAGTGGAGCATCCCACGCACTCCCCACACCAGCGCTTGGAGGCGGAACGTTCCCCGGCGATTTCGCTCATGCTGTGCGACGCGCTCGATCACGGCTTCGACGAATCCCGCCGAGGGTGCCGGCGCGTCCCATCGGTCCAACACGCTCTCGAAGTCGGAGACGCGCGACTCGTACTCGCGGCAACGCTCGCAGTCTCCGATGTGGGCTGCGATCCCGCGCAGGCGATCTTCCGGCAGCTCGCGTTCGATGAAGAGATAGATCTCTCCTCGAACCGTTCCGCAGTCGATGATCTCGTTCATCGGGTGTTTCTCCCGTGTCTACCTTGCCTGGAGATAGTCGGTCAGCATGGACCGCAGGTTTTCCTTGGCGCGAAACACTCTCGACTTGACCGTGCCGACGGACGAATCCGTCATGCGCGCGATCTCGTCGTAGCTGAAGCTCTGATACTCGCGAAGGACGAATGCCGTTCTCTGCTCGACGGGAAGGCGCGCGACCGAGTGACCGATGCGATCTCCGAGCTCGCGAAAAAGAACTTCCGTTCCCGGTTCCGGCGCGTCATCTGGAAGTTGGCGTCGCGGCGCGCGATCGTCGTCGCGGCAGGCGTCGATGGACTCGAGCGGAAGTCTCTTCTTCCGCAGATGGTCGTAGCAGAGGTTTTTCACCGAGGTGAACAGCCACGTCGAGAACTTGACCCCACGCTCGCCATCGAATCGGTCGAGTGATCGATAGATTTTCATGAAGAGGTCCTGTCCGAGATCCTCGACGTCTTCCGGAAAGTGGCCGCCGACGAGGCGATAGATCGTCGAGAGAACCGGCGACTGATAAAAACGAACGATTTCGGCGAAAGCGGCCACGTCTCCTCGTTGTGCTCGACGAATCAATCCCGAGTCGATGTCTTTCATCGGACGGCTGAAACCCCCGATCTTGCTTCGGGCACGAGCCCCGGACGGCCCGAAAGAGCCAGGTAGTACGACGTATGGGCAAAAGGGTTGCGAGGCCGCGATCATCCTAGGCGTCCGTGCTCCGGATCGCAAGGCGGTGACAGGTGCTGCGACGGAAGGTGTGCGTGGCGCTGCTCATTCCCCCGACTCGGCCTGCCCCGCGACGGTGCGGGTCGAATTCGCGTGATGTTATACTGGCGTGCGGTTGCTGGGCGTTCTCGGCGTTCTTTCACTCGTCAGGCCTGCATCGACGTACCCGCCCTGGTTCGAAGCCTGCCGGATTCACGACGACGGTCGATGGGTGGCGATCATGCGCACGCGACGAACGAGAGACGAGCTTTCGTTGGCTTGCAGGGTCGTCTCGAATCGTGCCGAATCGACGCGCCGGCGATGAACCGGGCGAGTCGGTGGCGGGCCTCGTACGAAGGCCGGCGGCATGTTCGCCGACTCCTTGGCGGTTCGGCCGGGCACGCGATGCGCGCCACGAACCCGAGGATCGCGTTGAGCGAAGGGTGCGGTTCGAAATCTCGGCGAGGGGTTCACTTTCGAAACGATATTTCCGATAAGCGCAGCGGCGAAGACTTCCTGGAATCGCGCGGTGCGGCGGACCTCGGAGGAGGGTACAGATGGTCGACCTGAAAGAAGTTTATGCGCTGATCAACGAGAACCTCGACCTCGACAGCTTCAAGGATCAGCACTGGGAGGGGAGCTTCGAGGACTACCTCCGAATCGTCTTGCGCAACCCGCGCGTCGTCCGAAACGCGTTCCAGCGTGTGTACGACATGGTCTTGTCGTACGGGACCGAGGAGATCTACGAGCACAAGGAGAAGCTGACTCGATTCCGGTTCTTCGACGACCCGGTCGGTGACGGCCGAGACGCGGTGTACGGACTCGAGAAACCCCTGATGCGCCTCGTCCGGGCGTTCAAGTCCGCGGCGCACGGATACGGAACCGAACGGCGCGTCCTGCTCCTCCATGGGCCGGTCGGCAGTGCGAAGAGCACGATCGTCCGTCTTCTCAAGAAGGGCCTCGAAGCCTACTCGAAGACGAAGGAAGGCGCGCTGTACACGTTCATGTGGAGGGAGGACGACAACGGCTCGTCCGCCTGGACCGATTGCCCGATGAAGGAAGAGCCGCTGCGCCTGCTCCCGCCCGATGTGCGCACGCGGTTCTTGGACAAGCTCAATCAGGGCGCGGGTCTCGAATACAAGATCCCGGTGGAAGGCTCGCTCTGCCCGGCGTGCCGGCGAACCTACAACGAGCTCCTGAAGCGCTACGGCGGTGATTGGCATCGCGTGATGAATCACGTCAAGGTTCGGCGACTCGTTCTCAGCGAGAAGGACCGCGTCGGCATCGGCACGTTCCAGCCGAAGGACGAGAAGAACCAGGACTCGACCGAGCTGACCGGTGACATCAACTATCGAAAGATCGCCGAGTATGGTTCCGATTCGGATCCGCGCGCGTTCAACTTCGACGGCGAATTCAACATCGCGAATCGCGGCATCGTCGAGTTCATCGAGGTGCTCAAGCTCGAAGTCGCATTCCTCTACGATCTCCTGGGTGCTTCGCAAGAGCACACGGTCAAGCCGAAGAAGTTCGCGCAGACCGACATCGACGAAGTGATCATCGGGCACACGAACGAGCCCGAGTATCGCAAGCTGCAGAACAACGAGTTGATGGAGGCCTTCCGCGACCGAACGGTGAAGGTCGACGTTCCCTACAACACGACGCTCGACCAAGAGATCAAGATCTACAAGAAGGACTACAACAGCCGCGCCGTCAAGGGAAAGCACATTGCCCCCCACACGATCGAGACGGCGGCGATGTGGGCCATCCTCACTCGACTGGAAGAGCCGAAGAAGGCCAACTTGTCACTCATGCAAAAGCTGAAGCTGTACAACGGCAAGAGCCTTCCCGGGTTCACCGAAGAAAACATCAAAGAACTCCGCGGGGAATCCGAGCGCGAGGGAATGGAAGGCATCTCGCCGCGCTACATCCAGGACAAGATTTCGAATGCGTTGGTGCGCGACGACGTTGAGGCTTGCGTCAATCCGTTCATGGTGCTGAACGAGCTCGAGAGCGGGCTCAAGCACCACAGCCTCATCACGAGCGAAGAGCAGAAGAAGCGATACAAGGAGCTGCTTGCGGTCGTGAAAGAGGAGTACGAGGACGCCGTGAAGAACGAAGTGCAGCGCGCGATCTGCGCCGACGAGGATGCGATCGCGCGACTCTGCGCGAACTACCTCGACAACATCAAGGCCTACACGCAAAAGGAGCGCGTCCGCAATCGGTACACGGGGCAGGACGAAGAGCCAGACGAGCGGCTGATGCGGTCGATCGAAGAGAAGATCGACATCCCGGAGAGTCGCAAAGACGACTTCCGCCGCGAGATCATGAACTACATCGGCGCGCTCGCGGTCGAGGGCAAGACGTTCAACTACAAGACCAACGAGCGTCTACAAAAGGCTCTCGAGCTGAAGCTCTTCGAGGACCAGAAGGACTCGATCAAGCTCACGAGCCTGGTGTCGACCGTCGTCGACAAGGACACGCAAGAGAAGATCGACATCGTGAAAAACCGATTGATCAAGAACTACGGATATTGCGACGTCTGCTCGAACGACGTGCTGCACTACGTGGCGAGCATCTTTGCCCGCGGTGACGTGAAGGGATAACGGACAACCACCGCTTCGACCCGAGATCGAGACCATGGTGCACAAGATCGAGAAGGACCTTCTCCGCTTCAAGCAGATCGTCCGCGGGAAGATCAAGAAGGATCTTCGCAAGTACATCACCCGCGGCGAGCTGATCGGCAAGAAGGGCAAGCATCTCGTTTCGATTCCGTTGCCGCAGATCGAGATCCCTCACTTCCGTTACGGCTCGAACAAGCGTGAAGGCGTCGGCCAAGGCGATGGCGAAAAGGGCACGCCTGTCGGGAGCGACGGCGAGGGCAACGGTCCGGGCGGCGATCAGCCGGGCGAGCACCTGCTCGAGGTCGACATCACGCTCGAGGAGCTCGCGAAGATCCTCGGTGAAGAGCTCCAGCTTCCGAACATCAAGCCGCGCGGGAACAAGAACGTCGTTGCGGAGAAGGATCGCTACACGCACATCCGCAAGACGGGCCCCGAATCGCTCCGGCACTTCAAGCGAACCTTCAAGGAGGCGCTCCGCCGGCAGCTCATGATGGGAACGTACGACCCGACGAAGCCGAGAATCCTGCCAATTCGGGAAGACAAGCGCTTCTTGTCGTGGGAGACGAAGCAGAGTCCGGAAAACAACGCCGTCGTCATCTACATGATGGACGTGTCGGGTTCGATGGGGAACGAGCAGAAGGAGATCGTGCGCATCGAGTCGTTCTGGATCGACACTTGGCTTCGCTCGCAGTACAAGAACATCGAGTGTCGCTACGTCGTGCACGATGCGGTGGCGAAGGAAGTCGATCAGCACACCTTCTATCACCTACGTGAATCGGGCGGCACGAAGATCTCGTCGGCCTACGAGCTGTGTCTCAAGCTCATCCAGGAGAAGTTCTCACCCTACGAATGGAACATCTATCCGTTCCACTTCTCGGACGGCGACAACTGGAGCGGCAAGGACACTTCTCGATGCGCCGAGCTGCTCGAGCAGGAGATCCTTCCGAAGGCGAACGTCTTCTGTTACGGCCAGGTGAAGAGCGCGTACGGCAGCGGCCAATTCAAGGGTGACCTCGACAAGCATTTTGCCGGTGACGATCGGCTCATCACGAGCGAGATCCTCAACCGGGACGGGATACTGGATTCCATCAAGGCATTTCTCGGTAAGGGCAGATGAACCTCACTTCGGAGCTTCGCGAGCTGAAGGACGAGATCCGCGGTTACGCGTCCGAGTTCGGTCTCGATTTCTTCGAGACGTTTTTCGAGCTGCTCGATTTCGACGAGCTGAACGAAGTTGCTGCGTTCGGCGGATTCCCGACGCGCTACCCGCACTGGCGATTCGGCATGGAGTACGAGGAGCTCTCGAAGGGCTACAGCTACGGGTTGCAGAAGATCTACGAAATGGTGATCAACAACGACCCGTGCTACGCGTACCTGATGAACTGCAATGCCCTCGTCGATCAGAAGCTCGTGATCGCGCACGTCTACGCGCACAGCGACTTCTTCAAGAACAACCTGTGGTTCAGCAAGACCGATCGCAAGATGATGGACAAGATGGCGAATCACGGCACGAAAATTCGCCGGTACATCGAGAAGCTCGGGCACGAGAAGGTCGAGACTTTCATCGACGTCTGTCTCACGCTCGAGAACCTCGTCGACTACCACGCGCCTTTCGTGAAACGACGCGACGACCGTCGTACTCGAGCTGGCGGCGAGGACGAGGAAGAAGCGGCGCTGCGTGCGGGCGTCGTTCGCCTGCGCAGCAAAGAGTACATGGATCGTTTCATCAACCCGCCCGAGTTCCTCGAGGCGCAGAAGCGACGCCTCGAAGACAAGATCCAGCGGAAGAGGCGATTCCCGGAGGACAAGCAGAAGGACGTCCTCGAGTTCCTGCTCGAGTACGCCCCGCTGCAGCGGTGGGAGCAGGAGATCCTCTCGATGATCCGCGAGGAGGCGTACTACTTTGCTCCGCAGGGAATGACGAAGATCATGAACGAAGGCTGGGCCACATACTGGCACTCCACGTTGATGACTCAACGCATTCTCAAAGACTCGGAGCTCATCGATTACGCCGACCATCACTCGGGTACGCTGGGCACGCGACCCGGCGCGCTCAATCCCTACAAGGTCGGGGTGGAGTTGTTCCGAGACATCGAGGACCGTTGGAACAAGGGCAAATTCGGGAAGGAATTCGACGAGTGCGACGACCTCGTTGCGAAGAAGAATTGGAATCGCGATCTCGGCCTCGGTCGCCAGAAGATCTTCGAAGTCCGCAAGATCTACAACGACGTGTCGTTCATCGATACGTTCCTCAACGAGGACTTCTGCCGCGAGCAGAAGCTCTTCGTCTATCGATACAATCCCCGTTCGGGTCAGTACGAGATCGGCGACCGCGACTTCGCCAAGGTGAAGGAGCAGCTCCTATATTCGCTCACTAACATGGGTCAGCCGTTCATCTACGTCACCGACGGCAACTACTCGAACCGTGGTGAGCTGTACCTGTGGCACAAGTGGGATGGCATCGATCTCCGCTTCGATCAGGCGCTCGACACGTTGAAGGGAATCCACAGAATCTGGCAGCGCCCCGTTCACCTCGAGACGAAAGAAGAAGGACGCGGGCGGCTACTGTCATTCGACGGGGAAAACACGTCGATCAAGGAGATCACGCCGACGCAGTAACTCTCCGATTGCGGCTCGAGGGCTCGAGAGGAAAGCGAGATTAGGGGGCCGTGTTTCCCATCAAGGACGACGTGCCTTCGCGTCGCTTTCCGGTCGTCACCGTTTCCTTGATTGCAGCGAACGTGGCGGTCTTCCTGTGGCAACTCGGCATGAGCCCACTCGCGGAAACCGCGTTCGTTCACCGGTTCGGAGTCGTTCCGGCCGCGGTGATGCAACTCCTGGGACGGGGAGCCGACACGCTTCCGGTCCAGTTCGAGTTCGGACCTCGCGCATTCTCGATCGATCTGCCCGTCGACTTCTATCACGTCGCACGATCGTTCTTCGCTTGTCTGTTCATTCACGGAGGGATCGCCCACCTCATCGGGAACATGTGGGTCTTCTGGATTTTCGGCGACAACGTCGAGGACCGAATGGGCCATGTGCGCTTTCTGGCGTTCTATCTCCTCAGTGGACTCGGTGCCTCGGTCGTGCATGTGGCGACGAACGCGAACTCGACGATCCCGACGATCGGTGCGAGCGGCGCGATCGCAGGGGTGCTCGGGGCCTACTTGGTCAGCTATCCTCGGGCGCGAATCATGACGCTGGTCCCAATCTTCTTTTTCGCGTCGTTCGTCGAGATCCCGTCATTCGTCTTCCTCGGGCTTTGGTTCTTGATTCAACTCTTGTCGAGTGCCGGTTCGGACGTCGGCGCCGGAGGCGTTGCTTGGTGGGCCCACGTCGGCGGATTCTTGCTGGGGATCGTGCTACTGCCGGTCTTTCGACGACGCGTCCCGTCCGAGTCCTAGTCACCCGACGGCGTCGTGGGCACGCATTCGCTTTTCGATCGGGCGGAGTGCGAGCAGGACGCCGATCGCAAACACGACGGCTGCAACCAAGTCGATTCCGTAGTGATACCGGAGATAGATCGTCGATACGACGAGCAGAGTGATCGGAGCGACGAGAATCGAAAAGGCGATTCGATCGAATCGCCACGCGAGCCACAATACGAGGAGCGACACCTCCGTGTGTCCGCTCGGAAAGCAATCGAAGACGATGTTCTCGAGGTTTTCTAGTGTTCGCCGAATCGACTCCGCCGCAAGGACGCCGACGAGAGGTTCGCCGTGTGGCAGGATCTTGTCGGGAGACCGCGCCGGAAGGACGAAGTATCCGAGATACGACGAGTAGAATCCGAGGATCACCGCGACGACGCTCACATCGAGCTGGAGCCAACGCCGAGTCGCGATCAAGCGAGCCGCAAGTACGGTCGGGATGAAGTAGAAGCTGGCGTAGATCCACTGCAGGATCTCCGTGAGCCACGGAGTTTGAAGTTTCTCAGCCCACTGCGTCGGGTTCGTCCCGAACAACCATTGATCGGCGCGGATCAGCAGCGGCTCGGCCGAAATCGGCCGCAGGTACGGAATGATCCAACCAAGTTCGGTGAACGCAATTGGGACCAAGGCAAGCGTGAGGACGAAGCGCAAGATCGCGCCGCGAGATTCGCGGACGTGGCGCGTGGTCGCTGCGACGGCGAACGACAAAGCGATGGCTCCGACGTTCAGGCCGAGCGTTACGAGGGGATGCGGCACGCGCTGGAAGCCGACGGCGACCGTTGCCGACAAGAAAACGAAGAACGAAACGTGCAAGACGAGCGATGGATGCATCTCGATCCAGCGCCGCGTGCCGTGCGGCGCCGGCTCACACGATGCTCTTGCGGTAGATGCGGTAGACCTTGTACGCACGGCCTCCAGCCTTGACGATCGTGCGATTCGTCGCGTGGTTGTCCTCGAGCACCCAGGAGAGTTCGCCGCGCCGAATGCCCGCTCGTGCGGCACGTTGATGGACTTCGCGCAGGAGCAAGGACTCCAGCCCGCGCTTCCGATACTCACGGACGACGCCGAGCATGATCACACGAGCCGTCTTCACGCGGCGCAAACCGAAGACGAGTCGCGCGATCGCGAGCGGCGTGAGGCGACCTCGGAGGTGGATCAGGATCTCGTTCACATCGGGAATCGCAAGGACGAACCCGACGGCGTTCCACGAATCGTCGCCACGAGCTTCGACGAAGCAAGCAAGTCGCGGATCGAGGATGGATTTCAAGCTCGCGGCTCGCCACCGAAACTCGTCGTCCTCGAGCGGCACGAACCCCCAATTGTCGTCCCACGCCGAGTTGTATATTCGCCGGACGGTTTCGACCTCACGCTGGAATCGCTTGGTTTCGATCTCGCGAACCCGAAACGCACCGCTCGCTTCGATCGTCTCCGAGATGCGAACGATCGCGGGTCGCATTGCCTGATTCGTGATGAATTCGTACGCGATCAAGTCCCGTTCCTTGCAGTATCCGCACGCCTCGATGAGCGCGGGGTAGTGGGCCGGATTGTAGGGCATCATCACGACGGGCGGAGAATCGAAGCCCTGCACCAGGACGCCGCATTCGTCATGCATCGACGGACTCACGGGCCCTCGAATAAACCTCGCGCCCCGCTCGCCAACCCAATGCTCGGCATGGCCCAAGAGCGCCGCCGCGCAATGGGGGTCGTCGATGGATTCGAAAAAACCGAAGAATCCTGCCGATTCGCCGCGGTGCTCGTCATGCCGACGATCCACTATCGCGGCGATGCGCCCACTCGTTTTCCGGCCACGCTCCGAGACGAAGATCGCCATTTCCGAATGAGCGAACCACGGGTTGCGGGACGTGTCGAAGAGTCGTCGCTGCTCGACACGCAGCGGCGCGACGAAGTTCGGATCGGCGCGATACAGCAGCGGCGCGACGCCAAGAAACCGCTCGCGATGAGAGCGACGTCGGATGTCGAGAGGAATGACGTCGTCTACGCCAGCGGCGCGGGTTGGGATCGGCGACGATGTGCTCATGCGGTCGCGTGCCCGATGGAGTCGCACAGCCTCAAATGAGGCCGAACTCTTTTCCGAGCTTCTCGAACACTTCGAGCACGCGATCGAGCTGTTCGTCGGTGTGTGCGGCCATGTAGCTCGTGCGAATCAAGTCTCGGTTCGGCGGTACGGCCGGAGTCGTAACCGGGTTCGCAAAGATGCCGCACTCGAACAGTCGCTTCCAGAACTGGAACGTCTTCAACTGATCGCCGATGACGATGGGAATGATCGGGGTCTGCGTGCCCGCGGTGTCGAAGCCCATGCGATCGAACTCGCTCTTCATTCGACGGGCGATTTGCCAGAGTCGCTTTCGCCGCTCCGGTTCGTTTTCCAGGATTTCGAGGGCCGCAAGCACGGCGGCGACCGAAGCCGGCGGGATGCTCGCGCTGAAAATGAGCGCGCGTGCGTGATGCTTGATGTAATGCAGAACTTCACGTTTTCCAGCAATGAAGCCGCCGAGCGACGCGAACGATTTGCTGAACGTGCCCATGACGATGTCGATGGAATCTTCGACGCCGAAGTACTCGACCGCGCCGCGGCCGCTGTCGCCGAGAACGCCGATCGAATGAGCCTCGTCGACGAGGACGTTAGCGCCGAATCGTTTTGCGAGCTCTGCGATCGCGGGCAAGTTTGCGATGTCCCCGCACATGCTGAACACGCCGTCCACGACGACGAGCTTCCCTACGTCCGTCGGCGACTGCGAGAGCAGCCGCTCCAGGTCTTCCATGTCGTTGTGCTTGAACTTCTTTATGTCGCCGAACGAAAGGCGGCATCCATCGATGATGCTGGCGTGATTCTCACGATCGCAGAAGATCTCTTCTCCCTTGCCGACGAGCGTCGAGATCGTTCCCAGGTTCGTTTGGAATCCGGTCGAAAAAGTGAGCGCGGATTCGCGACGCATGAAATGCGCGAGTCGCTCCTCGAGTTGCTCGTGCAGGTCGAGGGTGCCATTGAGGAAACGGGACCCGGTGCAACCGCTGCCGTACCTATCGATCGCTCGTCTTGCCGCTTCTTTTACTTTGGGATGGTGAGTCAGCCCGAGATAGTTGTTCGAGCCGATCATGATCAAGCGGCGACCGTCGATCGACACCTCGGAGCAGCTGTTTTCGGCGATGGGGTGAAAGTACGGATAGAGCTGTTCCGCCATCAGCTCCCGAGCCCGCGTGAACTTTCGGCACTTGTCGAACAGAGCCAATGAGGTTCCCTTTGTTGCTCCGAGGCGGTCCACCCAACGGCGCCAAAGCGAGGCGGTACGTTAAACTTGACCCGTTGGGGTGTCAACGAGTGACGGCCTCGGGCGTTGCACGGTCGCGCGAGTTTGTTTTTGACACCTCGGGGGGGCACTGCTATAAGGGCGCACTGAAGGGTCATTGACGTAAACCTCAGTCGCGCCAGGACTCTAGAAGGGAAAACCTGACCTAGGGCGGTGGTCGGCCGTGACGGACGGCGGCCTTCCATTCCATTCAGGTCGCTCGCGATAGTTTCCCGGATCGGGGCGAATGATTCCGACTCCGCGGGTCGAGGTCGTCATACCGAACTTCAACGGAGAGCGACTTCTCCCGGACTGCCTCGACTCTCTCGACCGGCAGACTTTTCGTTCCTTTTCGACGATCGTCGTCGACAACGGCTCCGTCGACGGTTCTGTTTCCGTTGCTCGAGCGAGACCGAACGTTCGAGTCGTTCGACTCGCCGGCAACCACGGATTCAGCGTCGCCGTGAATCGCGGCATCGCTGATTCACAGGCACCCTACCTCGCACTTCTGAACAACGATGCCCGACCCTCTGCTCGTTGGCTTTCGGCGCTGGTGGACACCCTCGACCGTGAGCCGCGAGCTGCTGCTGCGACCTCGAAGATCCTGAGCCTTCGGAACCCGGGCACGATCGACAACGTTGGTGATGGGCTCGGGCGCCGCGGCGTGCCATATCCGATCGGCCATCGTGAAGTCGATGTCGGGCAGTATGCCGAGCCGCGGTGGGTGTTCGGTGCGTGCGGCGGCGCGGCGCTGTACCGCCGCAGCCTTTTCGAAGAGGTCGGGTTTTTCGACGAGCGCTTCTTCGCATACCACGAGGACGTCGACTTGAGCTTTCGAGCCCAGCTCGTGGGCAAGGGCTGCATCTATGTCCCGGACGCCGTCGTGTTGCACGTCGGTAGCGCCACGACCGGGAGCAAGATCAATCCGTTCACCGTCTATCACTCGACCCGAAACATGCTCCTACTGCTCGGCAAGAACATGCCCGTCTCCCTCGGCATCCGCTACTTTCCGTCGCTCGTCTCCGGACAACTTTATTGGTTTCTCAAGATGGCGGTGAAGGAGGGGGAATGGGGCGCGTGGGCTCGCGGCATCATCGCTGGCGTCGCGCGCCTGCCCTCCGTCATTGCGGATCGCGGAACCATCCGGCGAACCGTCAAGCGTGCCGACCTTCACCGACTCTTGACGTCGTCCGAAAAAGAGATCGGCTCTTCGATCGAGCGGAAGCGTCGTCATCAACGCGACGAATCGGGACGAATGTCGGCGGGCGTGCGGAATCCTGGTAAAGTCGAAAGCAGCCCGGCGGCGGCTGCGCTCGCCCCATCGAGAGGAATCGGGTCGGCATCTTGATCACTCGTTCGACTGTCTCCAGCGGCAGGAATACGTGGATTCCATCAGATGGGCCCGGACGAGTTTCTGCGTGCATCGTGAGTTGGAATAGTGCGGCTGATCTTCGCGGATGCATCGAATCGCTGAAACGGCAAGAGCACGCGCCGTTCGAGATCATCCTCGTGGACAACGACTCCAATGACGATGGCGTTTCGCGTGTGCGCGCAGCGTGGCCTGAGATCGTGATCCGAAGACTTCCCCGGAACACGGGATTTTGTCGGGCGATGAACCTGGCAATAGCGATGTCGACTGGTGAGTTCGTACTCACACTGAACCCGGACTGCCGTCTCGACTCGAAATTCCTGTTGCATGCGATGCAGTCGTTCCGCAGCGATCTCGGAATCGGCAGTGTCGCGCCAAAGCTCATCAGATTCGATGGGAACGAGCCGAACGGGAGCGAGCAGACGGTCGACGCCGCCGGCCTCGCGCTGACGTGGATCGGACGTGTCGTGAATCGCGGCGAAGGTGACCGCGCGCCGAAACGCTTCGACCGACCTGCCATGGTTTTTGGAGCGTGTGGTGCTGCTGCCGTCTTTCGGCGAGCCGCGCTCGACTCCGTGAGCAGCCCCGACGAATCGCCGTTCGACGAGAGCTTTGTCGCTTACAAGGAGGACGCTGATCTTGCGTGGCGACTTCGCCGTGCTGGCTGGAATTGCGCGTATCAGCCACGCGCGATCGCGTTTCATCGGCGACGGTGGCGACGCGGAAACAGGCATGACGTGCCGGCGGCAATTCGTCGACGATCGCTGCGCAATCGGTGGCTTCTTCTCGCGAAGCACGAGTCGCTTGCGCGGTTCATCGTTGGTCTTCCGTTTCTCGTTGCCGCGGAGGCCGCTGTGATCCTGCGCGTCTTGGCGTGCGAGCGTTCGTTGCTCGGTGCCTATCCCGAGGGAGCCCGTTCCGTCGCCTCGGCACTCAAGAAACGGCGCAGTCGCTCGTCGCTTGCCGCGTCCCACGGACCCGAAGCGCCGGCGATTTCGAATGCAGATTCCTCAGGAAACGGACGATGAACCTGAGGGGTGATACTTGAATCGACCGACATCGACTCGCCTGTCCAGGGCCTCCGCCGGTGCAAACGGCGTCCGTCTCGAGACTCCGAAGTCGCCCGACCGAAACGGGCACGCGTTGTCGACGTCGCACGTTGATGCGGGCGCGTCTCGACTCTCCGAGCGAATCGACGAGTCGTCTGCAAGTGCAACCGTCGATCTTTCGATCGTGATCGTCAGCTACAACACCCGGGACATCCTTCGACAGTGCCTGAGATCGGTTCTCTCGAGGTTGACGGAACTGCGGGCCGAGATCATCGTCGTCGACAACGCGAGCCGCGACGGGAGCGATCGGATGGTGGCTTGCGAGTTTCCGGGCGTACGCCTTATTCGAAACTCGCAAAACGAGGGGTACTCGGCCGCAAATAATCGGGCGTTTGGGTTCTGCCGCGGTCGCCACGTTCTGCTTCTGAATTCCGACACCATCGTTCTGCCCGGGACGTTGGAAGCTCTCATTGAATTCATGGATCGCAATCCTCCCGTCGGTGTGGCCGGGTGTCGGCTCGACCGGCCGAATGGCGAGCTGGATTTGGCGTGCCGTCGGAGCTTTCCGACGCCTCTATTGTCCTTGTACCGACTCTTGCGGTTGAGTCGTCTCTTTCCGTCGAGCAGGCGATTTGCGCGATACAACCTCACCTACCTCGATCCCAGCGGTTGCTACGAAGTCGACTCAGTCGTGGGCGCGTTCATGCTCGTTCGCCGCGAAGTGATCGACGAGATGGGAGGCTTGGACGAGCGCTACTTCATGTACGGTGAAGATCTGGACTGGTGCTACCGAGCACGGCAGCGGAGTTGGAAGGTTTGGTACGTCGGTGCCCACCGGGTCGTTCACTACAAGGGCGCAAGCAGTTCGCAGGAGAGCTTCCGGATGAACTACCACTTTCATCGCGCGATGTATCTGTTTCACCGGAAGCATCTGAGCCAGCGCTATTCGCTCTTGATCAACTGGTTGGTCTACGTCGGTATTTCGAGTCGCTTCATCGGGCTCGCGATTCAACACCCGATCCGACTGGCAATCCGGGGTGTTCGCCGCGCGACAAGAGACCAAGCTACGGCCGAGCGCGTCTTCCCGCTCGAGTTTTTCGTCGGCTCTCACGCTGTCGACGGGGTCCAACGGGAGGTTGTCCGAGGCGATCGGACTTCTCCGTGACCGCAGGAACAGGAAGCGAAATGGATCTGAGAGAAACTTCGACGGAAACGATGCGCCAACGATACGTCGAGATGCGGGAGCAACTCGGACAGATCATTGTCGGTCTCGACGAGGTGATCGAGCAACTTCTGGTTAGCCTGTTCACCGGAGGCCACTGCCTCCTGATCGGCGTGCCGGGCCTGGCGAAGACGTTGTTGATTCGATCGGTTGCCGAACTCTTGTCGCTGGAATTCCGCCGCATTCAGTTCACGCCGGATCTCATGCCGGCAGACATCACTGGCACGGAAGTCATCGCTCAGGACCGCGATTCGGGGGAGCGGGAGTTCCGATTCCTTCCGGGACCCGTCTTCACGCAAGTGCTTCTCGCCGACGAGATCAACCGCACGCCGCCCAAGACTCAGGCTGCACTCCTGGAGGCGATGGAAGAGGGATACGTCACCTCGGTGGGGAAACGCTACGCGTTGACGCGTCCGTTTTTCGTGCTCGCGACGCAGAACCCGATCGAACAAGAAGGAACTTATCCGTTGCCGACGGCTCAACTCGACCGGTTCTTGTTCAACGTCCGCGTGGACTATCCGTCATTTGCTGACGAAGCAGTCATCCTCCGTCGAACGACGACCCTGTTTCGAAAGAACATCGAGCCAATGCTCTCTCGGGATGAGGTACTGGGCTACATCGAATTGGTTCGACGTCGTGCGGCTCCCGAGCAAGTCGTTGCATTCGCCGTGCAGCTCATTCGCGCAACCCGGCCGGGCGCCGGCGCTCCGGATTTTGTGAATCAATGGCTTGCGTGGGGGGCCGGCCCGCGAGCGGCGCAAGCACTGATCCTCGGCGCGAAGGCAAGAGCACTGCTCCATGGGCGAAACGCGGCGAGCATAGACGACGTCCGGGTTCTCGCAAAGCCAGTGCTGCGACACCGACTCATATTGAACTTCCAGGCGGAGGCAGACCATCAGACTACGGACGGACTGGTCGACCGGCTCCTGCGCGAAGTCGCCGAACGGAATTCCTCGTCGATCGCGCCCGCATCGACTCCATGATCGAGAATCGAGATTCGAGAATCGAAGTCGATCGTGATGACTCTCGGCAGCCGTGCGGCGGGAAGCCTACCTGTTTTCGCCGGATCGCTCGGCGATGCAGGAGAGGAACAGCTCTGAGGTGGCGTCCTCGCTGAGGATCTCCTTCACGCGTTCGAAGAGGGGTCTCGCGTCGCCAGCGTTGTGCGTGAAGAACAACATGTACGCGGCGACGAATGCGCCTGCCGCGTCGAAGTGATCCTGCTCCGTCGCGGCGATGACGGACTTCAGTCGCTGATCGAAAATCGCGGGATCCGGGTAGAGTTCACGGCGATCCAAGTCCACGTTGACCCAGCTGGGATCGAGCTCTATCCCTTGCCGTAGCTGTGCCGCGGCTTCGTTGAATTGCCCGATCGCGAAAAGTGCTTCGCCGAGCGCGATGTGGGGAAGCGCAGCATCCGGCGCCGAGTCCACGCTCTTTCGATATGCCTCGGCGGCGCGCTCGAATTCTCCTTGTGCGAAGAAGACATCCCCAAGACGTAGCCAAACATCGGCCTCGTTCTCGCCCTCGGTGGTATCGCCACGCTCGTCGCTGTTTTCGTATCCGGCGATCCCCGAGTCGGACTCGACGTCCGAGTCCTGATCGACGAAGTAGTAGGCGTCGTCGTAGTCGGGCCCGGATGCAACGGACGGAGCGTACGTCAGGTCATAGGACGACGGCCAGAGCGGCAGATAGAACGGACCTGTCGCGAAAAAGGGATCACATCGCCTCGATCCACCGTCTCCGAATGTTCGAGCGCCGTGCGATTGTCCTGAGCCGGTCGGGCGTGGCGCAAAACCTCCTGAGAGACTCGCGCCATCCTCGCGCGGCCACGGTCTGCCGCCGACTGTCCCATGCGGTGCGAAGCCGCCGCTCACGGAACTGAATCGGGAATCATCGCGAGAAGTGTAGAAGTGCCTTGCGCTCTGCGCGAACTCCCCGCGCGTCTGCCGCGAGATATCGGCGTTGGTAAGTCGATTCGTGCGGTTTGGGTCTTCGAGCTTCATCGGCGGGATCGAAAAACCAGAAGAGCCGAGCGCGGGTCCCGTCACACGCGAGCGTACATTCTCGGTTCCGGGACGCCAGCGAAAGAGATCCGCGTTCCACCGATGATCTTCCGATCGCCACGTTCCGTTGCGTGGCACGGGATCGGATCCGTAAACGGTCCGCGTCGTCGGCGTCCCATCGTCCGTATTCGAGGAAGAGAGCGTGCCGAAACTCGTAGGCTGGGACATGCGATGCATATCGTTCGTTCGTCCGAATCCGGTTGACGGGACAATTTCGGTTGCCGACGGCGAACGACCGCTCGAAATCTGAGCAGCTCGGGATCGAGAGACTTCGGCGTCGGAGAAAGAACGGCTTTGGATCGTGGCGTCGTTCCCCGATGGATGGCTTGCAGTGCGACCGAACGACGCCGGATTCCCGTCTTGAGCCCCGCGAGACGCGGTAGGCGGGGAAACTGGTGAATGCGCCGACGTGCCGCCGTTCGCTGCTGAGTGCGTGCCGGCTGACGCGGCACCCGAAGCGTGAGCCGCAGGCGGGCTAGCTCCTGCGCTGGGAGGGGTTGAGCCATGAGCGGCAAATCCGCTCGACGAACCGCCCGATGAACCCGCCGGCATGCCGTTGGAGGCGAAAGCAATCACGAAGGGAAGGAGTGCGGCGGAAACGGAAACGGGAAAGGGTCGACTCACCGTAGTCACCTCGAATTCAACTCGACTACCACATCTGGCAAGCCTCGTGCCCATCGACTTTCGTCACGACCGGGCTGATTCAAGCGTCCATTCTAGCCGACGGGCTCGTGAAGAGTCTTCTCGAGAGGTCGGCGGATGTCGCCGATACGCGACAATGTCATCGTCGCGCGAAGCCGCTTTCTTGGCGGATCAACGGCCTCGGTTATAATCCCCCGCCTTTCGTCGTTTCGGTTTCTAGCGTCGATCCATTGCCGAGGGGCGCTACGCAAAACCCGATGCAAGGGTCTAGTGTTCGGGAGTCCTGGATTGCCGGCGCGATGATCATCCTGCTCGGCATGGGCGGTTGCGTCCTCGAAACTCCAGGTAGCGTGCTTCGAGCGCCAGTTCCGCGCGAGGCGGCTTGGAAGGCAACGCAAGATGTCATCAAGTTCTACTTTCCGGTCGTCGAAGCGGATCCCGGCGTCGGAACGATTCAATCGGACTACGTCGGAGAAACGAGTCCACTCTACCGACGACGGTTGCAAGCGACCATATCGTCGGGCGATGGTGGGAAGAGCGTGATTCGCCTCCGCATCATCAGAGAGAAGCTGTCCGGGACGTACGGTGACTATGGCGAAGCATTCAAGAGGGGAACGTGGGTCGAAGTCGAGGACGACAAAGCGCAAGAAGGATCACTCTTGCGCGAGATCGAGACTCGGTTCGGCGTCAGGTGAAGTCGAGTTGGTTTCGTTCGAAGGTCGGCTCGGCGGGGTGACGCGGAGCAGGCATCGGTCAGATGAGAGGGGAATCGAATGCCGGAGCTGAGAAAGGATCCAGTCGTCGGCCGTTGGGTGATCATCGCCACGGAACGCGAGAAGCGTCCTTCCGACTTCAAGTCCGAGCCGCAACCGGTTCGGGCAGAGTTTTGTCCTTTTTGCGAGGGAAACGAATCGAAAACGCCGCCCGAGATCCTTGCCTATCGCGATCGTCAGTCCAGAGCCAATCAGCCGGGATGGCGAGTCCGGGTCGTCCCGAACAAGTTCCCGGCGTTGCAGATCGAGGGAAACCTCGACAAGCGGGGGGACGGCATCTACGACAGAATGAACGGGATCGGGGCTCACGAGGTGATCATCGAGACGCCGAAACACGAGATTTCGCTCACTGCATCGACTCCCGCATTGGTGCAGGAAGTCTTGTGGAGTTACCGGGATCGACTCGTCGATTTGAAGAAGGATTCCCGATTCGTTTACGGGTTGATCTTCAAGAACGTCGGCGCATCGGCCGGCGCGTCCCTGGAACACACCCACTCGCAACTCATCGTCACGCCTACGGTCCCGATCGCCGTCGCCGAAGAAATGAACGGATGCGAGACGTTTTTCAAGTATCGAGGTCGTTGCCTGTTCTGCGATATCGTCGACCAAGAACTGTCCGCGCGAGATCGGATCGTGATGGACGACCCCAATTTCCTCGCGATTTCGCCGTACGCGCCACGATTTCCGTTCGAGACATGGATCGTTCCCAAGCGGCACTCGTCCCATTTCGAGAACATTCAGCGATTTGAGATCGAAGGCCTGGTGACCGTCCTCCTCACGGTGCTCACACGCCTCGAGAAGGCTCTCGGTAATCCTTCTTACAACTACATCATCCACACTTCCCCGTTCGATCGCGCGGAGCTTCCACACTACCACTGGCACTTGGAGATCATTCCCCGGCTCACTCGCGTTGCGGGGTTCGAATGGGGAACCGGCTTCTACATCAATCCTGTCCCCCCGGAGCGGGCAGCAGAATTCTTGCGGGAGATCGGCTGAGTTTCGTGCTCGCCTGGCCCTTTGCCCCGCGAAAGCTAGAATGGCGCGGGCCCGGTTTGGAGTCAGCCGCATCGAACTCGATTCGAAGGGTGCTTGGATGGAAAAGGTTCAGATCAAGAAGGTCATCGGTCCGACGGAGCATGGAGTTGCGGTGCTGCTCGGAAACGAGAAAAAAACCTTCGTGATCTTCATCGGCCTCAACGAAGGGGCCGCGATCATTCGCGAATTGCGTGGCGAACGCGCGCAGCGCCCCCTCACGCACGACCTATTGAACTTCGTGCTGTCGGGCTTCTCGATCGAGATCCGGAAGATCATCATTTCGAGCATCGTGGACAACACGTTTTACGCGACTCTCGTCCTCGAGCAGAAAATCCTCGGCGACAACGGTGAATGGACGGGCAAGCGAAGCGAAGTGCGCATCGATGCTCGGCCGAGCGACTGTCTCGTCCTCGCACTCAAGGACAAACGCGATATTTTCGTCGAGGACGAGGTTTTTCAGTCGGTCACGAATATCGACGGCGAACTTGAGAAGTTCCAAAAAGGACTGCAGAAATCGACCTTCGGCGAATCCACGGAGGATGATCTCGACCTTCCCACCGATCCCGGCGAAGAGTCCTCGGGCGAGGACGAAGACGAGTGAGCTCTCCAATCGACCGGTTTTCCCCCGAGCGGTGATCCAGACGCGTCTTCGGGCGGTCCCCGGCGGGTGTCGCGTCAGGATGGTCGGAAATGCCGTGATCGCGCTCGGAGTAGCGCTCGGATTCGTCGTTTTCCCCGGATGCGCAACGTGGAACCCGAGCCGCGTCGATGTCGTGGTTTCTGGCGACCGCTTGCGCCTTCTCGATGCGGCGACGGTCGCCGTGTCCGAGGTTGTGGGAACGGCAGAGCGCGACGACGTTGCCGGTGACGTCATCGCCGATGTGCCGGATCCATGGGCCGAGTCGACGGCAGCACTTTTCGTGCATGCGACAGTTCGGCCGGCGGGTGACCAATTTCGCCTCGAAATCGACTGTCAGCGTCGACTGTTTCGGGATCAACAACGCGAACGCATGGTCCGCTCGATTGCGTCGCTCGACGACGCTAGTGCCGAAGTGGAAGACGTCCCAGAACTCGAGGTTCGAATAACGGAAGTCGTGCGCCGCATCTTGGCGGAGGAGATGGGTCACTAGGTCTGGTGGACTCGAACTCGAATCCGCTGCTGATCCTTCCCCCATCGAGTGACCGGATCATCGATTCGCTCGTAGCCACAACACCGCGGCAGTGACACCGAACCACGATTCCTTCCACGCGGCCTCTTTGGCACCAGGGTTTGTCCGCAACGCCAGTATTGCTCTGGCTCACCGTCGGTCGGATCTCGTTTGACGCGCGTGGGCTTCGTGCATACATCGGTCCGAACCTATCTGTTCGGCGAGCGGACTCGTATATGAATCCGTTCCTGATGGCATCTCGGAGCAACGTAGCCGCTTGTGCCGGTCCTTGGATCGCGTTTTGCGTGATGGTGGGCCATCATTTATCGCGGCGTCACCTCAACGCGACGACTAAAGAATCGTGGGGTGTCAGTCGATAGCCGAAGTGATGAAGTGGGTCGATTCTGCTCGGCTTCGGCCGTTTCCGACGATACGAAATGCACTTTGCGCGGCCGCGAGCGCAGGTGGCGTGTGGGGTCGAAAAAGAAGTCCGACGGTTTTTTTGCGAGCCTGAGGACCTCCCAGGGTGACCTACGAGGCGAGGGAGGAGGACGATCATGAAGAATCGCATCGCCGAGTTCGAGGCGTTGGTGCGCAAGGGGCGACGGGCGGGGTTCGTCACGCAGGGCGAGGTGGAAGACCTCTTCAAGCAGGAGGGGTTCACGGACAAGGAGCGAGGAGCGTTCCAGGA